>CAKUKR010000020.1 GCA_934663645.1 uncultured Muribaculaceae bacterium | reverse complement strand
ACCCTTTTTTGCATATAGCCGGAGAACTCCGAGTGCCCTGAAATCTCGGAGGTGCTGGGCTTCGACAAGGTGCATTGTGATTTTAAGAGGGTGATTTATAACGTAAAACTTGTGTGTGCGGTTGGAAATTTGTAACTTTGCGCGATAATTTTGACTGCGGTCGCGCACGGTGCACGATACGCTTTTGAGATACGCGAAGAAAACAATAAAGAACTTATGGTAAATCCAATCAAGAAAACCATCAGCCTTCCCGACGGTCGCACCATCACCATCGAGACCGGCAAACTGGCCAAGCAAGCTGATGGAGCGGTAGAAGTAAGAATGGGCAACACGATGCTGCTGGCGACAGTATGCTCTGCCAAGGAGGCGGGCGAAGGCGTCGATTTCATGCCCCTGACAGTCGAATACAAGGAGAAATATGCATCTATCGGACGTTATCCGGGCGGATTCCTCAAACGTGAGGGTCGTGCCAGCGATTATGAAATCCTGACATCACGCCTTGTTGACCGTGTGCTGCGTCCGCTGTTCCCCGACAACTACCACGCTGACACTTTCGTCAACGTAACCCTCTACTCTGCTGACGAGAAGGACGCTCCCGACGCGCTCGCCGGCATCGCCGCTTCTGCCGCTCTTGCGGTAAGCGACATCCCTTTCAACGGCCCGATTTCCGAAGTGCGCGTTGCCCGCGTCGACGGCGAGTGGGTCATCAACCCGACTTTCGAACAGATGGAGCGTGCCGACATCGAGCTCATGGTGGGCGCGACTTACGACAACATCATGATGGTCGAGGGAGAGATGAACGAAGTTTCCGAGGCCGAGCTGCTCGAGGCTCTGAAAGTGGCGCACGCTGAAATCAAGAAGCACTGCGTGGCGCAGATGGAGCTGATGAAGGAGGCCGGCAAGGAAGTGAAGCGCGAATACTGCCACGAAATCAATGACGACGCCCTGCGTGCCGACGTGCATGAGAAGTGCTATGACAAGGCTTACGCGATTGCCCATGCCGGCAACGCCGACAAGCACTGGAGAGCCGACAGCTTTGACGCTATCGTTGACGAATACATAGAGCAGCTCCCGGAAATGACCGAGGAGCAGCTTGAGAACTATACCGAAGAGCAGCGCATCGCCATGGTGAAACGCTACTACCACGATGTGGAGAAGGAAGCCATGCGCCGTTGCGTCCTCGACGAGGGCATACGCCTGGACGGCCGCAAGACCACGGACATCCGCCCGATATGGTGCGAGGTAGACTACCTGCCCGGTCCTCACGGTGCTGCCGTGTTCACACGCGGCGAGACACAGGCGCTCGTGACCTGCACGCTCGGCACTACGCTTGACGAGAAGATCATCGACGACGTGCTCAACCAGAGCAAGGAGCGTTTCCTGCTGCACTACAACTTCCCCCCGTTCAGCACGGGCGAAGCGCGTCCGCAGCGCGGCGTAGGCCGTCGTGAGATCGGCCACGGCAACCTTGCCCACCGTGCGCTCAAACGTATGTTCCCCGACGGCTTCCCCTACACCTGCCGCATCGTCAGCGACATCCTGGAGTCAAACGGCTCGTCGTCAATGGCGACAGTCTGCGGCGGCACGCTCGCGCTGCTCGATGCCGGCGTGAAGATGAAACGCCCCGTTGCCGGTGTCGCCATGGGTCTGATTTCAGATGCCGGAAACGTGAAATATGCCGTCCTCTCTGACATCCTCGGCGACGAGGACCACCTGGGCGACATGGACTTCAAGGTGACTGGCACAGAAAAGGGCATCACTGCCACACAGATGGACATCAAGTGCGACGGCCTGAGCTATGAGGTGCTCGAACAGGCTCTCGAACAGGCTCGCCAGGGCCGCCTCCACATACTCGGCATCATCAACGAGACTATCCCCGAGGCTCGCGCTGACTACAAGCCGCACGTTCCGCGTCTGGTGACTATCGACATCCCGAAGGAGATGATCGGCGCAGTCATCGGCCCGCAGGGCAAGGTGATACAGGGCATTCAGGAGGAGACCGGCACTACCATCTCAATCGAGGAGGACGAGAAGACTGGCGTAGGCCATGTTGAAATCGCGTCCAAGGACAAGGAGGGCATCGAGGCCGCGCTCCGCCGCATCAAGACCATCACTGCCCAGCCCGAAGAGGGTGAAGTATACGAGGGCAAGGTTCGCTCGATACTTGATTTCGGCGCATTCGTGGAGTTCATGCCCGGCAAGGACGGCCTGCTGCACATCTCCGAAATCTCATGGGACCGCCTCGACAATATGGAGGCTTCCGGACTGAAGGAGGGTGACACGGTGCGTGTCAAGCTGATAGAAATCGACAAGAAAACCGGCAAGTACCGTCTGTCGATGCGTGCGCTCGCTCCGAAACCAGAAGGGTATGTGGAGCGTGAGGCTCGTCCCCGCGGACAACGCCGCGAGGGTGGCCCGCGCCGCGAAGGTGGAGGCCGCCGTGAGGGCGGACGTCGTGAAGGAGGGCCGCGCCGTGAACGCCGCGACCACCACGAGGACTGACCAACACACGGGCCTGACACAAGGCTCTGACTGCAATACAGGCGGATGTGCCGGAAACGGCACACCCGCTTTTTTATGTGCGAGACGCATTTTTTCGTGGCGAGTGTGTCACAATTCCGGTTTCGCTGCGTCTAATGAGTAAAGAACAAAAACGAACTACTATGACACGAGTAATACTATTCTTGGTATCATGCATGGCTGCGTTGCTGTGCGGCTGCTCAATGCCAGGCAACGCCGTCAGACCGGACAAGCCCAGAGCGGTCAAGCAGCTTCAGGTTGACGGCCCGATAGATGAGCTGGAGGCATCGTCCGCTGTAAATGTGGTATATACGCTTGCGAGCCCCCACGAGGGCGTCAATGTTAAAATCGAAGGCCCGGGCAATCTGCTTGACTACATCGTGGTTGAGAAAAAGGGGCGCAAGCTGGTCTGCAAGGTGGATTCAAAAGGCAACAATGTCAACATAAACGGCGTGACTGTATTCGTATCGATGCCGCCTGTCAGCTCCATAGCTGTCTCTTCTGCAGCCAATGTGACTGTAGACTATGATTATAATTCCGACAAGCCGCTGACGCTCTATGCTTCTTCTGCAGGCAGCATAGACATGGAGAACGTGTTCTTGCCCGAAAATGCGTGCCTTGACATAACAGCCTCATCAGCTGCCAGTATAGACATCGATGGGGCTATTGTCGGGTCGTTAAAGGGCAACATATCGTCAGCGGCAGACGTTGACATTGACCACCTGACAGCCGACACTGCAACAATCCAGTGTTCAAGTTCCGCTAAGTTCGAGACAGACGCGAGGGTGAATGTCCTGACAGCTTCCAGTTCATCGGCAGCGGACATGGAAATATCGGGAGTTGCCGGCAATGCCAGCCTGTCAGCCTCAAGCAACGGCAAGATAGATGCAGACGAACTCGACGCCAAACAAATCTCCGTTTCGGAGGATTGGCAGTCCGGCGGCAAAATCTGCGGCTTCGGCAAGGAACCGCGCAACTGTGGCAATGTAAGAGAATATGATAACGAAGACGATATATACGGCAGCAGTAAGGCTGCAGTGAAAACAGAGCAGAAGGCAGCCAAGGCCCAGCAGGTCAAACTGGAGATGCCAGAGCTCTAAGCCAATCATGCAAAAGTAAAAACAGACATACAATATAGGGTTTGAACGCAGCTGCCTCGTGAGAAGCGGCTGCGCTGCTGTTTATGAGAACGCCGGGTTATCTGTGTTATAGAAGCTCTCTGAGAAAAAGTGTGCATTTTTTCTGCGGAGTGTGTCACAAACCGCGTTTTGCTGCGTCATGTATGTAAATGAACAAAACGACTATGACAAGATCAACTATATTCTCGGGCGTATGCATGGCAGCGTTGCTGTGCAGCTCCACGCCTGCAAGCGCCGCCAAGACCGTGAGGCATTTTGAAATGAAAGAGGCAGCAGGCGAGTTGGAAGTGTCTGCCGGCATCGAGGTGATATATACGCCGACTGATTCCCGCGACGGTATGCGTATTAGACTGGAGGGCGAAGAAGAAAACCTTGACTGCCTGACAGTCCAGCAGGTGGGCAACAAGTTGATTTTCAAACTCAACCCCGACTCTGGAGCGATTAGTGTGGCAGGCATACAGGCGTATGTTTCGCTGCCGCCCGTCAGTTCCATTTCGGTTACTTCGGCAGGGACAGTGACCGTTGAGGGGGATTTCGATTCAGAAAAGTCGCTGACGCTCTATGCGTCGGTATCTGGGAGTATAAATATGGACAATGTGTATCTGTCGGACAATTCATGTCTCGATGTCACCACTTCGTCGTCTGGCAGCATCGACATAGACCAAGCGTTTGCCGGCACGTTCAAAGGCTCGTCTACGTCGTCCGGCGACATTGACATCAACAACATCACCGCCGATTCGGCAACAATCAGATGCTCAAGTTCGGGAGAGTTTGAGACTGAATTGAAGGTGAACGCATTGACCGCTTCGAGTTCATCGAACGGGAACATGAGCCTGTCCGGCATAGTGGGCAACGCGAGCCTGACCGCCTCGAGCAACGGCGAGATTGACGCAGAGGACTTGACGGCCAAGCGCGTGTCGATTTCGGAGAGCAGGCGCACCGGCGGCAAAATCATCGGCTTCGGCAAGGCAGACAGCGATGATGATGAAAATGAACTGAATGAGGACAGAGCCAGAAGTGTCAAGCTGGAAATGCCGTAAGCCAATCATGCAAAAGTAAAAACACATAATATAGGGTTTGAAACGCAGCCGCCTCGTGAGAAGCGGCTGCGCTGCTTTTTTGTGAGCACTCCGAGATCTCGGAGATCTCGGAGAATGCAGGAGGGCGTGTCAGAAGCGAGCGAGGATAAGCGCGGAGTATGGCGCGACGGTCATCTTGCCGCCCTTCGCTGTACCGAGGGTGCCGTCGGCGGAGATTTTGCCGTCACTCGCAATTATCATCCAGTTGCCGCGCGGTATGTTGAATGTACGTGCGGTGTCCGCCCCGTTGAACACGAGCTTAATCTCGCGCCACGGGTCGCCGTTGGCGTGGTCGAGCAGCGAGTAGGAGATGAGGTTGGGCGTTTTGGCGGAATCGACCTTGTCAAACTTCAGGTGCTTGGCGATGTCTGCGGCAGAGGTCATGCGGAATGCCGGATGCTCGCGGCGCAGCTGAGCCAGCGCGGCGTAATACTCGAACTGGTCATGGTATTTTGCCTTGTTGTTCCAGTCAATGGCGTTTATTGAGTCGGGGCTGTTGTAGCTGTTGTGCACACCCTTCTTGTCACGCCATACCTCCTCGCCGGCAAACATGAACGGAGTTCCTTGCGAGGTGAACACGATGGTCTGAGCCAGCTTGGCGGCTGCCAGCAGGTTCTCTTCGGGCTCGCCGGCCATGGACTTGCGCAACTTGTCCGTCAGGCACAGGTCGTCATGGCATGACACATAGTTGACTGTCATCTCTGGCGATGAGGCGTATGCGAATTTCGAGTTGTTCCCCTTGGAATAGTCCACCTGCGGGTGCGCAGTAGATGCGACTATGCCGATCTTGACCGTCTCCTCGCAGCCGGGTTTGCCGGAGGCGAAGCCCCGGTCGGCGGCATCGGAATAATGCCCTTTGACTGCATCGCGTATGTCATCGGAGAATACGGCGATGCCCTTCATCTTCGATACATTCTCTTTCAATGCACGGCGGTCAGCAGCAAGAGGAGAATCGCCTGCTGTCCACCCCTCGCCGTAGACGAATATCGAGGGGTTGACGGCTTTCAGCTCGCGAGCCACGCGGGACATCGTCTCGGTGTCATGGATTGCCATGAGGTCGAAGCGGAAGCCGTCGATATGGTATTCCTCGGCCCAGTATTTCACGGAGTTGACTATGTAGTCAGCCATTTGCGGGTGTTCCGAGGCTGTCTCGTTGCCGCATCCGGAAGCGTTGGAATACGAGCCGTCGTCCCAATGGCGGTGGTAGTAGCCCGGAGCAGTCAGTTCGAAGTTGGAGCCGTCGCCCACGGCGGTATGGTTGTAGACCACGTCCATGACAACGCCTATGCCGGCATCGTGCAGAGCCTTGACCATCTCCTTCATCTCGCGTATGCGCGTGACGGGGTCAGACGGATTGGTGGAATAGCTGCCCTCCGGCACGTTGTAGTTCTGCGGGTCGTAGCCCCAGTTGTATGTGTTGTATTGCAGGTTTGTCTCGTCCACAGAGCTGTAGTCGTATGAGGGCAATATGTGGACGTGCGTTATGCCGAGTTCCTTCAGGTGGTCGATGCCTGTGGCGAGGCCCTGCGGCGAGACAGTGCCGTGTTCGGTCAGCGCGAGGAACTTCCCCTTGTTGGCAATGCCGGAGGAGGGGTGCATTGACATGTCGCGGTGGTGCATCTCATAGATTATCACGTCTGTGAAATGTTTCACTTCGGGACCGTGGTCTGTATCCCAGCCTATCGGGTCGGTCTGCCGCATATCTATTATCGCGGCGCGGTTTCCGCCCACTCCGACGGCTTTCGCCCACACGCCTGGTGTCTCATCGAGCCAACGGCCGTTGTCCTTGATTTGGAAGGTGAAGAACATCCCGTACAGTTCGCGCGGCACGGCGGCAGTCCATGTGCCTGTGGCGGCATCGGCGGTCATGTCGAGGACCTCTATGGGCTTTCCTGTATGACCATTGTCATAGATGTTGACTAATGCAGCCTCCGCTTTTGGGCTCCACAGGCGGAATAAGGTGCTGCCGCCAGAAACCGTCATTTCGAGGTCATTGCCAGAATACGAGGGGTAAGCGGCAAATTTTTCATCGTAGCGGCTTTGCGCCGCCACTGTGGCGCAGCATAGTGCGAGAAGTGCGGCACAGGCTGCGCGGCAGAAGTGTTTGTGATGGTTCATAACGTGACAAAAATATGATTTACAAGTAGTTGCAGTGTGTTTGGAAGTCAGGCGCGGCAAACTGCTGAGGGGCATGGTCGCGTCAGATATTGGCAGAGGAGAGCATCTTCTCGAGGTCCGGGGCGGCCACCTTGACCTTGAGTTCACCGTCCATGGCGATGGAAATGCCGCCGGTCTCCTCGCTGACGATGACGCAGACAGCGTCAGAGGCCTGGCTCATGCCGAGGGCAGCGCGGTGGCGCAGTCCCAGCTGCTTGGGCACGTCCATGTCGTGGCTCACGGGGAGTATGCATCCGGCGGCCTTGATGCGGTCGCGCACTATTATCATTGCGCCGTCGTGCAGCGGGCTGTTCTTGAAGAAGATGTTCTCTATCAGGCGGACGTTGATTTGCGCATCGAGCTGGTCGCCAGTGCTTATGTAGTCGGTGAGGGGTATTTTGCGCTGGAACACTATCAATGCGCCAGTCTTGGACTTGGACATTGACATGCAGGCATATACCACCGCCATGATGCGCGAGTGGTCACGCTCGCTTATCTGTTTGTCATGGCGGAACAGCCGCCGTATCGACCGCCAGCGGTGCTGTGACCCCAGGTCGATGAGAAACCGCTTGATCTGCTCCTGAAACAGAATGACCAGCACTATCAGCCCGATGTTCATGAACTTGTCGAGAATCGTGCCGGTGAGCCTCATGCCGAATACCTCGGAGGCAATGACCCATACCACGATGAACGACAGCACGCCGAAGAATAGGCTTAGCGTGCCGGTCTTCTTCATGGTGCGGTACAGATAGTAGAGCATCAGCGCAACTATCAGTATGTCGATTATGTCCTTAATCCCGAAGTCGAGCATGGCTGGCGTGTTATGTGTTATACGGTTATGCCGGTGTGTTCTCGATGAGTTTCCCCACGAGTTTCACGGCTTCAGCCGCCGGGCGCACGTCGTGCACACGGAGTATGTCTGCGCCGTTGAGCAGGGCAATGGTGTTCAGCACAGTTGTGCCGTTGAGGCAGTCTGCGGGGGTGTTGCCGAGAGTGCGGAATATCATGCTCTTGCGCGACAGCCCGGCGAGCACCGGGTAGCCGAATATGCTGAAATTCTTCATCTCAGCAAGAAGCTGGTAGTTCTGGTCAACGGTCTTGGCAAACCCGAAGCCCGGATCGATGATTATGTCGTTCACGCCTTTCAACCGCAGGTCGTGCACCTTGGCAGAGAGGTCGGAAATCACGTCGGCGGTCACGTCGTCGTAGTCGGTGAGCGATTGCATGGTCGAGGGGTTGCCGCGCATGTGCATCAGGATGTATGCGCAGTGGAGCGCGGCGACGGTGTCGCACATGTCGGGGTCGAGCGTGCCGCCGGATATGTCGTTGATTATGTCAGCGTCCCACTCCTCTACGCAGCGTCGGGCCACGCCGGCGCGGAATGTGTCTATTGAGACCGGCAGCTGCGGCGCGACCTCGCGTGCGGCTTCCAGGCCTATGGCTAGGCGGCGGTATTCCTCGTCGGGGCTGATGTCGTCTGCGCCCGGGCGCGAGGAGTAGCCACCGATGTCGAGTATGTCAACGCCCTCTTCCACCATCTGACGGATGCGCTCTCGGGCGGCGGCGAGTTCCGGCGTGCGGCTGCCGCTGAAAAACGAGTCCGGGGTTATGTTGACTATGCCCATCACCTGCGGACGCTCAAATGTCAGCAGCTTGCCCTTTATGTTTATGCTTCTCATGTCTTTTCATTCAGATTAATCACCGTTGCCGCCCTCTTGCAGGAAGCGTCACAGCGCGGTTATTTATTTCTATGCGAAATTAACAAAAAAAACTCGTACTTGCGCCACACTACCGGCATAAAACATTCCAACCGTGCTGTAGGGCCGCCGCTGTTGTCGTTCATGAGTTCTTTTTATTGATTTTTTGCGGCATATCCGGCTTAACCCTGCCGCGATGATGCTGTCTTAGTTATATGGATAACATGATGATATTAACTGCATTGACTGAATGATATTATGAGACAACACTCTGTTCTTGCTATTTTTGCGATAGCGGCGGGAGCCGCAGTCGCGGCAGCTGGGTCATCGCATGTCCGGGGCAGGGTGGTAGACGAGTTCGGCGACGGACTGCCGGGCACTTCCGTCTACCTCCTCTCGCTTCCCGACAGCGTGTCGCGAGGCATGACAATGACCGATGACGACGGCCGGTATGCGTTTGAAACCGACTCCGCAGGGCGGTATATGCTGATGATGACGATGACCGGGATGCAGCCGGCCGCGCTGGACGTGACAGTTACAGGCGGCGAGGCTGCCGATTCTATCGAGGTCGAAGACGTGATGCTTACCGAGAGTGCGGCGATGCTGCAGGAGGTGGTGGTCAAGGGTGTCAAGACGGCTGTGATAGCCCGCGAGGACACGCTGGAGTACAACGCCGGCTCGTTCCACACACGCACCAACGCGACTGTCGAGGATTTGCTCAAGAAACTTCCCGGCGTGGAGGTCGGCTCTGACGGCTCCATCTCCTCCGGCGGCAAAACGGTGACAAAAATCCTCGTTGACGGCAAGGAGTTTTTCGGTGACGACCCCTCTGCCGCTACCAAGAACCTCCCCTCTGACATGGTGGACAAGGTGCAGGTTATCAACCAGAAAAGCGATCTGGCGCGGCTCACGGGCGTTGACGACGGCGAGGAGGAGACGGTCATCAACCTCTCGGTGAAGAAGAACATGCGCAACGGCTGGTTCGGCAATGCCGAGGCCGGCTACGGCACTGACGGCCGCTACAAGTATTCGTTCAATGTCAACCGCTTCCACAACGGCAACCAGATAACGCTGCTGGGCGGCGGCAACAACATCAACGAGATGGGCTTCGCCGACCGCGGGCGCGGACGGTTCGGCTCCTTCGGAGGCTCTGACGGCATCAACTCGTCACAGCACATCGGCCTGAACTTCAATGTCGGCGACAAGGAGCGGCTGCGCGTGGGCGGCAACGTGATATATTCACATTCCGACCGCAAGACCATCAGCTCGACGGAAACGCAGTACCTGTTCCCCGACTCGGTGAGCTGGCTGAGTTCCGGCACTGAAGCCCGCGACCGCGGGCATAACGTCAATGCAGACTTCCGTCTGCAATGGAAGATAGACGAGGCCAACACCATCGACTTCCGCCCGCATTTCGTGTTCTCGCACCGCGACATGGAGAAGGCCGACTCGGCGACACTGCGTGCCGGCGACGCTGACCTCTCGCGAGTGTACCGCAATGACAGCGAGCGGCGCATACGCGGCAACAGCTATGACATATCAGGCAACCTGATATTCAACCATAATTTCCTCTCGCACCCCGGTCGCTCGATAAGTGCGCAGCTGCGCTATTCATTCTCCGACGCACGGCAGTACGAGTACTCGTGGAACAAGATAAAGTACTACCTGCTCAGCGACGATGACGAGGAGCTGTTCCGGTATCTCAACACACGGCAGTGGAGTTCGACCCTCAACGGCCGCATCACCTGGACTGAGCCGATAGGCGATGCCTCTCGCGGCAACTACCTGACCATCGCGTACAGCGCGGACTACCGGTGGAACAATGCCGACCGCATGACATATTCGCTCGACCCGCTGCTGTTCCCCGGCTCTCTGGACACGCCGGACGGAAATGTCCCCGCAGGAGCATCGTTTGAGGACAACCTCTCCAACCGGTTCCGCAACCGCTTCTTCACGCAGGAGCTGCAGCTGGGCTACAAGCGCGTGGCCCGCAACTTCAACCTCGAGACCGGCCTCGTGTTCTCGCCGGCCTCGTCGAGCAGCACCGACCTCATCAACGACGCCCGCAACATACCCACGCGCTGGGTGTACAACGTCGCGCCGTTCCTGCGCATGAAGCTGAAATTTTCCGACAACTCGACACTGCGCCTCCATTACCGCGCTCGCACCTCGCAGCCCTCAATGAGCCAGCTGCAGCCGGTAGCTGACACTTCCGACCCTCTCAACATCACAGTCGGAAACCCCGCGCTGAAGCCGTCGTTCACACAGTCTGTAATGGCGCATTTCAACGACTTCAACACCGACGCGCAACGCTCCATATTCGGGGTCCTGAACGCCTCATACACATCAAATGACATCGCCGTCAATTCGGTGACCAATCCCGAGACTGGCGTGCGCACCACCACATACGACAATGTCAACGGCAACTGGCAGCTCATGGCAATGGGCATGCTGACACAGCCGCTGCGCAACCGCAACTGGCGCATCAACGCCCGGCTGAACACCCGCTACGTCTCCTCCGCAGGATTTGTGGACGGCGACCGTAACCGCAGCGGCAACTTCTCGATTGCCCCATCGGCTGGCGTGACATTTTCGTCTGACATATTCCAGTTCACCCTCGGCCCGTCGTACAGCTTCCAGCTCGCCACCGCCACGCTTCAGTCGCAGCCCAACCGCAAGGTGCACTCATTCGGCTTTGACGCTGATGCCTCGCTCTACCTCCCCTTCGGCCTCGAGCTGACGACAGACCTCTCCATGGCGCACAACACCGGATACACCGCCGGCTACAACACCAACCAATGGCTGTGGAACGCCCAGCTGTCATACTCGCTGCTGCGTGACAAGTCACTGACCCTCTCATTGAGCGTCTACGACATACTGCAGCAGAAGAAGAACATCAGCCGCAGCGTGAGCTCGTCGGCAATCATAGACTCGCGGGTCAACGACCTGACACGCTACGCCATGCTGTCAGTGACATGGAAGTTCAACTCCTTCGGCTCTCGCAAGAACATTCCCAAGGTTGACGGCGACGACCGTCCCGAGCCTCCCATGGGCGGCGAGCCCCCGAAAGGCGGCGGTGGCAGACCCCCGATGGGACCTCCCCCCGGCGGCATGTAATCCCCCGAAACACACATGATATACAGGCAGGTGGTGTGCCAATTCGGACGCACCACCTGTCTATAGTTTTGGCAAGGGCTGCAGAGCTGTTGCACAATCCGGATTTTTGCATTAACTTTGTTGGTGACATCGCGGCGCAGCGGCTGGAAGCCGTTGCCGCAGCATAAAGTCAAACATCATAATATCAAGAAGATTATGGCAAACAAGAGATTATTCAAGAAATTCGTGTCATCGCTCGGCGCAGCGGTCGCAGAGGAAATCATGATAAACTATTATTGCAACGAGGGCATCGACCGCGAGGTTTCCGAGAAGTGCGTGCGCACAGTGCTCGGCGCTGTCAACAGCGCCCTCTCGCAGGCCAACGCCTCATTCGGCAAGCGTGTCAAGGACTTCGATGACCGCAAGGCCTACAACGCTGCCAAAAAGCAGTTCACCAAGGAGCTGTTCCGCGGCATCAACGCCAATATCATGAACGCCATCAACCAGTCGCTCAAGGAATTCAATGCGGCTGTACCCCAGTCTATAAAGGACCGCAACAAGGAGGCTGCGCAGTAATACCGCTGCAAGGGTTTTACGAAATGCCTTTGACGGAGGTGGATGCGGATTGACGTGTCCTGCCGTCTGGCGTGCATGATCCGCAAGGCTGTGCACGCTGTTAACCATACCATAGCAACATGACACAGAAAGACCTGAACATAGCCCTCCTGCCAATGCAGATAGTGTGGGGGGACAAGGAGAAGAACCTCGCCACGCTCGCCGAGGCGGCAGCAAACGTGCATCCGCTTACCGACCTGCTTGTGCTGCCGGAGATGTTCTCGACAGGCTTCCTAACCTCCGACAAGGAGGCAATACGCCCGTATGCCGAGCGCAACACCGGCGAGACCATTGATTTCATCAAGCAGCTCGCAGCCCGGCACAACATGGCCATAGCCGGCAGTTTCATTGCAGACTCGGGAGGCTCGCTGTACAATCGCGCTTTCTTCATAGAGCCGTCCGGCGACGAGACTTTCGCCGACAAGCGACACCTGTTCACATTCGCCGGCGAACACAAGAGCTTCTCCCGCGGCCACGACCGCCTAGCGGTGAGATACCGTGGCTGGGACATAGCAATGATAGTGTGCTATGACATCCGTTTCCCGGTATGGTGCCGCAACCGCACCAACGAGTATGACGTGCTGCTCGCCGTAGCCAACTGGCCCAAGGTGCGCATTGACGCATGGAACAAGCTGCTGCCGGCACGTGCTATCGAGAACCTCGCGTACCTGTGCGGCGTGACCTGCAAGGGCGTGGACGACAAGGGTTTTGAATATGACGGCTCGTCGGAGGTGTACGACTTCAAGGGCAAGCCCGTAGGGATACGCACCGAAGGCAGCGACATCATCTATGCGACCCTCAACAAGGAGAAGATTGATGCTTTCCGCTCCAAGTTCGGCGCGTGGCGTGACGCGGACAGCTTCACAATTTCAGACGACGAAATAATCTGACCCTTTCGGATAAATCGAATAAGCCGCGACTGCAAGTCTGTTGCGGCTTATTTGATTATCAGAGGCAAAGGCTGCCATTGCAGTGAATGTACATACACACAAAAGCAGCTCCCCTCTGCATCACAGGGGGAACAGCCTTATGTATCTGTGTCAACGAGAGCCGTCCTCAGACGGCCGTCATCACTTGCTTGCCAGATGGTCTGATACGCTCAGCGAAGCGCGACCTTTGGCGCGACGGCGTGACAATACCTTGCGTCCGTCCTTGGTAGCCATTCTCTCACGGAAACCGTGCTTGTTGACTCTTCTGCGGTTTGAGGGCTGAAATGTTCTTTTCATCGTATGTCGTGTTTTTTATTTCGGGTTTTCGGACTGCAAAATTAGAAAATCATTTTCATTCCACAAAATAATTCCCCCCTTTTCGTCTTTCTGCCCGTCAGCCGTGCCGTTTTTTGCGCCGGATATGCCCACTGTCTTTGCCTGTTCGCGTTTTTTTTGTAATTTTGCAGCCTAATCGTTTGACACATAACTATAAAGGAGACATACCTATATGATGAACGCTCAAGACATCAAGAACGGCACCTGCATACGCATGGATGGCCGTCTCTATTTCTGTGTGGAGTTCCTGCACGTAAAGCCCGGCAAGGGCAACACTTTCATGCGCACCAAGCTGAAAGACGTCGTTGACGGCCGTGTGATAGAACGCCGCTTCAACATCGGCGAGAAGCTCGAGGACGTGCGTGTGGAACGCCGCCCCTACCAGTACCTCTATGCCGACGGAGGCGACGACATCTTCATGAACCAGGAGACTTTCGAGCAGATCCCTATCTCCAAGGCTCTCGTGACAGGCTCTGACTTCATGAAGGAGGGCGACATCGTGGAGGTGGTGAGCGACGCAAGCACTGACACAGTCCTCTATGCCGAGATGCCGATGAAGACTGTCCTCGAGATCACTTACACCGAGCCGGGCCTGAAGGGCGATACTGCCACCAACACTCTCAAGCCCGCGACTGTTGAGACTGGCGCGACCGTGCGTGTGCCTCTTTTCATCAACACTGGCGAGAAAATCGAGGTTGACACCCGCGACGGCAGCTACGTCGGCCGCGTGAAAGCCTGACCATACACATAAATCTAACTGGCTATGAGCCGACAGCCTGAACAGCAGACGGAGATTTCCATAATCGTGCCAGTCTACAACCGCCGTGACGAGGTGCGTGACCTGCTCGACAGCCTGTCGCGCCAGACAGACGGCGGCTTCGAGATAGTGATAGTCGAAGACGGCAGCACTGACCCCTGCCGCGACATCTGCGACGAGTATGCTTCTCGGCTGAACCTGAAGTATTTCCACAAGGGGAACGAGGGGCGAAGCATAGCCAGAAATTACGGAATAGAACGAGCCGACGGAGACTTCTTTGTCTTCGTCGACTCTGACTGCATACTCCCCGCAGAATATATTGCCACCCTGCGCCGCGAGCTGCGCGACAATCCTGCGGACTGCTTCGGCGGGCCTGACGCAGCACACAGCTCGTTCAGCGACACGCAGAAGGCCATAAACTATTCCATGACAGCATTCCTGACCACCGGCGGAATACGCGGCGGCAAGGTGCAGCTGGAAAAGTTTGTCCCCAGAACATTCAACATGGGCTTCTCTCGCGGCGTGTATGAGAAGGTCGGCGGTTTCCGCGAGATGTTCTCCGAGGACATAGACATGAGCACGCGCATACGCCTTGCCGGCTTCAGCATAAAGCTGTATCGTGACGTGAGAGTATATCACAAGCGGCGCGTGGATATGCGCAAGTTCTGGCGGCAGGTGCACGTGTTCGGAATGTCCCGCATCACGCTTCAGCTCATCTATCCCGGCTCGATGAAGGCGGTGCATTGGCTGCCGGCTCTGTTCGTGGTTTTCGCCACGGCAATGGTCATCGGCAGCTTTTTCTGCATTTGGTCGCTGCTTCCGCTTGCCGTTTATCTCGCAGCCTTGTGGATAAGCGCGATATGCTCCACAAAATCGCTGAAGATAGGTTCGCTCGCTGTGGTGGCAGCGATGACGCAGCTGTGGGGCTACGGCACTGGCTTCATACGCGCCTACGTCTGGAAGATATTGCTGCGCCACGGACGCGACGAACAGCAGGAGATAGAGATGCGCCGGGGCAAATAATGTCCGATTACAACAGTATATCCTTGCTTGAGCGATGATAGTCAATGAACGGGAGCCGCAATATGACGGCAAGGACGTAACGCCGATGGCCCCGGTGCGTACTGTCAAGGAAATGGACGAGGACGAGCAGCCGCGTGAGAAGGCGTTCAGCCACGGCGTAGGCGTGCTTTCCGTACCCGAACTGCTGGCGGTGATACTCCGCACCGGCATCCCCGGCAAGCCTATTACAGAAATGATGCGCGAGATGATGCGTGCCAACGACGGGCGGCTTCATACGCTGGAGCGTCGCTCGCGTGCCGAAATCATGAGCATCAAGGGAATCGGGCGCACCAAGGCGATACAGATAGAGGCTGTCATGGAGCTGATACGCCGCTACACTGCCGAAACGGCATCTGAAGACCCGGTGATACGCTGTTCGCAAGACATTTTCCGTGTCATGCAGCCGCGCATCGGCAACCTCGCCCATGAGGAAATCTGGGTGTTGCTGCTGGCGCGTAACAACCGCATCATCCGCATGTTCCGTGCTTCACAGGGCGGGCTTTCGGCCAGTGTCTTCGACATAAAGGTAGTGATGAAAGAGGCTCTGGTGGAAAACGCCTCGTCTCTCGCGCTTTGCCACAATCACCCTTCGGGCAACCTGACATCATCGCGCTCTGATGACGAGATGACCGGGAAATGCGCCACAGCGTGCCGCAACCTCGACATCCACATGCTCGATCACCTGATAGTCACTGCGCAGGGGTATTACAGCTACCGTGACATGGGGCGTATGCCGTAACCTTCATAATAATAGGACTGCTCGATGCCCTTGAAAATGACTTCGCGGTCGTCTATGCGGTCTGTCAGTGCCGGTTGCAGCAAGAAACGCAATTCCAAGTCATTGACAGGGCTGCGCTCCATGGCTTGAAGGTACAGGTCTTTGTCTACCAGTTGCCAGTCTATTACCTTGCCGAGCCTCCAGCGCAAAATCATGTCAAGCCAGATGCGAGTAGACCTGCCGTTGCCCTCCATAAACGGATGCGCCACGTTCATCTCCACATATTTGGCGATTATCTCCTCGTATGTGGTTTCCGGCATCCGCTCAATCGCCGCCAATGCCTCTTTCAGGTATAGGCAGTTGGCGAAACGGAAATTCCCCTTGCTGATGTTCTTGTCTCGTATCTGTCCGGCGAAATCGTACAGTCCGCCGAAAAGAGCCTTGTGTATGGCTTGAAGTCCGGCAACTGTGCCGACCTCGATGTTGTATATGTCGCCCGACTCGAAAAGGCGTTTCGCGTTTTCGAGGCTTCGGGCATCAATGTCCTTTGTGTGTCCGCTCATTTTGCGGCACGCTTGCGCTCAAGGTCGTCGAGGATGATTTTGCGCAGCCGCAGGTGGTTGGGCGTAACCTCCACATATTCGTCCTCCTTGATGTATTCGAGGGCTTCCTCGAGCGAGAAAACTACCGGCGGCACAATTTTCACCTTGTCGTCTGAGCCGCTGGCACGCATGTTCGTCAGCTTCTTCGACTTGGTGACGTTGACCACGATGTCATTGTCCTTGGCGTTCTCGCCGACGACCTGGCCTGCATACACTTCCTCCTGCGGGAAGATGAAGAAACGTCCGCGGTCTTGGAGCTTGTCTATCGCGTATGCGTATGCAGTGCCGGCCGAAAGGGCTATGAGCGAGCCGTTTACTCGGCGTTGTATGTCGCCCTTCCACGGCTGGTACTCGAGGAAACGGTGCGCCATTATGGCCTCGCCGGCGGTGCCTGTAAGCACGTTGTTGCGCAGTCCGATGATGCCTCGAGAGGGGATTGTGAACTCGATGTTGATGCGGTCTGCCTGAGTCTCCATTGACACTATCTCGCCACGGCGGCGGGTCACCATGTCGATGACCTTGGAGGAGTACTCCTCCGGCACGTTGATGGTCAGCACCTCGACGGGCTCGCATTTCTGGCCGTCTATCTCCTTTATGATGACCTGCGGCTGGCCTACCTGCAGCTCATACCCCTCGCGGCGCATGGTCTCGATGAGGATAGAGAGGTGCAGCACGCCGCGCCCGTAGACTATCCACTTGTCCTCGCTGTCGGTCTTCTCCACGCGGAGGGCGAGGTTGCGGTCGAGTTCGCGCTGGAGGCGTTCCCATATATGGCGAGAGGTGACATACTTGCCGTCTTTGCCGAAGAATGGCGAGTCGTTGATGGTGAATGTCATGGACATCGTAGGCTCGTCGATGGCGATGCGCGGCAGCGGTTCGGGGTTGTCAGGAAGGGAGATGGTGTCGCCGATTTCAAAGTCTTCGAGGCCGACGATGGCGCAGATGTCGCCGCTGGGCACTTCCTGCACCTTCTTGCGGCCCATACCCTCAAACGTGTGCAGCTCCTTGACACGCTGGCGGCTGACAGAGCCGTCGCGGCGGCAGAGGGCTATCTCCTGTCCCTCGCGTATTGTGCCGCGGTGCACGCGGCCTATGGCGATGCGGCCTACATAGCTGCTGTAGTCGAGGCTCGTGATGAGCATCTGCGTGTCGCCCTCGTAGACCGTGGGCGCGGGGATGTTGTCGATGATTGCGTCGAGGACTGCGGTGATGTCATGGGTCGGCTTGCGCCAGTCAGTAGACATCCACCCCTCCTTGGCAGAGCCGTAGACGGTGACGAAATCGAGCTGGTCTTCCGTCGCGCCGAGCGAGAACATGAGGTCAAACACCATCTCGTTCACCTCGTCGGGACGGCAGTTGGGCTTGTCAACCTTGTTGACCACCACAACCGGCTTGAGCCCCATCTGTATCGCCTTCTGAAGTACGAAGCGGGTCTGGGGCATCGGGCCCTCAAAAGCGTCAACGAGCAGCAGACATCCGTCAGCCATGTTCAGCACACGCTCCACCTCGCCGCCGAAGTCGGCGTGTCCCGGGGTGTCGATAATGTTGATTTTTACGCCCTTGTAGTTGATGGAGACATTCTTGGAGAGGATTGTTATCCCTCGCTCGCGCTCGAGGTCGTTGTTGTCGAGTATCAGTTCCCCGGCATTCTGGTTTTCACGGAAAAGGTGCCCTGCGAGGAGCATTTTGTCCACGAGAGTAGTCTTGCCATGGTCAACGTGGGCTATAATGGCTATGTTTCGGATGTTCTGCATAAAGATTGACGCGAAGCAAATACGCTAAGCGGCTGCAAATTTACAAAAAATCCGCGTGAAAACGGCTGAAAGTGAGCAAAAACGACACGCCTCGCCCCGCGCCATTCCCAGTCCGCGGAAGCATGAGGCGTGACGGAAGCGGCTGGCGGGCAATGTGCCATAATTTTTGCGCGGCATCGGCAGTCATCTCGTTTTTTTTATGTACTTTTGCATCGCGGCTGCGTGCAGCCGCAGACATGACATCTTAATACCAATAATATATGCCTTCTATATCTAATCGGGTTCAGGACATGCCGTCCTCGCCCATCAGAAAACTCGCACCGCTTGCCAACGAGGCACGCGCCAAGGGTCTGCGCGTCTTTGGCCTGAACATCGGCCAGCCCGACCTTCCCACTCCGCCGGAGGCTCTCAAGGCTCTGCACGCCATTGACCGTACAGTCCTCGAGTATTCTCCCAGCGACGGCCTTCCCTCGCTGCGCAAGAAACTTGTGGAGTATTACAACCGCTTTGACATCAACGTAGAGCAGAACCAGATCATCGTCACTGCCGGCGGTTCAGAGGCTCTTCTGTTCGCATTCCTGACAGCCATGGACCCGGGCGACGAAATCATCTTCCTCGAGCCGGCATACGCCAACTATGTGGCTTTCGCCAAGACTGCAGGCGTGAAGATAATCGGTGTCCCCTCCGACATCAAGAACGGGTTCGCACTTCCCCCCATCGAGGAGTTTGAGAAGCGCATCACCCCCAAGACCAAGGCTATCCTGATCTGCAACCCCAGCAACCCGACTGGTGGCGTATACACACGCGAGGAGCTGCTGAAGATACGTGACATCGTCAAGAAGCACAACCTCTTCCTCCTCTCCGACGAGGTTTACCGCGAGTTCTGCTATACAGACACCCCTGTGACCTCTGCCATGCAGCTTGAGGGCATCGAGGACCAGGTGATACTGATAGACTCCGTTTCAAAGCGTTACAACGAGTGCGGCATCCGCATCGGCTGCCTCGTGACACGCAACAAGGACATCTATGCCGGCGTGATGAAATATGCACAGGCTCGCCTCAGCCCCCCGTTGCTGGGCCAGCTCGTAGCCGAAGCATCTATCGACACCCCGCAGGAATACATGACGAAGGCATTTGCTGAATACCGCCGCCGCCGCGACTTCCTGCTGGAAGGCCTGAACAAAATCCCCGGTGTGTTCTCTCCCGTCCCCATGGGCGCGTTCTACACTGTGGCAAGCCTCCCCGTGGAGAATGCCGAGGAGTTCTGCAAATGGTGTCTGAGCGAGTTCAGCTATGACGGCGCGACTGTGTTCATGGCACCGGCAGCCGGCTTCTACTCGACACCCGGCATGGGTCTGAACGAGGTGCGCATCGCATACGTGCTGAAAGAGGAGGACCTCGCCAAGGCATTGACAGTCCTTGCCAAGGCACTTGAGGCATACCCTGGCACAATCCGCTGACATTCTGATAAATTCTGATACAATGAGGGCGCATCAGCAGTTTGATGCGCCCTCACTTCGTATACAGATGTCTTTGCGGTCAGTCGTTGCCGATGCGGGTGATTGCCTTTTCGTCCCACTTGTCCTTAGGCTCTTTGTATTCCTTGGGAGTGCCTATGACGATGATGTTCAGCGGAATGAGATGCTGCGGCAGTCCGAACAGCTCTCGGGCGTCAGCCACACGCTCCTCTATCGGGTAGATGCCGCACCATACTGCGCCGAGGCCGATGGCGTGAGCTGCCAGCAGTATGTTTTCCGTGGCTGCGGAACAGTCCTGTACCCAGTACTGGCGAGCCGGTTCTTCCTCGATTGCCTTCTGCATGTCGCCGCATACCACTATCGCCAGTGGTGCGCCGGCTGCCATTGAGGCGTTTTTCATGCTCTCTGCCGCTGCTTTCAGTTTTTCGCGGTCTGTAATAACGACGAAGTGCCAGGGGCGTTTGTCCATAGCTGTCGGGGCAGCCATTCCGGCGCGGAGCAGTGTCTCGATTTGTTCCTCGTTGACGGCCTCGTCAGTGTATGCACGCACACTGTGGCGTGTCATGATGCTGTCTATCACCGGGTTGCCGTCACCTCCGGCGAACTGTGTATTCTCAGTGTTTGTCATCTGTTTGTCCTCCTTTCCAGTGCTGTTGTACATACGCGCGAGCTGCACGCTGACTGCCACCAGTCCGGCGGCGAGCACCAGGTTTATGTAATTTGCTATTTTCATGATTTTCGGGTTGTTATGTGTTGTTATTCAGTGCGGTTCGTAAGGTCTATCAGCTCGCCTACGGGGCAGAGAGTGCGGCAGAAAGGACGGTCAATTACGAATGACAGCACGACGAACACTGCTGCTAAGCATGTTACGACCGTAGAGCAGACGCTCGGCATGAACGCCGTGAAGATTTCATAGTTCATCCAGTCGGTGAATATGCCCGAAAGCACGAGAAGCACCAGCACTCCCCACACTATGCGGCGCACTGTCGCAAGTATTTTCTGCACACGGAGCGAGATGCGCACTTTGCCGGGCAACGGCATCATGCCAGCCAGCTGCTGCAGCGACCCCAATGGGCAGGCCCATGCGCAATAGCGGTTGCCCTTGCCCGCCAGCGGCATAATGAACGCTATAGCCACGAGCAGCCACACTGGCAGCATAGCCAGGCTGAAGCTGTTGGCGACTATAGAGCCGAGTACGGTATATGAGATGAACGTGCCTGTCCAGAAGCCGAGTACAGCCACGTTGGCTGCCAGTTGCACCGGCCTGTACCATTTCCCCCTGATGCAGAACGGCAGGACGGCAGCCGCCAGTGCTACAACTATCGCTGCCCACCATGCCGGGTCTCTGACTGGGTTTGATTTGGCCGTCGTGTCTGCCGCTTCCTGCTTTTCGGCAGCGGCATACTTCTCATTGTAATAGCGCAGGCCTCGCTGCACGTTGAAGATGACGGCTTCCGACGAGAATGTCGCTCCCGAATATGCATCCACGTTCAGTGCTATCGCGTCTGCGACCTTCTTCCCTTTCCACTGCGGAGCGAGTGCGGCGAAAGCCTCGTTGAAGAACGAGGGGGTCTCCTCATTGGGGAGAGCCTTGACCTCCTCGATGATGCCGTTGCGGACGGTTATCGACAGCGGCACTGCGCCGGCATATCCCTCCACATCCTTGGCGAGGGAAGTTGTGTTGATGACAGCCGTGCCGTCGGGCATTTCGGTTACTACAGTGTCCTTGGGCTGGCTCGCTTCGGAGGCTTGCAGCCGGTTGCCGAGCAGGCGGTGGTTTGTCACCAATGTGACAGACACAATGATGCACAGGACAGTTGCCAGACTGACGATGCGCACCCAGCGGCGAGAAGGTTTGCGGTTGACGTTATCCATAATAAAGAGGTTTGCCAATGGTTTGTGCTGCAAATATACGAAAAGAAACGGATATACGCTCACTGACAAGCAAAAATGTGCGTGCAGAAAGAGAGCGCATCAGTGTTTGACGCGCTCTCTTTGTCTGTTTCGGTCAGGATGACTGTGCTGTTATTTCTTCTTGGAGTCCTTGGCTGGCTTGCTGTCGATGAAGCCGCGCAGGCGGAGCAGCGCGTTAGCGTCGGGCTTGTGGCCGCGGAATTTCACGAAGAGCACCATCGGGTCCTCGGTGTCGCCGCTCTCGAGGATGTACTTCTTGAAGTTGGCAGCTGTCTTTGCGTCAAAGATGCCTTTTTCCTCGAAAAGCTCCCAAGCGTCGGCCTCGAGCACCTGAGCCCAGAGGTAGGTGTAGTATCCGGCAGCGTAGCCGTCATCGCCGAAGATGTGCTTGAAGTAAGGCGAGCGGTAGCGGAAGGTGATTTCCTCGGGCATGCCTATCTTCTCGCTCACGTTCTTCTCGAAGTCGGTGACGTTGACGTTCTCGCCGTCACACTTGGCCCATTCCATGTCGAGCAGAGCAGCGCCTGCCAGCTCAGTGGTGACGAAGCCCTGGTTGAACTTTGAGGATTCAGAGATTTTCTGGATGAGGTCGTCTGGCATTACCTCGCCTGTCTGGTAGTGCTTCGCATAGTATTTCAGCACTTCGGGGGCAGTAGCCCAATGCTCGTTGATCTGTGAGCACATCTCCACATAGTCGCGGTCAACGTTAGTGCCGGAAAGTCCCTTGTACGGTACGCGGGTGAGCATGCCCTGAAGGGCGTGTCCGAACTCGTGGAATGTAGTCTGGACCTCGTCGAGGGTGAGGAGGGCAGGGGTGTCGCCAGTGGGGCGGGTGAAGTTGCCTACGTTGTATACGATAGGGCGTTTGTAGACGCCGTTCTCGAAAGTGCCGTCGGGCTGGAGCTGCTCCATCCACGCGCCCTGTCGCTTGGTGGCGCGGGGGAAGTAGTCGGTCATGAATACAGCCACATGTTCGCCGGTCTTGGCGTCCTGCACGTCATATACAGTCACCTCGTCCATGTATTTCGGAGCGTCGGGCATCTCGACCATCTTGATGCCGTATAGTTTCTCGGCGGCGTAGAAGAGGCCTTTCAGCACGTTGTCAACTGAGAAGTAGGGGCGCAACTGGCTCTCTTCGAGGTCAAACTTCTGCTTCTTGACCTTCTCGGCATAATAGTAGTAGTCCCAGGGTGCAATCTTGAAGTTGCCGCCCTCTGCGTCCACGTATGCCTGCATGTCCTTGACTTCCTCGTGCGAGCGTTTCACGGCGGGCTCAAACACCTTCATGAGCAGGTCTTCAGCTGCTTCAGGGGTTTTCGCCATTACGCGCGAGGTCATCATCTGCGCGAAGTTGTCGAAGCCCATGATGGTAGCTTTCTGCTTGCGGAGCTTGACAATCTGCGGGATAACGTTGAGGTTTGAGTTCGCGCCTGTCGAAGCGAGCGAGGTGTAACCCTTGTACATTGTCTCGCGCAGCCCGCGGTTGTCAGCATACTGGAGCACCGGTAGGCGGCTGGGCGCATGGAGTGTGAAGACCCATAGGCCATCGAGGCCGCGAGCCTTGGCCTCCTCAGCAGCCATGGCCACCGAGCTTTCGGGCAGGCCCGCGAGGTCAGCCTTGTCGTATACGGTGATGAAGAAGGAGTTGGTCGCGTTGAGGAGGTTGCGGTTGTATTGTATGAAGAGCTTTGAGAGCTCGTCGTTCACCTTGATGAGTTCGGCCTTCTTGTCTGCGGGGAGGGCAGCACCCTTCTCTGCAAACTGGCGGTAGTATTTCTCGACGAGGCGTTTCTGCACCTTGTCGAGCTTGAGCTTGTCGCGGTTTTCGTACACGGCCTTGATGCGCTGGAAGAGCTGGTCGTTGAGAGCCACGTCGTTGCTCGCCTGGTTGAGCAGGGGGATTGCCTCCTCCGCCATAGCCGCGAAAGCGTCGTCAGCCATTGCTCCGTCATACATATAGAATATGGTGGAGACGCGCTCGAGTATAGGGGAGAGGTTCTCGAGGGGGAGGATGGTGTTGTCAAAGTCGGCGCGTGCGCGGTTTGTGACAATGCTGTTGATGTTCTGTTTCTGCTCCTCGATGCCGGCCTTGATAGCCGGGATGAAGTCCGACACCTTGATGTCGCCGAAAGGCGGTATCTCATACTTGGTGGTGTAGGGCTTGAGGAACGGGTTCTCGTGTTCCTGTGCCATAGCCGGGAGTGTTGGGGCGGCGAGCATTGCTGCCAACGCCGCTGCGGTCAATAGATTTTTTTTCATATACGGATTTTTGTTGGTATATAATTCATTTCTTCTTCTGTGTCTTTTTTGGTGTCAGCGCGAAACTTGCGATGAGGGGGAAGTGGTCGGAATAGTCCACACTCCCCTTCTGCACGGACAGCGGGCGCACCTCGCCACGGTACAGCACATGGTCGATGTGAAACCAGAAGCCGTGCATATTGTATGTGTTCATCAGCCCGAAGCCAGTGTCGGCGTAAGCGTCGCTCATGTCGTCGCCGCGCACCTTGCGGTAAGCCCACGATGCCGGCACGTCGTTGAAGTCGCCGCATACGATCACTGTCCCCTTTATGGAGTCGAGCAGCTCGCGCACCGCCTCTGCGTCAGCAGCGCGGTCACGGTATGACTTCTTCATCTTGGCGAGGATAGACCCCTTGAAGCGGGATATGCTGTTGCGTGCCGAGCGCACGCCGTGGATGTCTGTCATAACTTCGCGCTCCTTGTCGGATAGGTTGTACGAGGCGAGGTGCAGGTTGAGCAGGTGCACCGTATGCCCGGCAATAGACACGCGGTATAGCGCATAAATGTCGAGCCATGAGGACACGCGCCCTGACTTGACGAATGTCACTGGGTATTTCGACAGCAGCGTCATCGGCGTTGTCTTCCCCTCGATGCGGTATGGGTATGCTTTCTCTATGGCATCCAGCTGCGAGTTGGTGAGCGACGGCACTTCCTTAGATGAGAGGCTGTACAGCTCCTGGAGGCAGACGATGTCGGCCTTTGAGGCCAGTACATAGTCCACGGAGCGGTTGGTGTTGCACGTGCGTCCGCGTGCATCCACGCCGTGGAGGATGTTGTATGTCATCAGCGAGAACTGCTTCTCGCCCGGCTTGGCAGACTTGTGCATCGCGACCGGCATGTTGACAAGCAGCGTGCCGCAGCCAGACGCGAGGGCAACACCGCAGATTATCGCCGGCGTGTATCGCCGGCAGCACAGCCAAATAATGCCTATGGCCAGTGTCAGTATGGCGATGTAGGGGTAGGCGAGCGTAAGCAGCGACGGCGTTGCCCACAGGTGCGGGTCGATGTGGCCGCCGTATGCCGCCGCGACGGCGGCGAGCGCAAGCAGGCAGGTCAGCGCCTTGGCCGTTATGCGCAGCACTGTCGTCATTTGCCTATCGTTTTTGAGAGCCGTTGCAGCTCCTCGCGCTCTTCCTTGGAGAGCGAGGCATAGCCCGACACACGTATCTTGTCGAGGAGGGCGTCGAGGCGGTCGGTGTCTGACATTTCTGGTTGGACGGACTTGCCGCTTTGTTGCTTAGCCATGATATGCTTGCGGGCGCGTCGCGCGCTGGCGCGGAAACGCATCCGCTGTGTCAGTCGTGAGAAGAAGCCACGGTCTTTCAGCCCCATTATCAGTCCGGTTGCCGCTCCGCCTATGTGCGCCACCACGCCGCCGGTGTTGCCGCCGCCTCCGAGGAATGCCAGCAATATGCACACGAGGGCGAACCATTTCAGCTTGACACGCCCTATCAGCAGCAGGTTCAGTTCCATGTCGGGCGTGCGTACTGCCGCCATTGCCATGATGCACAGCACGCTTGCCGACGCGCCCACGAGCTGCGAGACTGCAAGCAGCCCCGATGCCCCGGCGGCGATGTAGAGCAGTCCGCCGCAGATGCCGCCGGCGATGTATGCCGCCAGTATGTGCCGCCGCGACGAGAGGTTTTCGGCCATTCTGCCGAACCAGAAGAGCCACAGCACATTGCACAGCAGGTGAAGCAGCGAGAAGTGCGTCACCATGTATGTCACCAGCGTCCACGGGTGTGTCAACGCTTGCATCGCCGAGCCTGACAGCGGCAGGTATGTTTCCGCCGGATTGCCGGGCAACAGCGCGTCAGCCGCCCACGCCAGGCAGAACACAGCCACGTTTACGGCCACGAGCCACAGCGTCATGTCGCCGTGGCGCATACGGTATCTTATTTCACCTGAAAATGTTGCCACCGAAGCTGCCGTGTTTCTTTTTCCAGTACAACAACAATATCAGTCCGAAGAGCATGCCGCCGAGGTGGGCGAAGTGCGCCACGGAGCTGTCGGCTGCCGAAACGCCGAGCAGCAGCTCGATTACGCCGTAGCCTATCACCATATATTTCGCCTTTATGGGGACGGGGATGAAGAACAGGTAGAGCGGTATGTTGGGGAACACGAAGGCGAAGCCCAGCAGTATGCCGAACACCGCCCCTGATGCGCCGATAGTGAGAATCTGTGCCTTGTAGCCGGATATCGCGCTTAGCACATTGGCGTCAGATGCTGCCAGCCCCTGATTGATATACTGCGATATGGTCTCGTATGACGTATGGTTAAGCTGCGCAAGGGCGCTGATGTAGTCATGCATCCACACGAGCTGCCATACCACCTCCTGCACCAGAGCCGCGCCGATGCCGCATACGAAATAGAAAAGCGCGAACCGTTTCGACCCCCAAACGTGTTCCATCATGCGCCCGAACATCCACAGCGTGAACATATTGAACAGCAAGTGTATGGGGCTGCCGGGGTCATGGACGAACATGTATGTGACCAGCTGCAGCGGCTGGAACTCGCTCGAACCCCAGAAGTGCAGCCCGAGGTTTTCGGTGAGGAACGAGCTGAACGACTGCATGGAGTCGTTTCCGAACATGCACAACTCTATAACTCCCCAAACCAAGACATTGAGGATTAGGATATTGCGTGTTACAGGCGGTATCGAGGACAGGAAGTTGCCCTTGGAGTAGTTATTCATATCGCAAAGTTAAACAAAAAAACGGCCTTTCACAATATAACGCGGCTAAATCGCCTTTCGGTATATGCATGGGAGGCGGTGCGCGAAACTGGCGCAAATGGGCGGTTTTTGCCGCGAGTTTGAGGCTATTACGGTTAAAAAGAACTAAAAATGGGCTATTTGCCCCCTGTTGGCGGTGTTTCGCGGCTGGAAAATTCATTAATACACAATTAATTCGTATATTTGCACCATTGATATAAAGGACAAAACAATCAAAAACATGAACAAGACAGATCTCGTCAACGGCATCGCTGCCAAGGCTCAATTGAACAAGCTGACAGCCAAGGCTGCTCTTGAAGCTTGCCTCGAAACTATCCAGGAAGGTCTTGCTGGTGGGGACAAGGTGCAGATAATCGGCTTCGGCACTTTCTCAGTGGTTGAAAAGGAAGCTCGTGAGGGCGTTAACCCCCGTACCGGTGAGAAAATTCCTATCGCAGCCCGCAAGGTGGTGAAATTCAAACCCTCTACCGAAATACTCAAATAATTCGGGCGAGACAGGACAACCTGAAATCATCCATCGACAGTCCTCACCTGCCAACAGGCATGGTGGAGGCGGTCGGTGTGTATGTACATACACTTATGAAAACACCGGTGTGTCGAAATGCACAGACTTGTGTATGATTGGGGCAGCAAGGTAGGGACACGGCGTGCCGTGTCCGCAACCGAGTCGTTGCATATCAATCAATTGTGCTTGTCGCCCTTCGGACACGGCACGCCGTGTCCCTACCCAGCTGCGCATGGAAAAATGGGTGCGCCTATTTTGACACACCCTCCGCACTCTGGTGTCTCCTCCCCGGTCCCTCTCTGCCTAACATAATACCTTAACCCAACATTTCGTTATCATAGAATGAACGTAGACTCTATAATAGCACAAGGGGTTGCCGACGCCGTCAAGGCTCTGTACGGCCAGGACGTGACCCCGGAATCTGTTACCGTCCAGGCAACGAAGAAAGAATTTGAGGGCAACCTGACGGTTGTCGTCTTCCCATACGTCAAGGCGGCGAGGAAGGCCCCGGAGGCCGTCGCTTCCGAAATAGGGCAGTGGATGACGGAAAACCTCGACGCGGTGAGTGCATACAACGCCGTCAAGGGCTTTCTCAACCTCACTATCGCCCCGCAGTACTGGACGCGGCTGCTTGCTGCCATTGACGGTGACGAGAATTACGGCATCACCGCACCGACTGACCAGTCGCCGCTCGTGATGGTGGAGTATTCTTCGCCCAACACCAACAAGCCGCTGCACCTCGGCCATGTGCGCAACAACCTGCTCGGCTATTCGCTGGCATCGATACTCGAAGCCAACGGCAACCGCGTGGTCAAGACCAACATCGTCAACGACCGTGGCATCCACATCTGCAAGTCGATGCTCGCCTGGCAGAAGTGGGGTGATGGCATCACTCCCGAAGCTGCCGGCAAGAAGGGCGACCACCTCATCGGCGATTTCTATGTCACCTTCGACAAGCATTTCCGCGAGGAGGTCAAGCAGCTCATGGAGCAAGGCATGAGCGAGGAAGAGGCCAAGGAGGCTTCGCCGCTGATGCAGGAAGCCCGCGAGATGCTCCGCCGCTGGGAAGCCGGCGACGAGGAGGTGCGCAAGCTCTGGGCGATGATGAACCAGTGGGTATACAAGGGCTTTGACGAGACTTACCGCCGCATGGGCGTGTCGTTTGACAAGATATACTACGAGTCAGACACCTACCTCGAGGGGAAGGAGCTGGTGCTGAAAGGCCTCGAAAAGGGCATCATGTACCGCCGCGAGGACGGCTCGGTATGGGCTGACCTCACTGCTGACGGCCTTGACCACAAGCTGCTGCTCCGCGCTGACGGCACGTCTGTCTACATGACTCAGGACATCGGCACTGCCAAGCTGCGTTACCGCGACTATCCCATCGACAAGATGATATATGTGGTCGGCAACGAGCAGAACTACCATTTCCAGGTGCTCTCGCTGCTGCTCGACAAGCTCGACTTCAAGTGGGGCAAGGACCTGACGCATTTCTCATACGGCATGGTCGAACTCCCGGACGGCAAGATGAAGAGCCGCGAGGGCAAGGTGGTGGACGCTGACGACCTCATGGACGAGATGGAGGCGCAGGCCGCCGAGGCTTCTGCCGACCGATTTGCCGACATGACCCCAGAGGAACGCCGCGAAATATCGCGCATCGTAGGTCTCGGCGCACTGAAATACTTCCTCCTCAAAGTTGACCCGCGCAAGAACATGATGTTCAACCCCAAGGAGTCCATTGACTTCAACGGCAACACCGGACCGTTCCTGCAATACACCTACGCCCGCATACGGTCAGTGCTCCGCCGCGCTGGCGACTATGAC
>CAKUKR010000019.1 GCA_934663645.1 uncultured Muribaculaceae bacterium | reverse complement strand
GCAAACTCACAGTTGTCAATCAGCTCAATGAGCATTGACACGGACTGCTGCATTATGCCGGCTTCTAGCAGCACCTCGCTGATGTTGTCACGTGACAGTTCGGAGGTTGGCATCTTCAGCTTGTATGAAATGTATCCCCACAGGGCGTGCAGCATCTCGTCGTAGAATGAAGCTGCATCGCCACGACGCATGCACTCGGCGGCCTTACGCAGCCTGCGGCGTGCCATCTTGCTTGCCTTGCGGCTCATGACGGCAGAGATGTCTGCATTTGCCTTCACATACTTGCGGTAGGCCACAGCGGCTGTCAGCAGCAGCAACACGGCAATGACGTAGACAAACCAGTATGCCCAGCTGCTGATGAGATTCTCAGCGTCATAGCCTGATGTCACTGGCAACAGCTTGTCGTCAAACTTCGCCCTGTTGCGGTGGGACTTCGCAGAGGCCTTCCCCTTGCCTACTGTCACGGTATAGCCCTCGGCGACGGACTTCTCGTACTTGCCTGTCTCGGGGTTGAAGTACACAAGGATAACGTCAGGTATTTTGTACTCACCTTCCTCGTCAGGCATAAGGGAATAATCAAACTTGACAGTGCCGCTCACTGATGACGCGCCCACGCTGGCCTTGACATCCGTCTGCGGGGAGTACACCTCAATCTGTTTGGGGTAGACCAAGGCCAGGTCTGGAAGTGTGACGTATTTCAGGTTGCCCGAGCCAGACACGGTGTAGACTATCGAGGCAGTCTCGCCTGTGCTAAGGCTGGTAGAGGGCATAGAGGAGGAAATGGAGAACTTGCCCACACCCCCGGAAAAGTCGGCTGGCTTGGGTGACGGCAATGCCCTGACGCTCACGTTCAGGTCATTGGGCGAGACTGTGAGCTTCAATGGGCGGCTGACGGCCATTTGCCCGAAGAACTGGTCGTTGTAATACTCTCGCTCATCGACGCTGACCGTGTAGGTGTTGCCAGTCACCTTGAGGTTGCCGGTCATCTGCGGGAAGATGATGTAACGCGCTATCACTGCTGTTGCATAGACTTTGCCCTGATATGTCTCGTACCGCAGCTGGGTATCAGTCTGCTTGGACTCTTCCACCACGAAGCCATCAAATTTGGGCGAGGCAGTCGCGCCGACAAACTTTATGGCTGAATAGGAGGTGTACATCTTGACGGTATATACCAAAGCCTCCTGCTCGTAAGCCGTAGTCTTGGAGACAGATGCTCGCATAAACAGGTTACCGTTGCCCTTGCCTATATATGTCGGTTTGGACGAGCTGTTGCCTGGTGCAGCATTGCCCTGCCCTGCCCCGGAGGACGAGGACTGTCCGTTGCCCGGGTGTACGGTGTATTTGAAGATGTTGCTTCTGACTCCGCCTACGGTTATCGGGCCGATGGTGTATGTGCCTGGAGTTGTCGCACGGCACATCATCCTGTAGGTGGTCACAGAACGTACATTGCCGTTGATGTTTTCGACCTGCTGCGATTCAACGAAGCTGTCATTGGTTGCGCCGCCGATGTTCAGGTGCGGCACTGTGCCGTTGACATTCTCAGCAGTCACAATAACGGTGAACCTGTCGCCGACGCAAATTTTGTCACCACGCGAAGTTCGGACGGAAATGCGCAGTGACGCGGCATAGCCTGCCATGAATGTGCACAGCAGCAGGATGATCAATATGGTTTGTCTCTTGAGTGATGTCATGATTGGATAGTCTGATTGCTTTGGATTGGCTCGTAGACGTACTGTCCGTGAGATGATGATTTCCGTTTCGGGGCAGAAACGCTCACCGTGCACTCCTCGGAGGATATGGTCTTGTACCTTCCAGCAGCAGGGTCGAAATACGTGAACCTCAGCGGCGGTATGACGTATTCGCCGTATTCCGTTGCGGAAAACTGGCACTCGTAGACAGCCCTCGACGTGAACTCGCCGTTCATGGAGTAAGAGTTGAACGAGGGTGTCACACTCATCAGGCGCAGCGGCGAGGCAAAAAGCGACTTGAAGTCGGGCATCGCCGTGTCGTCACTGAACAGCCCAGAGCCGGTAATGACGTATGAGACTACTATCTGGTCGCCCCGGTCCATCTCAATGGCGTGGGCATCGATGTCGATGCTGAACTCCCCTATTGCGCCTGAAAAGTCAGTGTCCGATTTCGGCAGTGACTTTGCCTTGACTTTCACGTCTTTCAGCCGGACATTGCGTGTCACGGAGCGGTTGCGCTGCATATAGCCCCAGAACGGGTCATAGACAGTCGTGGGGACGAGGAATGTCACCTCAATCACGCCGCCGTAGAGGGAGCAGCTCCCCTTTGTTTCAGCGACATACGCCGATGAGGCTATGTCAACGGCATAGATGCCCTCGCGGTTGGTGCGACGAACATTGTTGTATGCCGGCAGGTCTGCCACTTTGCGCACGTTCTCGGTGCGCGGACGGTCGAGATACCGCACGTTGCCGATATTGGGATTGTCCGTGTAGAGGGTTATGGCATACTCGAACACCTCGCCGTTGTAGACCGTGTTTTTTGACACAGAAGCCTTTGCTTCGAGGTAAATATCGTCATCGTTGTCGGCGTATGCTGTGCCGCAAGACAGAACTATTGTCATCGCCAACGACATCGTCAACTGGAATAACCGTTTCATATCTGACATAACCTTGTTTTCTGGGGAAGTTGTTTATTACCAGTTCTTGCCGTTGCGTCGGCCTCGCGCCGCGTTCTCCTTGCCGTTTTTGCCGGCATTTATCAAGCGGTTGCGGGTCATGTTCTCCTTGTTTTCGACAGCCTGGAGTATCTGTTTTGCAGCGTCAGGGTTCATGCGCTCCTGGTTTTGCTGCTTGTCCTGCTTGTCGTTCTTGTCCTGGTTTTGATTTTTATTCTGGTCTTGGTTCTGATCCTTGTTTTTGTCCTTATCCTTGTCTTTATCTTTGTCCTTATTCTGGTCTTTGTTCTTGTCGTCGTTTTTGTTCTGTTGGTTCTGCTGCATCTTGAGCTGGGTGATGCGCAGGTTGCGACGGGCATCCTCATCGTTGGGGTTGAGGCGCAACGCCTGTTTGTACAGCTGCATAGCCTGCTCATACTGCTGCTTGTTGAAGGCTATGTTGCCGAGGTTGTAGTTGGCACGCGAGGCAAGGGCAGGCTTGGTGGCTGAATGTTTCGTAGCAGCATCCATGCGCTCAATGCCCTCTTTCATGTATTTCTCACGGTTTTTCTCGTCTACGTTCTTGCCGGCAGCGAGCTGCAGATATGCAAGGCCAATGTTGTACGAGGCTTCGGCACTCGCGGGGTTGTCCTTGAGAGCCGCCTCGTATGACTTTATCGCCTCGCCGTATTTATGCTGTCGGTAGAGGTCATTGCCTTGCAAGATGCACTTGCGCTCGGTGCGTGTGGTTTGTCCCTTGCTATATGCAGGCATTGCCGCTGTCAGTGTCAGCAGCAGCAGTATCAGTAACCGGTTCATGCTTTTTCCTCCTTCTTGAAAAAGGTTATCTTGTCGAGCCAACCAATCTTGCGGTCCAGCACGAATATGTCGAGTACGAGCAAGACGACGGCTATCCACAGGAAGAACGGGAACAGCTCGTCATGTATGGCGTAGACGCTCGATTTCAAAGTCGTTTTTTTCACCCCCGCGAGCTGGTGTGTCAATTCGCTGAGGGCGTCGCCGTTGGCAGCGTTGACATACACACCCTTGCCGGCAGACGCGATTTCGGCAGCAAGCTGCTCGTTGACAGCCGTCATTGCCGGCTGGCCTGTCTCTGGGTCGATCAGGTAACTTCCGTTGTACGGTATAGGTACGGCAGTGCTTGTCCCCACACCGACGACATCGATTTGGATGCCGTTCTTCGCAGCATTCTTTGCCGCGTCGATTACACTGTTCTTGTCTTCGAGGTCTTCGGCATCAGTTATCAGCACTATAGCCTTGCCGACATTCTTGTCAGGTCCGAAGGACTGTGTGGCGAGGTCGATTGCCTCGGCAATGTTGGTGCCCTGCTCCGAAATTGAGGAGGGGTCTATGGAGTTGAGGAACATACGTGCCGAGACATAGTCGTTGGTGACAGGGATGAGCGTATATGCGTGCGCCGCATAGAATATCAGCCCGACGCGGTCGTTGTGGAAATTGTTGACCAGCTTCTCGAGCATCATCTTGGTGGAGCGCATACGCTCCGGGCCGTCAGGCTTATCGGTGGCAGATGCGAGCATGGAGTTGCTGGCATCGACGGCTATGACCACCTCAATGCCCTCCTTGACATTCTTCTCGTCCTTGACACCGCCCCACGGACGTGCCAGCGCGATAATCAGAAACGCGAGAGCCGCCAGCTCGATTGATATTTTGACAGGGCCTTTGTATGGCGACACCCACGGCATGAGGGGTTGCAGCACCCCGAGATTGCCGAATGTGCGCAGACCCTTCTTCCTGCGCATGCGGTTCCACAGGTACACGAGCGCAAACGCAGGCACCAGCAGGAGCAGCAACAGAAAATATGGATATGCAAAACTTATCATACTTGAAGCAAGAATGTTCGTGTTACGGTATGCGGCGCAAGACAATGTAACGCAGTATCAGCTCAAGCGAGAACATGATAACAGCCAGCAAAACCCATGGCATGAAGTTCTCGTCAGTCTGCGTGTACCGCTGTACGTCGAGCGATGATTTCTCGAGCTTGTCAATCTCCTTGAACACATTCTCCAGCATGCGCTTGTCTGTGGCGCGGAAGAATTTGCCTCCTGTGATGCCGGCTATGTCCTTGAGTGACTGCTCGTCGATTTTTGTGTCTATTGTCGTTGAAGAGAACCCGAAGGGGTCTGAAATGGGTATGGAGACATCCGTGCCTACGCCTATGGTGTATATCTTGATACCGTTCTGCTTGGCGATTTGCGCAGCGGTTGACGGGGCAACGTCTCCGGCGTTGTTCGTGCCGTCTGTGAGCAGGATTATGCTCTTTGACTTGGCTTGTCCGGACAGGAGGCGGTTCACCGCACTTGCAATGCCGTCTCCTATCGCTGTGCCGTCGTTCAAAGCACCCATGTCAATGTGTTTGACGGCATTCACCAGAGCGGCGCGGTCGTTGGTCAGCGGCATCAGCGACAGGCTTTCGCCGGCAAAGACCACGAGAGCCATGTTGTCGTTCTCGCGGCTGTTGATGAAGTTTACCGCTACATCCTTGGCCGCTGCAAGTCGGTTGGGTGTCATGTCCTTGGTACTCATGCTACCTGATATGTCGAGCGCGAGTGCGATATCGGTGCCGTTGATGCGTGCATTCTTGAAGTCATCTATCGTCTGCGGACGGCTCAGCGCGATGATGACTGCTCCTATTGCCGCAAGACGAAACGCAAACTCGAAGTGCATCGCCATGACTTTCCACGAGGGTCGCATCTTGCCGAAAGCCCGCAGCGACGACACGGACAGTGAGGCATTGGCATCTCGGTGCTTCATCACGTACCACACTATCAGCGGTACATACACCAGAAACAGCCACAAAAGGCCAGGGGTCTTGAGCATCATTTCCGGCCTCCTTTCTTGGCTTTGTCCTTAGCCTTGCTCTTTGCTGGTTTTACCTTTTTGCGAGGCTTGTCCTCTGCCGGTATTTCAAACCCGTCGTCAATTTTCTGCTTTGCCTCGGCTTCCTCTTCGGGTGTCGGCTTGGTCTCCTCGATAAACCTCTCCACGTTGTCAAACGAGGCAACGCTGTCTGTAGGCAAAGGACGTACGGCGGCAAACTTCACGAAGTCTGCCATGTCGAGTACCTGCTGTACATACTCTTTCTTGTCCTTAATCCTCGCGTCTGCCGAAAGTATGTCGATTATCTGGCTCGAAGTCATCTCCATGGCGTTAATATGGAAACGCTTGTCGAGGTAGATGCGGAGGATTTCGGTAAGTTCGGTGAAATACTCGCGGTCGAGCCCCTGCTCCCACAGCTTGCGCGACTTGAGCCGCCGTAGACTCTCCATAGCGACGATGTACGGTGAGGGTTCAGGCTTGGGCGCGAGCAAAGAGCCTGTCTTGCGCAGACGTATCATCAGGTATGTGCATACGCCGGCAACGACAAGAACCAGCAGTATAATCCACCAATAGTTGTAGATGAAATCAGGCAACTTGTCGAGCCAGCTTGCGTCTGCTGGGTCTGCCACGTCGGCGTAACCGGAGATAGCGGCATCAGCGGTGACAGCGACCGGTATGACCTTCAACGACACGGAGTTGGATAATGCCGTGTCGCGTCCAGATATATATCGCAGCTGAGGAAGTTGGTAAAAGCCAGAGTCGAATGCCTGTACAGGGACGCTGTAATTGATTTGTATGCGTCCCGACCCCAAGTCCACAGTGTCACGGCGCACGGCGGTACGCAACTCTACGCTGTCGCCGCACAAGCCAACTATGCCGTCGGCTGGCGCAGACTTGAATATCTCGAACTCTCCCTTTGCTCCCTTGTTCTGAACCACTTCAAGACGCAGGTTTGCCATGCGTCCCATAAGTATCTGCACCGAGTCGAGCTTGGCCTTGACCTGGACGGGAGCTGCCGACAGGTATGCCGGTGAGGCAACTGCCAGCAGAATGAGTGCGAATATATGAATAATTCTGTGCTTCATTGAGTTCTGTATTAATGCGTTGACCTCTTCTTGAACAGAGCCAGCAGCGCACGCACGAAATCCTCGTCGGTGGCTATGCTTGCAAGGTCAACGCCGCTCTTGGCGACAATGTTTGACAGGTGCTGCTGGCGGCTGTACCATTCTTTCTCGTACACTGTCCTCACACGCTTGGACGATGTGTCGAGCCACATATCCTGCCCCGATTCAATGTCCTTGACACGTATCAGCCCGACATCGGGCAGCTTAGCGTCGCGCTTGTCGTAGACCTGTATGGCAGCGACATCATGCTTCATGTTGGAAATCGACAGGCTCGACGAATAGTCGTGGCTGTCGATGAAGTCGCTCAGGACAAACGCCGTACAGCGTTTCTTGATTACACGGTTCAGGAACTGGAACGCCACGTCGAGGTCGGTCCCGGTATTTTCGGGCTGGAACTCGAGTATCTCGCGTATGATGAGCAGTATGTGCTTGCGCCCCTTCTTGGGCGGAATGAACTTCTCCACCTTGTCGCTGAAGAATATCACGCCTACCTTGTCATTGTTCTGTATAGAGGAGAATGCAAGGGTGGCGGCAATCTCGGTCATGACTTCCTTTTTCGTGTCGCCCACAGCCCCGAAATTGCGGCTCGCGCTCACGTCTACCAGGAGCATGACCGTCAACTCACGCTCCTCCTCGTAGCTTTTCACATACGGGCGGTTGTGACGGGCGGTAACGTTCCAGTCAATGTCACGGATGTCATCGCCGTACTGGTATTCGCGCACTTCGGAGAATATCACACCGCGCCCCTTGAACGCCGTGTGGTATTCGCCAGCGAATATGTTCTGGCTCAGCCCCCGGGACTTGATCTCGATACGCCGTATTTTCCTTAGCAGTTCATTAGCATCCATATCAGAGTTTTTCTCCGTGAAATGTTATTGCGTCAGCCGGGAGAGCTGCTGACGGCTGTCAGAGAAAGGCCGGGTCAGGGAACTACCACCTTGTCGATGATGTTGGTGATGACTTCGTCAGCACCGATATTAGTTGCTTCTGCCTCGTATGTCAGGCCAATGCGGTGGCGCATCACGTCGTAACATACGCTGCGGACATCCTCGGGAATTACGTATCCGCGACCGCGCAGGAAGGCGTATGCACGTGCAGCCTTTGCCAGTGATATGGACGCACGTGGAGACGCGCCGAATGAAATGAGAGTCTGCAAATCGTTCAGCCCATACTTTGCAGGCTCGCGAGTAGCGAACACCAGGTCAACGATGTAGTTCTCGATTTTCTCGTCGAGGTATATCTGCCCCACCACTTTCTGAAGGTCTGTTATCTCCTCGGGCTTGATGACCGGCGTTATCGGCGGCAGCTCGCCCTTGATGTTCTGGCGGATGATCATTTTCTCCTCCTCCTTGTTGGGATAGCCGATAACGACTTTGAGGAGGAAACGGTCGGTCTGCGCCTCAGGGAGAGGATAAGTGCCCTCCTGTTCAATCGGGTTCTGAGTAGCCATGACGAGGAACGGTGAGTTGAGGGGGAAAGTGCTGTCGCCTATGGTCACTTGACGCTCTTGCATGGCTTCGAGCAATGCGCTCTGCACCTTTGCCGGGGCGCGGTTGATTTCGTCAGCAAGGACAAAATTGGCGAATATCGGGCCTCTCTTGACCTCAAACTGCTCCTTCTTGACGCTGTATATCATTGTACCGATGACATCTGCCGGCAGCAAGTCGGGCGTAAACTGTATGCGGTTGTACTTGGCTTCTATCAGTTCGGAAAGGGTCTTTATGGCGAGTGTCTTAGCCAGTCCCGGAACGCCTTCGAGCAGGATGTGCCCATTGCACATCAGGGCGATGAGCAGCGAGTCAACGAGGTGCTTCTGCCCTACGATGCGCTGGTCCATGCCATTTTTCACGAGGTCGACAAAACCTGATTTTGACGCTATTATTTCGTTCAGTTCTCTTATATTTACCGTTTCGTTCATTTCAGTTGGACTGTATGATTTGTATGACGCAAAAATAGCACTAATCCTGATAAGGGGCTAATTTCGGCATGTTATATAATGTTAGAGCAAGATGCTTAAACCCGGCTGCTTATCAAATGTGCCAAACGTCTGCCAAAGTGTATTAGACGAGCAAAAATAAGCGGAAAATACTGTGAGGAGTGTTATTCACCCTCGCTGAAAGCATTCCAGCCTTGCGCCTTGACGGGTATCTCGCTACCGTTTGAGGTTATAACGGCGCACCCGAGTTCCTCGCGCGTTATGTAGCCTATCATTCGCACCCCGTTTATGAACTCCACTTTGCGCAAATCTGTCAACGGCACGGTGAAGAGCAGCTCATAGTCCTCGCCTCCGTTCATCGCGGCAGTCACCGGGCTGATGTGCATCTCCTCCGCCATGGACGCGGTCTGGTAGTCAATGGGGATTTTGTCCTCATATACACGGCATCCGACGTGAGAGTCTGTGCAGATGTGCAGCAGTTCTGACGAGAGGCCGTCGCTTACATCCATCATAGAAGTCGGGGTTATCCCTTTCTCTTTCAGCTTGGCGACAATGTCGCGGCGAGCCTCCGGCTTGAGTTGTCTCTCGATGATGTATTCCTTTCCTGCGAAATCAGGGGTGAAATCCTTGTCCTGCACTTTTTCCGCCACGCTGTTCTCGCGCTCCAGCAGCCGTAATCCCATATATGCCGCGCCAAGGTCGCCGCTTACGCACAGCAAGTCATTCTCCCTTGCTCCGTTGCGCTTGACAGCCCTTCCTTTTTCGACATCGCCGAGGCAGGTTATGCTTATGATGAGGCCTGTCACGGAGGCTGAAGTGTCGCCGCCTACCAAGTCAACGTCATAGCGTTCACAGGCCAGGCGTATACCGGAATACAGCTCCTCTATATGTTCGGTAGTAAAACGGCTGGAAATGCCTAGGCTGACCGTTATCTGCCTTGGCGTTCCGAACATGGCGTAAATGTCGCTGAAATTGACGACGGCGGCCTTGTATCCGAGGTGTTTCAGCGGTACATACCTGAGGTCAAAATGTATGCCCTCGAGGAGCAGGTCGGTGGTCACAAGCACTTCGCGCTCGCCATAGTCCATGATTGCCGCGTCATCGCCGACACCGAGGACTGTAGATTCGTTGACTGGTTTGATACCCTCTGTGAGGTGGCGTATCAGGCCGAACTCTCCGAGTTTGCTTATTTCAGTTTCGCTATTATTGCTCATTGCGCGTATTTTGTACGGACAGGCCAGCGAGAACCAGCCTGTCCGCTATTGTCCGTTGCTTTGGAGTCTTGTCAGATGCGTTCAAGCATACGCTTGATGATGTGCGTCATCACGGGCTGCGCCTTGACGGCAGCCTTCTGCACCTCCTCGTGAGAGGGGACTTCTGTCACGTCCTTGCCACCGAGGTCTGTTATCACAGATACGCCGAACACACGCATCCCGGCATGGTTGGCGACTATGACCTCTGGAACAGTAGACATACCCACAGCGTCACCGCCGATTACGCGGAAATACTCATACTCTGCGGGAGTCTCGAATGTCGGGCCGGGAGTGCCGACATACACGCCATGCATCAAGCGGATATTGTCTTCGGCGGCAATCTTGTCGGCCAGGGCTATCAGCTCGTGAGAATAAGCCTCTGTCATTGCCGGGAAGCGAGGACCAAGCTCCTCGTAGTTCTTGCCGCGCAGCGGATTTTCGGGGAACAGGTTGATATGGTCGGCAATGATCATGACATCACCTACACGGAACTCCTTGTTCATGCCTCCGGCGGCGTTGCTGACGAACAGCGTTTCTACGCCGAGAGCCTTCATGACACGCACCGGGAATGTCACCTGCTTCATGTCATATCCCTCATAGTAGTGGAAACGTCCCTGCATCGCCATGACGTATTTGCCGCCGAGGTTGCCGAATATCAGCTTGCCGGAATGTCCCTCAACGGTTGACACTGGGAAGTTGGGTATGTTCTTGTATTCCAGTTCCTTGATTATCTCTATATGGTTGACCAGGTCGCCAAGTCCTGTGCCGAGGATGATGCCGATTTTGGGCAGTTTGGATACTTCCTTGCGGATGAACTCCTCGGTTTCCTTTATCAGTTGGAGCATTGTTTTTTCCATATCTGTTGTTCTTTTGCTTGTTTGTATATATTCTTGAGAAGGAACACATCTGCTTGTTCTGTCATAATAACCCGCAGGACGGTGATATTGTTTGCCTGCAAGGCTATGCGTCATATATCGCGTTGAGCGGATTTTCCTTCTCGTTGATAGCTTTCTCTACTGCCTCTATAAGGTCAGACCCGGAAGGTCCGGGCAGCATACGTACCTCTATTGGCAGCATGAAGGTCAAGGGCTTCAGGGATTGCGGATAGTACGGGTTGCTCAACAGGCGCATGGCATCCTTTTCCGTAGTAACGATGATTTTCCGTGAACCTTGGAGCTGCTCGAACCGTCTGGCGATTTCCTCCACGTCCTTTCGTGAGAAATCATGGTGATCAGGATAGTGCGCCACACGCTTGAGGAAGGAAAAGCTCTTGAAATGGAGGACGAACTGCCTGGGGTTGGCAATGCCGGTAATAAGCAATACGGCATCATCTCCGGTGAGTTCATCCAACGAAGCTCGGTAAGGAGCATCGTCAGGAAATACCGGCTTGATGTCGCGGTACACATATCGCGAGAAATAAGGTGTCTGGTATGACATAAGATCCATCCCCTTGACCAAAAGGCGGTAGTCAATCGGCTTCATCTCCTCGGGGCATTTTGTGACTACAACGAAATCAGCACGGTTGACACCTCGAATTCCCTCACGCAATGTGCCGAGCGGCAACAGATGGTCGTTTGCTATCGGATGATAGAAGTCAGTGAGCAGTATTGAGACTTTCGGCTTGATGTAGCGGTGCTGGTATGCATCGTCGAGTATCACCAGATTGATGTCGGGGAAATCTTTCAAAAGACGTTTTACGCCTTCCACCCTGTTTTCGCATACCGCAACCTTGACTATCCGGCTGAACTTCTGGTAGAACAGGCACGGTTCGTCGCCTATAGTGTCGGGGGTGCTTTTGGCATTGGCGAGCACATAGCCCTTTGTCCTGCGTTTGTAGCCCCGGCTGATTACTCCGATGTTGTAGCGTGACGCAAGGTTGTTGAGCAGATACTCCACGTGCGGAGTTTTGCCCGTGCCGCCTACGGTAAGATTGCCTACACAGATTACCGGTATGTCAAATTCCACTTGGCGTATCAGATGCTTGTCAAACAGCTTGTTACGCAAATATACAGCAAATCCGTACAGCCAGGATGCCGGGGTCAGCAGCCCTGTCAACAGCTTGTCTATGTAGTCGGCGCGTGTCATCGGGTGAGAAAGAGATTATTGGGGGGATAGAGTGTTACTTCATTATTAATAGTCGAATACGATTACCGGCATGAGCGCCTGAGCGTGGCTGCGGTTGAGCAGCCTCTGTACGCTGTATATCAGGCGGATGTCATACTGTGGACCAATCGCCTTCACAAGGGCGTTCATGGTGCCGTCGTTCTGGAGTTCAGAAATCATGTCGAGCAGCGAGCTGTCAGCTTCGGGATATACACTCACATTGTATCGGTCGGGGATGCCGCCCAATTTTGCGGCCTCGGCTATAGCCGTGTCAAGTGAGCCCAACTCATCAACCAGCCCAAGTTTCTTTGCTGTTATCGCATTCCACACGCGCCCCTCAGCAATCTTCTCCACATCCTCGGCCTTCATGTTGCGGCCTGTTGCCACACGGTCGATGAACTTGCCGTACATATCCTCTATCGAGGCTTGCATGACCTGGCATTGAGCCCCAGTCATCGGAGTCAATACACCCGGATAGGCACTGTCAAGATGCGTATTTACAGTTTGAGGCGATACGCCGATGTTGCGGGCAAGCCCGGTGAACTGCGGTATCATGCCGAAAACACCTATTGACCCGGTTATGGTCAGCGGGTCAGCATAGATCTTGTTTGCACAACTTGAAATCCAGTAGCCGCCCGAAGCAGCATAATCACCCATGGACACGATAACTGGCTTTTTCTTGCTTTTGAAATAGTCGAGGGCCTCGCCTATCTCGGCACTGCCGAAAACAGAGCCCCCTGGCGAATTTACACGGAGTACCAATGCCTTCACTTTGTTGTCGTCAGCCAAATCAGTTATTATGGGGACAAGTTTCTCACAATCGATACCGTCCTTGCTTCCTTCCAAAATTTCGCCGCAAGCATACAATACCGCAACTTGATTGTCAGAACCATGTGCAATGTCAATTGAACTGTGTGCTACCGCAGATGCACTCACAATGTTCAGGTCGTCAATGTCAACACCGGCTGCACGAGCGAGTATGTCACCGACATTACGCTTGTTGACAAGGCGGTCAACAAGCTTTGATGACAGTGCGGCTTTAGCGTCGCGCAGCATTATGATGCTGTTGACGAGGCTGTCGATGTCAGTCATCTTCATATTGCGGCTACCTGCGATTTCATCGCCCATGAAATTCCACATTTCTCGATAGAGTGTATCGAGCTGCGCCCTTGCCGGCTCGCTCATCTCATTGAGCAGCACCGGCTCGACGGCAGACTTGTACGTGCCTACCTTGAAGACCTGAAACGATACGCCTATCTTGTCGAGCAAATCCTTGTAATAAAGCGTTGTGCCTGATATGCCGTGCAGCGACACGCTTCCGTTTCTGTTGAGCAACACAGAGTCTGCCGCAGATGCCACATAGTAATCGCCCTGAGAATATGAATCTGCGTATGCGATGACTTTCTTTCCGCTCTTTTTGAAATCGAGCACTGCCTCCCGCAATGCGTGTAGCGTCGCGGGGGACGCGCTTGCCCCGTCACATTTAATGTACAGGGCTTTTATGTCGCGGTTGTCGGCACCCTCTTTCAGCCCCTTGACGAGTGTTCGCAGCGACTGCGGACGCTCTATGTTGCCTGACAGCAGTGCGGGGTAGCTGAACTCGGCTGAACTCTCGGTCTCGTCAATTGCGCCCTTCAGGTTGAGGCACATTATGCTGTTGTCCGTTATTTGCTCGGCTTGCCCTTTGCCCTGCGATGCCAACAGGCTGATAATCACAATAACAGCGACAGCACCGAAAAGCACCATTGCCAACCATGCCCCCATGAACGAGGAAAGGAGTTGCTGGAAAAATTTCTTCAACATATCGGTATTCGGTATATGTTATGCACCATTCGTTGAAGTCAGAAACCGAGACTGTTGACTGTCGCCTTCATGTCCTCGGCAAGGCGTTCTGCCTCTGCCACGGTGTGAGCTTCGGAATAGATGCGGATAATCGGTTCTGTATTGGACTTGCGCAGGTGTACCCAACTGTCATCGAAGTCAATCTTCACTCCGTCGATGTCGGTTATGCGGCAGTCTGAATAATGTTCCTTGACCCTTGCGAGCAATCCGTCCACGTCTGTGCCAGGCTGAAGCTGTATCTTGTTTTTCGAGATTTCGTATGAGGGATATGTGCGTTTCAGTTCGCTTACCCTCTTTCCGCTCTTGGCAAGCAGTGAGAGAAACAGAGCCACACCCACGAGTGCATCGCGTCCGTAATGCAGTTCGGGATAGATGACACCGCCGTTGCCCTCACCTCCGATGACGGCGTTTGTCGCCTTCATCTTAGCTACGACATTGACTTCGCCAACTGCAGCAGCGTTGTATGTGCAGCCGTGCATTTCAGTCACGTCGCGCAGTGCTCGCGAACTGCTGAGGTTGGAAACTGTCGGACCCTTGGTATGCGACAGCACGTAGTCTGCCACGGCCACGAGCGTGTATTCCTCAACAAACATTTCGCCGCCGTCCATGACTATCGCCAGACGGTCTACGTCGGGGTCTACCACGAAGCCGACATCTGCGCCGCTTGTACGCATGACTTCAGAGATTTGAGTCAGGTTCTCGGGTATCGGCTCTGGATTGTGCGCAAATTTGCCGTTAGGCTCGCAGTTCAGTTCGATGATGTCCTTGACACCCAACTCGCGCAGCAGCTGAGGAATAGCTATACCGCCGACAGAGTTGACTGCATCGACAACTACTTTGAACCCAGCAGCCGAGATAGCAGCCACGTCTACAAGCGGCAATGCCTTCACCATGTCGATATGGCGAAGCAGCGAGGTGTGGTCGCTGTATATCTTGCCTATGCGGTCGTATGCAGCATATTCCAGTTCTTCCTGCTCGGCAATGCGTATAACCTCCTTGCCAGCTGCATCATCGAGAAACTCCCCTGCTGCATCGAGCAGCTTTAGGGCATTCCACTGTGCCGGATTGTGACTAGCAGTTATAATGATGCCGCCGTCAGCATGATGCGATGTGACAGCGAGTTCCGTCGTCGGTGTAGTGGCAAGGCCGAGGTCTACCACGTCAAAGCCGACAGCAGCGAGAGAGCCGCACACGAGATGCCGCATCATGTCGCCGGTCACACGGGCGTCGCGTCCCACTACGATGCGTCCGCAGTGCCCGTCGTTCCGTCGTTTGATGAATGTGGCGTATGCTGCCGCAAACTTGACTATATCATTTGCTCCAAGACCGTCCCCGGCCCGGCCACCTATCGTGCCGCGTATGCCAGAGATTGATTTTATGAGTGACATTTATCTTAGTTTTTGAGCCGCGCATCAGTATTCTGCACGGTAATATTTCACATTGTATATATAGGGCAGACACTGGCTCTGATCTGTCTGAAAGCCGTAGTATGAGCGTATCACAAGGTTGACCTCGGAGTTGTAGCCCAGATACTTGAGAGGCATCTGTATGCCCGTGCCGTAAGTCATTGAGCCGACGTATGTAGGCTCGTCGTATATAAACTTCGTAGCCCCGAGCGACGAGTCCATGTCATCGCCGTTGCCTTCCCTTGGCGCGTCAATCCCCTGATACATATACTTCAGGTTTTGGCGCACAAAGCGGAAATACACAGCATCTCCCTTTTCGGCTTTCGTGTCCGGGTCGCCGGCATTCACCACCTGCATATAGATATACCCGTCCTCATCGAGCTTGTAGAACGGGGCATCAGTGCCGGTAATGAAATTGTTGTCTTCTGGAAGCTCCAGTTCGATTCTCTGGTTGGCCATATACCAGTTGGTCGCCTTTTCCTCCTCACGGAGCAAGTCGGAATAACTCTTGCCATCTTCGCACGACGCAAATGTCATCGACAGCGACAATGCTGCGGCTATGGTAAGTATATATTTGGTTATCTTCATATTATCGCATTTACCTATTGTTTGTTGCGTGTAGGCATGATTATCTTTTCCGGGTTTGTCCTCCTCACCTCAGCGTCAAATTCAGGCATCACGTTGATGAGGGTTTCGCGGCAGCGTTCCAGCCGTGTTTCGGCATCACCGTCGCGGTATTCTCCTCCTGCCGCCATGATATGACCTCCGCCGCCGAAATATCGCGAACAGATTTCGTTCACAGGGAAGCCGTTGACACTGCGTGCAGACACTTTCACCATATTGGTTTCCTCGCGCAGGAAGAATGAATAGACCACGCCGCGTATCTCCAGCGGGATGTTCACAAACCCCTCGGTGTCGCCGCGCTCGTACCCGAACCGTTTCAGCTCCTCCAGGTTGAGAGTGATGACTGCGGCATGGTGCTGCGGGAAAATCTCGAGTTTCTCATACAGCGCGTATGACTGCAGGCGTAGGCTGTCATAGCTGCGGGTCTCCAGCGCTTCCTTGACTATGCGCTGTTTGTCAACGCCCTTTTCCAGCAAGCGCATCAAGATTTCGTATGTCTCGGGATTGTCGCAGTTGACAGAAAAGTTGCGCGTGTCGGTTATCAGGCCGGTGCAGAGAGCCGTTGCGGCATCCTTGTCCAAAGCTCCGTACATCCCAAGTGCTGCAATCAGGCGGAAAACGACTTCGCAGGTCGAGGACATTTTCGGAAACGAGAATGTGATGTCTGCGAAATAATCCGGCTCTTCATGGTGGTCTATCAGAACCTTCTTGCAGCTGGCTCCTTGAATCAGGGGGGCAAGGGCATCTTGGCGGTAAGGCTTGTTGAAGTCGCAGCAGATTATCAGGTCGGCGTTGGCGATCTTTTCCTTCGCGTAATCAGGATATTTGGTCGCGGCGACTACATCTTTCATCCCTGGCACAAACGAGAGTGACTTGGGTGCAAGGTCGGGTGTCACTACAACGGCATGGTGTCCAGTAGCGTTAAGCAGCAAGCACAGTCCCAGCGTCGACCCTATCGCGTCGCCGTCGGGACGGACATGACATGTCAACACTATCTCTTGCGCACTGTCTATCAGCCGCTTAAAGGACTTCAAATCCTGTGTGTCAAAGATTTTACTATTCATAATTCATTTTCAACTTACAAAGATACAAATTATCTCAGAAATTGTGACTATCTTTGCGTTGAAATTGCATCACACTCTCGTCCCCTGTCCAGATGTGCCAGGGGGCAGGTGGAAAACGATTAAGTCAAATGCATACAAGAGAAGAGAAACTGGAGGCTTTCGGCAAACTGCTCGACATCCTCGATATACTGCGCGTGAAATGTCCGTGGGACGCTAAACAAACCAATGAATCCCTTCGCCCAAACACTGTTGAAGAGGTATATGAGCTGGCTGACGCTCTGATGTCCGAAGACTCCCCGAACATCCGCAAGGAGCTCGGCGACGTGCTGCTTCATGTGGTGTTCTATTCCAAAATCGCTTCCGAAACACAGGATTTCGACATTGCAGATGTCTGCAATTCTTTGACTGACAAATTGATATTCCGACACCCCCATGTGTTTGGCAACGTTCAGGCTGATGATGCCGAGCAAGTGACCAAGAATTGGGAAGAGCTGAAGCTGAAAGAGAAAGGAGGCAACAAGACAGTCCTTGCCGGTGTACCGGCTGCACTGCCGGCTCTCATCAAAGCCAACAGAATACAGGAGAAAGCCGCCAATGTAGGCTTCGACTGGGAGAAGCCAGAACAGGTGTGGGACAAGGTGAAGGAAGAAGCCGCTGAAGTTGAGCAAGAAATCAAAAACGGGAACACCTCTGGCGTTGAGCAGGAGTTCGGCGACCTGATGTTTGCTGTCATCAATGCCGCAAGGCTCTACCACGTCAACCCCGAGAACGCTCTCGAGGCAACCAACCGCAAGTTCATCAGGCGCTTCAACCATATAGAGAAACGCTCTCACGAATTAGGCAAGCCGCTGCGCGACATGACGCTCGCTGAAATGGACGAGCTGTGGAACGAGGCTAAAAGACTCGAGCAGGACTAAATATCAGCACCTGTGAAACTCTGCATCACCGAGAAACCGAGCGTCGGCAAGGACATCGCGCACATACTGGGCGCAAACACGCGACGTGACGGGTATTTTGAAGGTCCGGAATACTGTGTGACATGGACTTTCGGACACCTGTGCTCCCTCAAGGAACCGCACGATTACCGTCCCGACTGGAAGCCGTGGGCGTTGTCGCGGCTTCCTATGATTCCTGACCGTTTCGGCATAAAGCTGATTGACCAGGATAGCATCAAGCGGCAGTTCGCTGTCATCGAAAAGCTGATACAGGAGTGTGATGAAGTGATAAACTGCGGCGATGCCGGCCAAGAGGGCGAATTGATACAGCGATGGGTGATGCAGAAGGCGAAATGCAACAAGCCTGTTTCGCGGCTGTGGATAAGTTCGCTGACCGACGAGGCAATACGCGAGGGCTTCAAGAACCTACGCCCGTCTGCCGACCTCGACCCTCTATACACAGCAGGACTGTGCCGTGCCATAGGCGACTGGATATTGGGCATCAACGCCACAAGGCTCTACTCGCTCAAATACGGCACAAACAGGCAAATCCTCTCGATAGGACGTGTGCAGACACCTACCCTCGCACTGATAGTGAACCGCCAGCACGAGATAGACAATTTCGTGCCGCGCACATATTGGGAGCTGAAAACAGAATACCGCAACGTGCTGTTCGCAGCGCAGAACAAGGGCTACGACACAGAGGAGAAAGCGAAGGAGGCACTGGAGGCTGTCAAGGGGAAAGTCCTGACTATCGAGGACGTAAGCCGCAAAAAGGGAAAGGAAGCCCCGCCCAGGCTGTTCGACCTGACTTCGCTGCAGGTGGAGTGCAACAAGCGGTTCGGCATGGGAGCTGAGGAAACGCTGCGCACCATCCAGAGCCTGTATGAGAAGAAGGTAACTACTTATCCTCGTGTTGACACCACCTACCTAACCGAAGACATCTATCCTAAGTGCGGCAAGATACTTAACTCGCTCAACGGCATGGCTGATTTGCTCACGCCGCTGCGTGGCAGCAAGTTGCGCAAAAGCAAAAAGGTGTTTGACAACTCCAAGGTGACTGACCACCATGCCATTATCCCTACTGGCGAGCCGTTGCCGCCCCTCTCCCCTACGGAGCAGAATGTGTTTGACACCATCGCCAAGCGGTTCATCTCTGTCTTCTACCCTGACTGCGAATTTGAACAGACTACGGTGAAAGCAAATGCCGGAAATGTAGCGTTCAAGGCTACCGGACGTGTTATCCTAAACCAAGGCTGGAAATCCGTCTATGCTCGCGATAAACAAAACCAAGAGGAGCCCATAGACGACAAGGAGCAGGAAACAGCTGTAATGCCTCCGTTTGCCTCTGGAGAGTCTGGCCCGCACTCTCCGAAACTTGTCACCAAAACTACACAGCCTCCGAAGCCGTACACCGAGGGTACGCTACTTAAAGCCATGGAGACCGCCGGCTCACAGGTCGATGACGAGGAATTGCGCGAAGCGCTGAAAGCTAATGGCATTGGCAGGCCGTCAACTCGCGCTGCCATTATAGAAATCCTGTACAAGCGCGGCTACATACGCAAGGAGAAGAAAAGCATCCGCGCCACAGATGCCGGCATACACCTGATTTCGCTGATACGCGAGGAGCTGCTCAAGAGCGCGAAACTCACAGGCATCTGGGAGGGCAGGCTGCGTGACATAGAGTACGGCCGCTACAGCGCAAAGGAATTTATTGATATGCAGAAGCGTATGATTTCGGAGATTACACTCTCTGTGCTGCAAGACAATTCCAACCGCCGCATCATCGCTGAATTGCCAACCGATAAAGAGGAGAAAACGAAAAAGAAGAAGGCCGCGAGCAACAAATCCAACAAAACTGCGCAGTAGCGCGTTGTATCTGAAGTATGCAAGTCCATACGCCTAAACAGACAATGAAATGGATACAAATCTGCTCATACAATATATACTCGTAGCACTGCTGCTCATAGCAGTGTGTGTGTGGACGTACCGCAGGAGCGTCAAACGCAAGAAAGGAAAGGGCGGTTGCTGCGGCTGCTCCATGAGCCGGATGTGTCAAGACAAACAGCAATCACCAGACAGCTGCACCGGAAACAGCTCTGTCTCAAAACAAGAAGAGGAAGCACAGTGACTGAACCTCCTTCCCCATTCATTCTCGCCCCCAATAAGGCTACAAAGCTCGCAGCAATGACACGAGCGCGTGGAATGTGCTTTGTGGCGCGCGTGTCCAGAAGTCCTCGTACTGCGATATGTTCTCGCCCGACCCGGGCGTGTCGCTTATGGCGCGGACTATCAGGAACGGAACGCCGCGCAGTGATGCTGTCTGCGCTATTGATGCAGACTCCATGTCGACGGCAAGCGCTTGCGGGAAGTGCGACTTGATTTCGCGGATTTCCTCCTCGGCTGTGATGAACTTGTCTCCGGAGCATATCAAACCGTATTTCACGCTTTCGCCAAGTACAATATGCGCTGTCTCCAGCATACGTGCGTCAGGCCGCATCAGCGTGGGCAGTCCGTAAGCAGCCCCGTATTCAGTGCCCGGGCCGCACCACACGTCATGGTACGCCACACTGTCAGCGACAAGCACGTCACATATCCCCATTGACAAGTCTGCCCCCCCGGCCACGCCGCTGTTTACCAGCAAGTCTGGGTGTTCCGCTTCAATAAGGGTGTTGGCGTTGAGCGCGGAATTTACCTTGCCTATGCCGCACTCCATGACACATACGTCATGCGAGCCGATTTTGCCGTCTATGATTTCCACGCCCGCAACAGTGCGCACCGCCTTGTTTTCCACAAGCGGCAACAGCAAGTCTATCTCCTTGCGCATCGCCGCGATTATTCCTATTTTCATACTCTACTCCGATTTTTGCCGCAAATATAACCAATTATCGCGCGATTGCCAACTCCGCATTGCCTATATTCCCGAAATATTTTGTATCTTCGCAGTTGATTAATACGCAATGTTATGAAAACCATGAAGATATGGAGTGACCAACCCTCCGACAGACAGCTTGACGAGATAACACGCGACCTCCGAGCCGGACAGATTATGATATGGCCGACAGACACAATCTACGGCATTGCCTGTGACGCGCTTAATCCTAAAGCTATAGAGAGGATATGCCGTATCAAAGGGCTGAACCCCGAAAAGAACAACCTGTCGATAGTCTGTGCAGACATTTCTCAAGCAGCCGAGTATGCGCGTTTTGACAACCGCGTGTATCAGATGCTGCGCAGCAATACGCCGGGGCCGTTCACATTTCTGTGCCGAAGCATATCTACGCTGCCTCGCGCATTCCGAGGGCGCAAGACCGTCGGCATACGCATACCGGCGTGCAACACCTGCACCGCCATTGCCCGTCGGCTCGGCAACCCTGTCCTCACGACTTCGATAGAATTTGAGGACGAGGATTGCGCTATCCAGCCATCGCTGATAGCCGAAGCGTACTGTGACCGAGTAGACATGTTCCTCGAAGGTGAAAACGGCGGCACAGAACCCTCGACGACAATTGACTGCACTGGAGACGAACTGGAAATAGTCCGTCAGGGCATCGGCATCCTCCAATAAAGCCCCCGTTGCCCTGCTATATCAGCAATTCAGGCGCTACACCTGCAGGCAGGTGGTTTAGATACCTGTCTCTCAAACGCTGTGCGTCAGCGGGCATGCCTATGTCAGTACAGATGTCATCGGCGGCTGACACGAGCACCTCTTTTATCTCGAGCGTGTCGAGATAATATTGCGGGATAGCAGAGTAGCCGAGTATTGCCCCGATTATATTGCCCGCTACAGCTCCGGTTGAATCGCTGTCGCCGTCATGGTTGACAGCGCAAACTATGCACTTACCAAAGTCGTCGATATAGCGCGTCACACTGAACAGGGCAATGGCCAATGCCTCGTCAGCGACCCAGCCCTCGCCGAGTTTGCGGATAGCTGAAACATCATCTGTATTTGATTCTGCAAGTTCCAAAGCCTCGATAATTAAGCCTTGAAACTGCTTGAAACTATACCGGGCATTCCCCTTTCGAGGGCGAACCTCATCTAAAGCCATAGACACTATGTCCGAGAAGTCATGTCTGCCAACGGGCCTATCCACAGACAAGAGTATGCATAATCGCAAGATGCTGACAAACAATTCAGATGCAAATGTGCTGGCCCGGTGCTTATGTGTGATTTCAGCAGCCATTCCGCCGAGGCGTGACATCTTGTTAAACCCATTGGCGCAATTGTAATGGACTCCATTGAAAATCCCTATGGGGGCTACACGCATTACACCGCCGCAGCCTTTGGAATTGTTGCAGACTTCATAGCCTTTGGCAACGCTTTCCAATGCACTCATACAGGTCATTCCCGGAGCTCGACGTGACCAGAGCGTGCGTATATGGCTTAGCCAGCTGTCTGACTGCTTGGCCGGTGAAGCTGTCTGTGTCTTGAGCCAGTTCAGATACGCCTTCTCAATGTATGGCAAAGTTGTTTTAGGCTCGATTGCTTCATAGTTGTGTCCAACGACACTGTTCATCAGCCCTTCGAGAGTGAAGAGCGTCATCTGCGTGTCATCTGAAAAGCGGGCTATTCCTCTGTTGTCCGTGACATATCTCGTTATCCCCTTGCCTCCGAAACGCTTGCGGATTTCAGAAAGGCTCATGAACTCAACGGTATAGCCGAGAGCATCGCCGACAGCACCGCCTACGAGTGAGCCTCGGCAATACTCTCTAAACTCGTCATAACTGAATACAGGGTTTCTCATAATGTGTTGTCATACAAATTGTTGGGTTTGGGTTTTCTTTTCAGTCCCTGCAAGGTAGAAATGATGTCCTTCACTCCAAAATATATAGCCAAAAAGCCATACAGGACTAACATCCCAGACAATGCTGCAGTGCCAAACATAAACAATGAGCCGGATATGAATATGATGGCACTTGCGATTATAAACAGCAATCCGAGCAGAGCCGCAATTATGGCTGTTATCAAGGAAAACACCAGGAAACAGTTGAAATACTTAGGTCTTGGAGGGAGGATAGCCTCAAGTGTCACTCCGGAATGTGCTTCGTAATACGCTTCATAATTGAGGTTATAAATGCTATTTACAATCTCGACGCACTGTGCTGGTGTGGGGTTAGATTTTAGCGAAGAGTTGGCTCTGTGCAAGTTCACGCATTTGGCTATCGAGCCAAATGAAAAGAGTCCGAATACCGCCAAGGCAACCCAGTTGCTGACTCCAGTGTTGAGCATGCCGATACCGACTACCATAGTAGTGACGATCAGGTATGCGGCTGTTATTGTCTCGATTGTTGTTTCTCTAGACAGACGTTTGCCGAATGAGGAGACATTTCCGGTGTATACATCTTCGAGTACTCGTGATACTTGTGTTGCGGTTTCGTACATAACCGTTTGTTTCATCAAGCGATTTATGAGCCAAGAAATCGCAAAAACGCCAATAAGGGCGAATATGAATGAATTGTTGGTGACAGTGTCATTGTCTATCCATCCTAAAACCGGATAGATTATGATCCAAAGGACGAAGTAGAAGCTGGTTTTCATGCGAGGATGAATTGTTGGTGAAACTGATGAATTGCTGGTGAAAACATCAGAGCCGCAGGGAGTTTCAAGCCCTGCGGCTCTGACGTGTATGAGGTAATGGGCATTAACCGAGGAAGCTGAGAAGCACACCGGCTGCAACAGCAGAACCGATGACACCTGCAACATTCGGGCCCATAGCGTGCATCAGCAGGTAGTTGGTCGGGTCATATTCCAAACCGAGGTTGTTCGAAATACGCGCTGCCATCGGCACTGCTGACACACCTGCATTGCCGATCAAGGGGTTGATCTTGCGATCTTTGCGCAGGAACAGGTTCATCAACTTTACTGACAATACACCAGCCGACGACGCAATGACGAATGCGAGAAAACCAAGACCGAATATTTTCAACGTGTCAACGGTCAAGAACCTGTCAGCCTGAGTCGATGCGCCCACGGTAAGGCCAAGGAGAATTGTAACTATGTCGGTCATGGCATTGCTTGCCGTCTTGGCAAGACGCGATGTAACGCCGCTCTCACGCAGTATGTTGCCGAAGAAGAGCATGCCCAGCAAGGGGATGCCGGAAGGCACGACAAAGCAAGTGAGGATAAGGCCGACGATGGGGAAAATGATTTTCTCATTCTGGCTGACCACACGCGCCGGTTTCATCTTGATAAGACGCTCCTTGCGGGTAGTGAAAAGACGCATCAACGGCGGCTGGATAAGCGGTATCAATGCCATGTACGAATATGCTGACACCGCTACTGCTCCGAGCAACGTCGGATCGAGCTTTGAAGTGGTGAAAATGGCAGTCGGGCCGTCAGCACCGCCTATAATGGCTACACAACCGGCCTGAAGCGGGTCAAAGCCAAGCAGCAGCGAGAGCATATATGCCCCGAAGATGCCGAACTGGGCACACGCTCCGATGATCATCAGTTTGGGATTGGCAAGGAGGGCGCCAAAGTCGGTCATTGCGCCGATGCCGAGGAAAATCAGCGGCGGATACCATCCTTTCTCAACACCGTTGTAGAGGATATTAAGTACGCTGCCAGGCTCATAGATGCCGATTTCCATGCCCTCCTGAAACGGTATGTTGCCGATGAGCATACCGAACCCGATAGGCACGAGCAGCAGCGGCTCGAAATTTTTCTTTACCGCAAGGTAGACGAAGAAACAGCCCACCAGCAACATGACCAGGTTTGTGTATTCGCAATTCGCGAAACCGGTGAAATTCCAGAATGTTTGGACGGTGTTGCTGATGAAATCACCGAAGGTGGAAGAACTTTGTGTGAGAATCATAATGTGTCTTATCTGTACTGTGGGTCAGTATCATTCTATAATCATTATGTCAGCACCTTCAAGCACTGAATCTCCTGCACTGACGAGTATTTTAGTCACCGTTCCTCCTTTTTGGGTGTGGATGTTGTTTTCCATCTTCATGGCTTCAAGCACACAGACGGTGTCGCCCGCCTTGACGGTGTCGCCCGCCTTGACGCTGAGTGAAATGACGGTGCCTGGAAGCGGAGACTTCACGGCAGCTGCCCCGGAAGAGGCGGCGACGGGTGAAGCAATCACCTTTCCGCCATCCTCATTGCGAGGTGCTGCGGCAGGACGCTTCATGCTGCCGGCGACGGATGGCTTTACCTGTCCTTCGGAGTCAATCTCCACCTTGTATGGTACGCCGTTGACCTCTACTTGCACAGAATCGCCAACGATGTCGCCCACGCCGACCGTAAACTTGATGCCGTTTATCTTATACTTGTATTCTTTGAGTTTCATCTTGTTTGTGTTTTCAGATTTGGGGTGTTGTTGCTATTGGAATGCTGTCAGGACAAACGGTTCTTGGACACGGGTTGTTCCGGAACATGACGAATGTTGTATATCTTGGAGTTCCAAGGGCTGTATGCCCTTTTCATGCGGCGTAGCGTGAGTATGGTGCGTTCCATATCATGCCCCTTGCCGTCAAGATGTTCTGCCAAGGCCAACGATATAGCGGCGATAACCTCACCGGAATCAGGGCTATTGGCATTGCTGTTGCCAGCAGAGGCGGCAGTGCCTGTAGCTTCAATTTTTTTCTTGGTCAGCAGTTTTGCGGAAATCTTGCCGAAAATCCCGAACAGGATACTCAGGACTGCAAGGGCGAGAACAACAATGACCATGGCAATTATGGTGATGCCACCGCCGAAACTGTCATTCTTCTGCGCATATTCCTTTTTCTCCTGCTGCGTCATGCCGGTGCGTGGCTGAGCTTCAGGTGCGGCCTGATGAACTTCCGTGCTGGCTGCTCCGTCGGCACTGCCAGCCATTACCTGTTCGGTCTGAACTGCCGCAATGCCAGAATCATGGGTCGGCATAATAGCAAATGCCGACGGGGAGAAAGTCCCCGCCAGCATTATAATGCCGACAGCCGAAGTTCTTAAAACTTTGCTTGTCATTGTGTATTTGTTTACAGAGGTATGTTGCCGTGCTTCTTTGCCGGGTTCGTCTGCTTCTTTGTAGCGAGCATCTGAAGGGCGCGGATTACGCGGAAACGGGTATTGCGCGGCTCGATGACATCATCGATATAGCCGTACTTGGCTGCGTTGTAGGGGTTGGCAAACAGGTTGCGGTATTCCTCTTCCTTCTCCTTGATGTATGCCTTGGGGTCTTCCTGGTTCTTGGCATCCTTGGCATAGAGTACGCCTACTGCGCCCTCGGCGCCCATAACTGCGATTTCGGCAGTGGGCCAAGCGTAGTTCATGTCGCCACGCAGCTGCTTGCAGCTCATCACGATATGGGAGCCGCCGTAGCTCTTGCGCAGTGTCACAGTCACCTTGGGCACAGTAGCCTCGCCGTAAGCATACAGCAGTTTTGCGCCGTGGAGGATGACAGCGTTGTATTCCTGGCCTGTTCCGGGGAGGAAGCCGGGGACATCGACGAGTGTCACCAAGGGGATGTTGAAGCAGTCGCAGAAACGCACGAAGCGGGCAGCCTTGCGCGAAGCGTTGCAGTCGAGCACACCTGCGAGCACCTTGGGCTGGTTGGCAACAACGCCGACAGACTGGCCGTTCATGCGGGCGAAGCCTACGATGATGTTCTTGGCATAGTCCTTCTGAACTTCGAGGAACTCGCCGTTATCGACGATTGCACCGATAACCTCATACATGTCGTATGAACGTTTGGGATTGTCGGGGACGATGTCGTTGAGCTTGTCCTCCAGACGGTCGATAGGGTCTGTGCAGTTCACCAGCGGAGTCTCCTCCATGTTGTTCTGCGGCATGAAGCTGATAAGCTTGCGGATGAGCTGGAGTGCTTCTTCACCGTCCTCAGTGGCGAAGTGCGTCACACCGCTCTTGGTAGCGTGGACTGAAGCGCCTCCGAGCTGCTCCTGTGTAACGTCCTCGCCTGTAACTGTCTTCACAACAGTCGGGCCTGTAAGGAACATATAGGAGATTCCTTTGGTCATGATGGTGAAGTCCGTCAGCGCGGGGCTGTACACAGCACCTCCTGCACACGGGCCGAGGATTGCGGAAATCTGGGGAACAACTCCAGATGCGAGGATGTTGCGCTTGAAGATTTCAGAGTAGCCTGCGAGTGCGTTGATACCCTCCTGGATACGTGCGCCGCCCGAGTCATTCAGGCCGATGATAGGAGCTCCCATCTTCATTGCGAGGTCCATGACCTTGCAGATTTTCTCTGCCATTGTCTCGGAGAGCGAGCCGCCGAACACTGTGAAGTCCTGTGCGAACACGTACACGAGACGGCCTTCGATGGTACCGTAACCGGTAACAACACCGTCGCCGAGGATGTGCTTCTTGTCCTGTCCGAAGTTTGTGCAACGGTGAGTTACAAACATGTCGAGTTCCTCAAAGCTGTCCTTGTCGAGGAGCTGGTCGATGCGTTCGCGAGCGGTGTATTTGCCGCGAGCGTGCTGCTTTTCGATAGCCTTCTCACCGCCGCCGAGACGTGCTTCGGCGCGTTTGTTGATGAGTTCCTGTATTTTTTCCTGTGATTTGCCCATTATATATAGGTTGTTTGTTGATTTCTGAAATTATTTCTTGGAGGGGTCTTCACAGAGTTCTGTGAGGACAGCCTCTGTGCATTTCGGGTGGAGGAATGCAATCTGCAGACCGTCTGCACCCTGACGCGGAGCCTTGTCAATCAGGCGGATGCCCTTCTCTTCGCACTCTGTGAGAGCGTTTGCAACGCCAGACTCAACAGCGAAGGCCATGTGGTGCATACCGCCCTTGCCGCCGTTCTTCTCGATGAATTTGGCGATTGTGCTTTCAGGGCAAGTCGGCTCGAGCAGCTCGATTTTGGTGTCGCCAACCTTGAAGAAAGCAGTTGTCACTTTCTGGTCTTCCACTACTTCAGTCTTGTAGCACTTGAAGCCAAGCACTTCTTCATAGTACTTGATCGCCTCTTTCAGATTGGGAACGGCGATGCCAATGTGTTCGATATGTGAGATTTCCATACCTATGAATGATTTAGGGTTATAAGTTCGTTTTCTGTTGTCTCGGAGGTCACTCCAAAACTCCGCGCAAAAATAGCGATTTTCCCCCGATTGGTCAAATCATTAACCTTTTTAAGTTGGAAAACCGCCGATAAAGGCCGCTGACATGATAGAAAGTGCAGATTGTGGGGGATTTATTGCGTGAGATTGTGGAAAAATTGCGATATTTGCGGAAAAATTTCGTGACCGATGGAAATAACAGCACAAGAATTGGCATCGCTGGTAGGCGGAACCGTTGACGGAGACGCCAATGCACCGATCTCCAATTTTGCAAAAATAGAGGAGGCGTCGCCTGGTTGCATCACATTCCTGGCGAACCCCAAATACGAGCATTTCATATACACCACACGCGCCACGGCAGTGCTGGTGAGCAATGATTTCAAGCCCTCGCACCCGGTAAAAGCCACCATGATACGAGTAAACGATCCGTATGCCACGCTTGCGGCAATGCTGCGTCACATTGAGTCGATGCGCCCCATGCCCTCTGGCATCGAGCAGCCGGCGCACATTTCTGCTGGTGTCGTTATCCCAGACGGGTGCTACATAGGGGCTTTCGCTTATATCGGCAAGGACGTGCGCATTGGCAAGAATGTCAAGATATACCCGCAAGCCTATATCGGCGACGGGGTGACTATCGGCGACGACACGATAATACGCGCTGGCGTCCGCATCTATGAGGGGTGTGAGATAGGCAGCCGCTGCATCATCCATTCCGGCGCAGTCATCGGTGCAGACGGCTTCGGCTTCGCCCCGACTGAACACGGCTACGACAAGCTTCCTCAGACAGGCGGCGTGATGATAGCTGACGATGTGGAGATAGGCGCTAACACGACCATCGACCGCGCAACATTCGGCAACACCCGCATCGGGCGCGGGACCAAGTTAGACAACCTGGTGCAGGTGGCCCACAATGTTGAATTGGGCGAAAACAATGTCATGGCAGCCCAGGTCGGTGTAGCCGGGTCTACCAAAATCGGCTCATGGAACCGTGTGGGCGGTCAGGTCGGCTTCGCCGGACATATCACCATAGGCAACAACAATGAAATAGGCGCACAGTCTGGAATACCGAACAATGTAGGCGACAATGCACGCATCATAGGCTATCCTGCGATTGATGCACGCCAGTTTGCCAAGAACCAAGTGTACATCAAGAAGCTCGCAGAGCTGTTCAACAATAAAACCAAATAACAAGAACCAAGCAAACCGATATACAGACATGAACCAGTTGACTCTCAAAGCACCTTTCACCGTAAAGGGCAAAGGACTTCATTCGGGACTTGAAATCACAGCTGTTTTCCAGCCCGCACCTGCCAATCATGGCTATAAGTTCCGCCGCATCGACCTCGAGGACACCCCGGTAATTGACGCTGTTGCAGAGAATGTGGTGGAAACCACTCGCGGCACTGTTTTGGGCAAAAAAAATGTGATTGTAAGCACGGTGGAACACGCTCTCGCCGCGCTGTACGCTTCTGGCATCGACAACTGCCTTATTGACGTTGACGGTCCGGAACTTCCTATACTCGACGGCAGCGCAATACAATACATAGACAACATCGAGGCTGTCGGCACTGAAGAGCTGAATGTCGAAAAGGACTACTACATTATAAAGGAGAAAACGTGCGTGCGCGACGAGGAAACCGGTTCGATGCTTACCATGTACCCTGACGACAATTTCAGCGTGGAAGTGATGGTGGAATACAACTCGGCAGTGCTGCCCAACCAGTTCGCTATACTCGATGACCTGGCAGACTTCAAGCAAGAGGTTGCAAGCGCGCGCACATTCGTGTTTGTCAAGGAAATCGAAGCTCTCATGAGCCATGGCCTCATCAAGGGCGGCGACCTCGACAATGCAATCGTGATATATGACCAGAAGGCGGAGCAGGAAACCATCGACCGCATCTGCGACATGGTCAATATGCCGCGCATGACACTCAACAAGCTGGGTTACATCAACCCCAAGCCGCTGAAATGGGACAACGAGCCGGCTCGCCACAAGCTGGTCGACGTGATTGGCGACCTCGC
>CAKUKR010000018.1 GCA_934663645.1 uncultured Muribaculaceae bacterium | reverse complement strand
CAGCTGAATATGTCAGTCTTCGAGGAGTTGCTCCGGAATTGCAGCTATCTTGTTGTTGTGGTTGCGTATGAAGGAGAGTATCGCATCGCGAGAGTCGCTCTGAGGAATGTCCTCCTCAATGCGGCGGACGGCGTTGAGTACAGATGTGTTGCACTGGTAGATATGTCGGTAGCATTTGGCGATGTTGTCGATAGTGTCTTCAGAGAAGCCGCAGCGGCGCAGGATGAATGCGTTCACGCCATAGTAGGTGATAGGGTTGTGAGCCATGACGATGTACGGCGGCACATTGCCGTTGACACGGCAACCGCCTTTAATGAGCACCCATTCGCCGACCTCACACTGCTCGTGAATGAGGGCGTTTGACGAGAAAATGGTGTAGTTGCCAATCTTGCAGTCGCCGGCAATTTTGACAGCATTGCCAATGACGCATTTGTCGCCGATAGTGCTGTCGTGGCCGACGTGCGTCTGAGCCATGATGAAAGAGCCGGAGCCGATGCGTGTGGCCTCGCCTGTGCGGATTGACCGGTTTATGATGACGTGTTCTCGTATTACAGTGTCGTTGCCGATTATGACTTGGCTCTTTTCGCCTTTCCAGCGGAAGTCCTGAGGTGTAGCTGCGATGACAGCGCCGTCGAATACTTCCACGTTGTTGCCCAGTATAGCCCCGGACAAAATTGAAACATGGGGATGAATGTGGCAGTTGTCTCCCAATGTGACGTTGGCATCGATGTAGGCAAACGGGTCAATGGTGACGTTGTTGCCCAGTTTTGCATCCGGATTGACGAATGCGAGAGGACTGATCTGTGTCATGGTTGCATGTATTATAGGTTTGACTATTCAGGAGAGCGGGGAGGGAGGTTGTCCAGATAGCCGCAAAGGGATGCAGAAAACAGTTTCGCAGTTTCCTCGCATCCCCTTGCAGGTGGTTGTCTCAATGAGAGTTGTCGTGTCAATATCCGCCGCCGACAGACTGATAGAGGCTGATAAGCGCGGATGCCTTGTCATGCTTGTTGGCGAGGCTTGCCAGCTGTGCACTCAGGAGGCTGCTGCGGGCTGTGAGGATTTCGAGGTATGTGGTGGACTGCCCGAAGTTCATGAGTTCTTCGGTATACTCCACTGACTTCTCGAGCTGTTCAACTTGCTGCTGCAAGTACTGGCTTTTCTCGTCAGCCTTGTTGATGCTCACCATCGCGTCGCTCACATCGGCTGCTGCTGCAAGGACTGCATACTCAAACTTGTTCAGGGCGACTTCCTGCTGAGCCTTTGCAGCTTCGAGCTGTGCTATGTTTCGTCCGCGTGAGAACAGGGGAGCAGTCAACTGGCCAGCAAGCTGGATGAACCATTTGCCGGGGTTGGTGATGAGGCTTCCCAACAGGTTGGTGAAACCACCCTGTGCAGATATTGCGAGGCTGGGGTAGAAGTTGGTGCGGGCGATGTTGGTCGCGTAGTATGCGGAGGCAAGTCCGCGCTCCGCAGCACGCACGTCGGGGCGTACAGCCAGGTAATACAATGGTATGTCAGACTGAGTTGCGGCTGGCAATTCAAGGTCAAGCGTCGAAGAGACAGGCCAAATCTGCGGGTAGGTATTGAGCAGCAGCGACATTGTGTTTTGCATCTGCGCAATAGACTTCTCAAGGTCTGGAATGTTTGACATGATGCTGTAGTAGTTGGCTTTTGACTGCACTACCGCAGACTCATTGACGCGGCCGGCATCCTTCATGAGTTGCATTGTCTCACATTGCTCTTTCCAGATTTCTGCTGTGTTGCGCGTCAGCACAAGCTGTTCGTTGAGCCAAACGAGTGCGTAGTACGTGTTGGCGACGCCGCAAATGATCTGCGAGCGGACAGCGTGCTGATAGTCCTGCGCCTGTTCCATGTCAACCTGCGCCTTGCGTTTGTTGTTGAGGATTTTGCCGAATACGTCAATCTCCCACTGTGCGGCGAGGGGCAGTGTGTAGCTCCAGTTCATGTGGCTGCCGCCGTAGCTTGCCGTTCCGCCGTTGGGGGTAAAGGCAAGCGAGGGCAGGTAGCTTAGCTTCGCGCCCTTGAGTTGAGCCTGAGCCATTACCACATTCTGGCGTGCATTCTCGAGGTCAGTGTTAGCTTCAAGAGCACGATTGATGAGCGACTGCAGCTGCGGGTCAGTGAAGACCTGCTGCCAGTCGAGGTGAGCCAGAGTCGTCGAGTCGGTGGCCTGTGCGGCACGGGCATAGTCATTGACAATGGCGTTGTTCTCGGGCAGCTCGTATTTCTTGTAGATGTTGCAGCTCGTCAGCAGGGCTGCTGCAACTACGGGCAATATATATTTTGACTGTTTCAGATTCATCGTCAATTAGGTGTTTGTTCGTTGTTTATACCGTATTGCTCAATCTCGGACTTGATGTCGGAGTTGTCGGTATCGTCCCACTTGATGGGAGAAATCTTCTCCTGAAGGTACTGGAATGCGGCAAACAGAGCCGGCACAATCAGCACCTGAAGTATCATACCGATCAACATGCCGCCGACAGCACCCGTGCCGAGAGCCTTGTTGCCGTTTGCTCCGGCACCATGAGCGAACATCAGAGGCAGAAGACCGATGATCATTGCCATTGATGTCATGAGGATAGGACGCAGACGAGCCACAGCACCCTGGATTGCGGAGTTGACGATGCTCATGCCGGTCTGGCGGCGTTCAAGTGCGAACTCCACAATTAGAATGGCGTTCTTGGCCAGCAGGCCGATAAGCATGATAAGCGCAATCTGCAGGTAGATGTTGTTGTCAACACCGAATATCTGTGCAAATATGAACGTACCCATAAGTCCAAACGGCACAGAGAGGATAACTGCCCACGGCAACATATAGCTTTCGTACTGAGCCGAGAGGATAAGGTATACGAATACAAGGATAAGTACAAATATTGTTGCCAGCGAGCCTGAACCGCCACCGGCTTCCTCGCGGGTCATGCCGGAGAACTCGTATGAGAAGCCTTGCGGAAGTTTCTCCTGCGCAACTCGTTTGATTGCCTCGATAGCCTGACCTGATGAAACGCCAGGATTAGGCGTACCGGTAATGGCAATGGTAGTAAACATGTTGAAGCGGTTGATGATGTCCGGTCCATAAACACGTGTGAGTTTCACAAAGTTGTCTATCGGAGCCATCTCCGAGCCGTTGCGTACTTTGATTTGCTTGAGCGTCTCGGGCGATACGCGGGCTTCGGGCGTAGCTTGCATCATGACACGGTATAGCTTGCCGTAGCTGTTGAAGTTGGAGATGTACATACCGCCATAGTATCCCTGCAATGCCTGAAGAATGGCATTCTGCGTCAGTCCAGACTGCTTCACCTTAGCCACGTCGATTTCGACGAGGTATTGCGGGAATGTCGGGTTGAATGTCGAGTAAGCCATCTGCACCTCGGGACACTGGTTCAGGGCAGCGATAAACTGCTGGTAGACCTGGAAGAAGTTGTCGAGCGAGCCGCCAGTCTTGTCCTCGAGCTTGACTTCAAAACCGTTGGTCGCGGAGTAACCGGAAATCATAGGAGGCTGGAAGAACATGATCTGAGCATCCTTGATGCTGCCAGTCATCATGAACAGCTTTCCGACAACGGCATTGGCGGACTGCGACTTGTCTTTACGCTCTTCCCATGACTTCAGCTTGATAATGAAGGAGCCGTAGGTATTACCCTGTCCGCCAATGAAGCTGTAGCCGGTGATTGCTGTACGGCTCTCGACCTCCGGTATCGAGCCGATGACCTTGTCTACATTGTCCATGATCTGCTGCGTACGCTCTTGCGAGGTTGCTGGCGGAAGTGTCACAACGCCCATGATTGTACCCGTATCCTCATTGGGGACAAGTCCCGACGGAGTGCGGTTCATGAGCCACGCCAAAACACCCACAGACACCGCAACAAAGACAAATGCTATCCAACGCTTATTGATGAAAGCGTGAGTAGCAGTGCGGTATTTGCCCAATATCTTGTCAAAGACACGGTTGAACGCGTCGATGAAGTCGCGAGAGAATATGCCTATCAGGGCCAGCACGGCAACTATAACGGCGATGGTGCTTTGCATGATGTTCTCGAAGTTGAACCAGCCAAGCACGAGGAATACGATAGCCGCGATGAGGAGAATTGACGTTAGCCATACGGGAAGGTGAAGGCGCTTGCGGTATGCAGTCGTCACAGCCTCGCCGGCGGCAGAGTATGCGTCAGCCATGCGCTCGCGGAGCGTGCTGTCAGATTTATGCGGTTTGAGGAAAAGGGCGCAGAGTGCGGGGGAAAGCGTCAATGCGTTGATTGCAGACAGGCCTATCGCCATTGCCATGGTCAATCCGAACTGGCGGTAGAACACACCGGAAGTGCCTCCAAGGAATGACACCGGAACGAACACGAGCATCATCACAAGGGTAATTGAGACGATTGCTCCCGAAATCTCGTTCATTGCATCTATTGAAGCCTGACGCGCAGACTTGTACCCTTGGTCGAGCTTGGCATGCACCGCCTCGACGACGACTATGGCGTCATCGACGACTATCGCAATGGCGAGCACAAGAGCGGAGAGGGTAAGAAGGTTGATGGTAAACCCGAACACGTACATCAGGAAGAATGTACCGATAAGGGCTACCGGGATTGAAATCATCGGAATGATGGTAGAGCGGAAGTCCTGAAGGAATATGAACACCACGAGGAACACGAGCACGAAGGCCTCGAGAAGCGTTTTGATAACCTCGGCGATAGATGCGAACAGGAAGTCGTTGACACTCATGAACGTCTTCAGTACCATTCCTTCGGGGAGCTGTGTACGCTGCTCATCAAGGAATTTCTCGATATCTTCGATGACGGCGGTCGCGTTACTTCCTGCAGACTGGAACACTATAGCAGATGAACCAGTATGGCCGTTGTTTCTGTTTGCAAAGCTGTAGGTTAATCGTCCGAGTTCGACAGTCGCAACGTCGCCCAAGCGCAGTATTTCGCCATCTGAATTGGCTCGAATGACGATGTCTTCAAACTCTTTGACCTCGTTCAGACGTCCTTTATAGCGCATCACATACTGGAAGCTCTGGTTGCCCTGCTCGCCGAACTGGCCAGGGGCAGCCTCGATGTTCTGCTCCGCCAACGCCGCCGTTATGTCGCTCGGCATGAGGCCATACTGAGCCATAATGTCGGGCTTAAGCCAAATACGCATGGAGTAGTCTGCGCCGAAAGCCATGGCGTCACCCACACCATTGACACGCTTAATCTGCGGTATGATGTTGATGGCCATATAGTTGTCGATAAACTGCGTGGAGTATCTGTCATGTTCGTCATACATACCGAGCACCATCAGCATCGAACTCTGGCGCTTCTGTGTGATGACACCCACCTGATTGACCTCAGAGGGAAGGAATGCAGCTGCTTTTGCCACACGGTTCTGCACATCGACAGCAGCCATGTCCGGGTCAGTGCCTTGCTTGAAATATACTGTGATTTCAGCAGAACCGGTATTCGACGCAGACGAAAGCATATAGTCCATGTTCTCGGCACCGTTGATTTGCTCCTCAAGCGGTGCGATGACCGAGTTGAGCACAGCCTGTGCATTTGCACCAGTATATGTGGTGCTAACGCGTATTGTAGGCGGCGCAATGTCCGGATACTGCTCGATAGAGAGGCTTGTCAGACCGAGCAGACCGAGGATTACGATGAAGACCGATATAACGGTCGAAAGCACCGGCCTATTGATAAATCTGTCTAATTTCATGAGTTAACTCTCTTGGTTGGAAATGATTTTAGAGAGGAGAGTGTGTCCAGTCCGTCGTTATTGCTGCTGCTGTGCAGCTTGGTCGGAAGTTCCCGGTTTCTTTGGACGTATCTTCATCTTGTCCTTGACGGTGATACCTACACCCTCGACAACGATGCGGTCGCCAGTTTTCAGACCTGAAGTCACGATGTAGTTCTGTCCGTCGTTGTCCTTAGATATTTCAATTGGCGTAGCGTGTGTCACATTATCCTTGTCGAGAGTGTAAACGAATTTCATGTCCTGAATCTCGTATGTGGCTTTCTGCGGGATAAGGATTGCGTTACGTGAAACGTTTGGTATCATCACATTGGCAGTATTGCCTGAGCGTAGCATGCCGTCAGGGTTGGGGAATGTTGCCTTAACCTGTGCACTTCCCGTGGCAGCGTCAAGCACACCAGACACAGTGGTGATTTTGCCAGTATAAGCGTATTTCTCGCCGTTGGGCAGGCGCAGGGTCACGCTGGGCAGCGAGTCGAGCGCAGCCTGAAGCGAGCGGCGACCGCCGTTTGTCAGGTCAAGTACCTCCTTCTCGTTGAAAGAGAAGTATGCTTCCATCTCGCCGTTGTTGGAGAGGATGGTGAGCAGTGTAGAGGGGCTAACTAACGCGCCCTCCTTAAAGTCAATAGTGCCAACAATGCCGGAGGCCGGAGCTGTTACATTGGCGTATGAGAGGTTCTTGCGGGCAGAAACGAGCTGGGCGTTTGCAGCATTGGCGGCGGCGCGAGCCTGGTTGACCTGAGCCTCCGCTGCGTTCACAGCATCAACAGATGTCTGGTATGCGGAACTGCTTATGATGTTTTTGTCGAGGAGTATCTTGTTGTTTTTGGCATTTGTGCGGGCAGTGTTGACATTAGCCTGAGCAGCAACAATCGCCGCTTGAGCCTGAGCCACCTGAGCCTGAGCGGCACTTACAGCCGCCTCAAGCTGTACACGGTCAATGGTAAAAAGTGTCTGTCCTTTTGACACGCGCTGTCCTTCAGTCACACACACTCGTGTTATGAAACCAGATACTTGCGGACGTATTTCTACGTCATTCTTGCCGTGGAGGGATGCCGGATAACCGTTCTCAAGTGTAGCGTCACCTTCACCGATTGTGATGACCGCCAGTTCGGGTTCCTGTTCCTGTTGTTGCTGTCCGTTGCCACTGCAGGAACACAGCAGGACACTGCACAGTGCGGCGAGTGCAAGATGTCCGGAGTACTTCATAATTCTCATCATATCTGTATTTACTGTTATTCAGTGTTGTATGTTCGTTGTATTGCGATTTCAGATGTGTTTTTTACCGTGCAAAGGTACTAAATTTACTCGGTTTCATAAGTCGGGAATTTGACGAAAAACGACAAATCGGACAACAAAACTCCAAAATCGAAAATAGTTTTAACCAGGTATTCAGTCATGCCACGGTCAAAACTATATAGGTTATCCTCTAAAGGGCGGAGGAGTGCCAGGGTCATCGTCATCATCTGACGCTGTATCTATCGGCTTGTCCGCTGCCGGCTGGCTGCTTTCTGCCGTCGGTCGGCTCTTATCCTTCGCCTTGTCCTTTTCATTGAGTTCGCTGATTTCGTCAGTGCGTGATTTCCACTTTCTCGGACCGAGTATTTCGCGCACATCATCAGTGAAAATGACTTCTTTTTCAACAAGCAGGTCGCGCATACGGTTGTGTTGTTCTGCATACTCGCGCAGTATGCTCTTGGCTCGGTCATACTGCTCATTGACTATACGGATGACTTCTTCGTCAATCTTTCTGGCAGTCTCCTCAGAAAAGGGCTTTGTAAAGCCATAGTCTTGACCAGTCGAGTCATAGTAATTCATGTTGGGAATGCTTTTGCCCATGCCGAATACCATGACAAGATTTCTGGCGATCTTGGTGCATCGCTCCAAGTCGTTGCTTGCCCCTGTGCCAATCTGCCCTGTGAAGACCTCTTCGGCAGCACGGCCTCCAAGCAGGCCGCACATCGTGTCAAGCAGAGCCTGCGTGGGTACGATCTGCCGACCCTCAGGAGCATACCATGCAGCGCCTAGGGCGCGTCCTCGCGGCACGATAGTAACCTTGACAAGCGGGTCGCCGTATTTGAGCATCCATGAGATGGTGGCATGTCCTGCCTCGTGCGTGGCAATAGAGTATTTCTCCTCATCAGTTATGACACGAGAGCGTTTCTCCAAACCGCCGACAATGCGGTCTATCGCAGCCATGAAATCGTCCCATTCGACCTGCTGTTTGTGGTTACGGGCTGCAATCAGAGCTGCTTCATTGCATACATTTGCAATGTCTGCGCCTGAAAATCCCTGTGTCTGGCGTGCAAGCTGCTCTACGTCGAGGTTGCTGTTGAACTTGATGTCGCGCAGGTGGACATTGAATATCTCCACACGGTCCGAAAGTTCGGGCAAGTCTACATATATCTGCCTGTCGAAACGACCAGGACGCAACAGTGCCTTATCGAGCATATCCGCACGGTTGGTTGCAGCGAGGATGATGACGCCGTTGTTTGTGCCAAACCCGTCCATCTCCGTAAGCATCTGGTTTAGAGTGTTCTCGCGTTCATCGTTAGAACCCATGTTGATGTTTTTGCCACGGGCTCGCCCAACGGCATCGATCTCATCGATGAAAATGATGCATGGAGCTTTCTCCTTGGCTTGTTTGAACAAGTCGCGGACACGCGCCGCGCCGACACCTACAAACATTTCCACGAAGTCAGAACCGGACATTGACAGAAACGGCACATTTGCTTCGCCGGCAACGGCCTTGGCAAGCAAGGTCTTGCCTGTTCCAGGAGGTCCGACGAGCAGTGCACCCTTCGGGATTTTAGCTCCAAGTTCAGTATATCGTTGCGGGTTTTTCAGGAACTCTACTATCTCTTCGACCTCAACTTTGGCTTCTGCCAGTCCTGCTACATCCTTGAATGTGACATTCGTGCTGTTGTCCTTGTCGAACACTTTCGCCTTGGATTTGCCGACACTGAATATGCCGCCGCCAGCGCCTCCGCCGTTCATTCTGCGTGACATGAAGAACAGGAAGCCTATAAACAGGAGTGTAGGACCGAAGAACCAGAGGTAGTGCAGCAGCCCGGAACTTTTCTCGTACTCCAAATTTATTGGTGGCTTGCCGTTTTGAACAAGGGAGTTGTTCCATGTGTCGATTTCTTTCTGAACAGCATCAGACGATGAAATCACCGTCTTGACCTTCTTTTCCTTGGAGCTGTTTGTGGCGTCAACGATTTTGAAGCTCTTTTCGCCCTGTGGGGTTAATAGACCTTCGGCCTCATTGTTGTCAATGTAGACGGTTATTTTAGAGATGTCGCCTCGTGCTGCGGCTTCGGAAAACTCTGTCCAGTTGACAGGCTTGACTGTGGAGCTGTCCTGAAAAAGGAAAGCCCCGACTAGTATGCCGAATATCAGGAGGTACATCCAATATATGTTCAGGAATGAACGCTTGTTGCGCTTCCCGTTGTTGTTAGGTGTTATGGGCATGGTGTGTCAATAAGTCGGGTAATCAGTGTTGGGGAGAGGTCAGTCGAGGTCGGGGATTTCTTTGACCGGAGCATCGCCCCACAGTTCCTCGAGACGGTATCTGTCGCGCACATCGGGCAGGAAAACATGCAGGAACACTTCGCCGTAGTCGAGGACAATCCACTGAGCTGTGCGGTAGCCCTCGTCACGGTAGGGTTTTCTGCCCCCGTGCTTGCATACATAGTCCCTCACACTGTCCGCAACAGCCGTGACGTGTGATGTGCTTGTCCCTTGGCATATTACGAAGTGGTGGGCGGGAGCAGATGGGATGCCGGACAGGTCAATTACTGATACTCTCTTACCCTTGCGTTCCTGTATTCCCTCAACTATGAGGGATACGATGTCATCGGTTTTGGAATCCATATAAATGTTTTGAGCCAATTTCGCGCGAAATTACTAAAAAATCGCGTAACGGCAAAATCACTGGCGGTAACGCATTTGTATTATGTCCCAGTCAATGATGTCCCACAAACGAGAAAGGTATGATGCTCTCATGTTGCAGTAGTCTAGGTAGTATGCGTGTTCCCATACATCGAATGTGAGGAGAGGTTTAAGTCCTTGTGTCATTGGATTTGCGGCATTGCAACCCTGGGTTATGAAGAGCTTGCCGGCATTGTCACATGACAGCCATACCCATCCTGACCCGAACAGCGAAGTTCCTGCCAGCTCAAATTTCTTTTTGAACTCGTCAAACGAGACGAAATCGCGGTCAATGGCTTGTCGTAGTTCTCCCTGCGGCTCTTCGTTGCGGTATGGGGAGAACTGGAAGAAGTAGAAGATATGGTTCCATGCTTGGGAGGCGTTATTGAAGAGCTTGCCGTCGCTCTTGCAGATGATTTCCTCAAGCGACATATCTGCATATTCAGTTCCCTCGATGAGTGAATTGAGAGTGTCGAAATAGGTCTTTTCGTGTTTGCCGTAATGGTATTCTATGGTGTTTTCGGATATTACCGGAGCCAGTGCGTCTGGTGCGTATGGCAGTTTGGGCTGTATGAATTTCATTGTTGTATCCTGTGTTTTATATCTGGATAACGCGTAACGCGAAGTGATTGTTCCGTGACATGTGATGACATAATGTACGATAGAATAAAGAAAGCCCCGACTGTATTGCAAGTCAGAGCCTTGTATTATCAAAAGAGGAGTGGTCAGTCAAATATCGCATCCCAGTCCTTCCACACTGGTTCATATCCGCCACGGCGTATGGCATCAGCCACCTCATGAGGGCTGCGGTCATCAGAGACCTCAAACTGTTCGAGGGCGCGGTCGGCGTATGTCTCGTAGCCGCCAGGCTCTGTACGGCTTCCGGCACTCATTGATGTCACGCCGAGGGGCATGATGTGGTCGCGGTAATCCGGCGCTTCGCGTGTCGAGAACGAGATGTCTGCCTCGTGGTCGAAAATGCGGAATGCGCAGGTGAGCTGCACCAGCTGAAGGTCTGAGATGATAGATTTTGGCTTGAAGCCGCTTTCCGACGGGCGCATACGCGGGAAGTTGACCGAATACCGCGACCTCCAGTAGCGTTTCTGCAGATATCGCAAGTGGCGAGCAAGCATGACAGCGTCCCCGCGCCAGTCTTCAAGGCCTAACAGTGCTCCCATGCCGATTTTATGGACCATGGCATCGCCCATCCGGTCAAAGCCGTTGAGCCGCCAGTCGAAGTGTGACTTCATGCCACGCGGGTGGTACTTGCGGTATGCCTCGCGGTGATATGTTTCCTGAAAGCAAACCACGCCGTTCAATCCTGATTGCGTAAGGCGGTAATAGTCAGCTGAACGCATGGGTTGTACCTCAATTGTGAGGTTGTGGAAGTGCCTGCGGCATACGCCTAGGACTTTCTCCAGATAGTCCACGCCGCACAGTGCCGGGTATTCGCCGGCAACAATGAGGAGGTTTTCAAACGGAGCAAGGCGTTTGATTGCCAGACATTCGCGTTCCACCTGCTCAAGGGTCAACACTGTGCGCGTGAACGGGTTGTCGTGATTGAAGCCGCAGTAGACGCACTTGTTGGTACAGGCGTTGCCCACATACATCGGTATGTACATGGAAATCGTCTTTCCAAACTTCTGCTGTGTGAAATGTCTGCTCATTTGTGCCATCTTCTCCAGATAAGGGGCGGCAGCCTGTGAAATCAGGACTGCAAACTCGTCTGGAGTAAGCGGTCGCTTGTCATGGGCTGCGGCGGCAAGAACCCGGCGCACATCTGCGTCAGTGGCATTTTCCACCATTTCAATAGTGCCATCCCAGTCATACTGGTCGATGACATCGGCGAAACCGTGTCCGAAGATGGCTTCGCTGTCCGGGTCAGAATGAGCTTTCATCACTTGTCGCATTTGTCGGCTATGTTCTGGGAGATGCGCATCGCGCAGAAGTTCGGGCCGCACATAGTGCAGAATTTGTCGTCGGCATCGGGTGCGCTGCGGCGGGCCTCAAGATAGTACGAGCTGGCGCGTTCAGGGTCAAGAGACAGGTTGAACTGGTCTTTCCAGCGGAACTCATACCGGGCCTTGCTGAGGGCGTTGTCACGCACCTGCGCTCCGGGGAAGCCTTTGGCGAGGTCTGCCGCATGGGCTGCAATCTTATATGCTATCACGCCTTCACGCACATCTTGCAATGTGGGCAGCGCAAGGTGTTCCTTGGGTGTGACGTAGCATATCATCGCAGTGCCGAGGTCGGAGATTATGGCTGCGCCGATTGCCGAGGTGATATGGTCATAGCCCGGGGCTATGTCTGTGGTGATAGGGCCGAGGGTATAGAACGGCGCTTCGTGGCATGAAGTGAGCTGACGGTCCATGTTCTCCTTGATTTTGTTCATTGGCACATGCCCCGGACCCTCAATTATCACCTGAACGTCATGCGCCCAAGCTTTCTCGGTCAGCTCACCAAGCACATCAAGTTCGAGGAACTGTGCGCGGTCGTTGGCATCGTGAATAGAGCCGGGGCGCATACCGTCTCCAAGAGAGATAGCGACATCGTATTGTGCCAGTATCTCGCATATTTCGTCGAAGTGCGTGTAGAGGAAGCTCTCCTCATTGTGGATAACCGTCCATTCGGTCATGATAGAGCCGCCGCGAGAGACGCAGCCAGTCAGGCGATTTTTGACCAAAGAGGCATGTTCACGCAATACTCCGGCGTGGATCGTGAAATAGTCCACACCCTGCTCGCACTGCTCGATGAGTGTGTCGCGGTATATCTCCCACGTGAGTTGGGAAACATCACCGTTCACCTTTTCGAGAGCCTGGTAAATAGGAACTGTTCCAACCGGGACAGGGCAGTTGCGGATTATCCATTCGCGGGTCTCGTGGATGTTGTCACCGGTTGAGAGGTCCATAAGCGTGTCACCGCCCCAGTAGCAGCTCCATACGGCCTTAGCCACTTCTTCCTCAATGCCGGACGAGAGAGCGGAGTTGCCGATATTGGTGTTCAGCTTGACGCGGAAATTGCGGCCTATAATCATCGGCTCTGCTTCGGGGTGATTGATGTTGGCTGCGATGATCGCACGTCCTTCAGCGACTTCTTTGCGCACAAATTCAGGGGTGATGTATGAATCTATGCCGAGTGCAGCGTTGTTGGCGTTTTCACGGATAGCCACATACTCCATTTCCGGGGTGATGATGCCCTTGCGAGCATAGTGCATCTGTGTGACGCACTTGCCCTGCACGGCGCGGCGCGGCAGGTGTCTCACAGGGAAACGGATTTCGTCGAGCGACTTGTCGGCAAGGCGGCGGTTGCCGTATTCGCTGGTGAGGGTGTTGAGTTCCTCTGTGTCTTTGCGGTCAATTACCCACTGTTCGCGGTGGCGAGGCAGACCTGCATTGATGTCTATCTTGACATCCTGGTCAGTATATGGGCCGCTGGTGTCATATACGGTTACAGGGTCGTTGGGGTATTCTGTACGCTTGCCGTTCTCGATGCGAACTGTAGGGTAAAGGTTGATGCGGCGCATTCCTACGCGGATAGGGTGGATTGTGCCGTTGATGTATATCTTCTCCGAATTGGGGTATGAGGAGAGGTCAATATTGTCTATTTTCATGATTGATAAGGTGTTTGTCAGTCTGTGAAAAATTTTGTCAAGGGACTTGAGGCTTCGGCGGAAACGGATGTCGCACCGAGGCCAGCGAGGAATGCGTTGCGTCCTGCAATGACCGCCATGCGGAAAGCATCTGCCATTTTGGCAGGGTCATCGGCAATGGCAATTGCCGTGTTGACAAGCACGGCATCTGCACCCATCTCCATTGCTTCGGCAGCGTGCGAGGGTGCGCCGAGGCCGGCATCAATGATTACGGGGACACGGCTTTGCTCAATGATTATCTCAATCATGTTGCGTGTCACCAAGCCCTTGTTTGAACCGATAGGCGCAGCAAGCGGCATGACAGCAGCAGCGCCAGCCTCTTCGAGGAGTTTGCACAGGACAGGGTCGGCCTGTATGTATGGAAGTACCGTGAAGCCTTCAGCCGCGAGCGTGCGTGTGGCCTCGAGAGTCTCGATTGGGTCTGGCATCAGGTACTTCGGGTCAGGGTGTATCTCGAGTTTGATGAACTCAGTGTTGAATATTTCGCGGCTCATGCGAGCGGCGAGTATTGCCTCTTCGGCATTGCGCACGCCTGAGGTGTTGGGCAGCAGCTGGACGTTCTCACGGTTGATGTGCGTCAGCATCTCGTCGGTAGCCTCGTTCATCATGTTGACGCGCTTCATGGCTACGGTTATCATCTGTGACTGCGAGGCGAGTACGGCATCAAGCATCAGTTGCGGCGATGCGAACTTGCCAGTCCCCACAAAGAGGCGTGATGAGAAGTCTCTGCCTCCGATGGTCAGTATATCAGACATATTGTGTTATGTATTATTGGATTAGAATTCAGTTTTTCAATGTGGAGTTAAGCAGCCGGACCAACTCGCTGGTCGCGGCAGCCATGTCTTTAGCGTTGGCAATAGCACCGCTCACGGCCACACCATTTACACCGCACTCCATTAGCGGAAGGATGTCGTCGATGCCGATGCCGCCTACTGCTACGCGGGCTATCTCGATGCCCTTCTCGTCCATTTGTCGGCATATCGCGCTTATGCCTTCCTTGCCAAGTATCGGCGCGAGGTTCTTCTTTGTCGTCGTGTGACGGTATGGGCCAATGCCGACATAATCGATGTCACAAGTGGCTGCTCGGAGCACATCTTCAAATGTGTTTACGGTCACGCCGATTACCGCACCTGCGCCGAGTATTGCCCGGGCTTCGGACGGCGACATATCCTCCTTTCCGACATGGACTCCCGACACTTCGAGTTCTTTGGCGAGGTTTACGCGGTCATTCAGTATCAGGAACGCTTCCATCTGGTCGCACATTGGCTTAATGACGCTCACCACACGGCGGATTTCGTCGTCAGACGCATCCTTCATGCGCAGTTGCACCCAGCGGCAACCGCCGTCAAGAGCAGCTGCCACCTGTGCCTCTAGAGGCACGTTGCAGTTGGTATTTGTTATGAATTGAAGCATGATTTCGCTTTTATCGTTTCCAGTTTTTCGGCAAGTTCACTTGCTGATTGAGCCTCCCATATATAGCCGAGCATCGCAGCACCGGCAAATCCTGCGTCATGCAGCATCGCGAAGCGGTCAGGCGTGACACCGCCGAGGGCTATGACTTTTGTCGGCGGCCGCATCCGTGCGAAATCGGCAAATGATATTGCTGCATTGTACCCTTGCTTAGAAATTGAGTCAAATACGGGTGAGAGTGTGACATACTCGTATTTGCCGGCATCTGCGACCTCCTCAATAGAGTGGCAACTTCTGGACAGAGTGCCTTGAGTGCCATAAAATGAGGGATTTCGGCTGTTCAGATGCGCACCAGCCAGAGAGTATGCATCCACCAGCGCAAAATGCGAATGAAGGCGTAATCTGCCATGCAATCGGCTCGGTATGGCCTCAATCAGCCGGCGCATCTCTACCTCCTTAATATTCGGGTGACGCAGGTGTACATAGTCGATGCCGCCGTCCAACAGGGCAGCAACTATATCAGCTTCATCGGTGACAGTACGCTCAGGCGTTATGGCGATAGTAATGAACTTGTCCATAGAGAGTTAACGCTGTTAGCCTCCGTATGCCGCGCTGATTATCATAATTTTGTCCTCCTCATTCAGATTGGATACCGGCCAATTTTCGCGGCGGACTATTTTGCCGTTGACAGCCACAGCAGTTCCGGCAGTCTTTATGGAGAGATGCTCCAGCAGGTCAGCGATGTTTTGCACCGTGACGGGGAGCATTTTGGGTTGGTCGTTTACATATACTCTCATGGTATGCAGTTGTTTGTTTTGTTAGAAGTCAGGTTGGAGAGTGTGCCGAGCGGGCCGTAGCCACCTTTGCCGAAGGCGAAATTTGCGCCGGCACGTATTAGATCATGCACTGTCCGCTCTGCATCTGCCGCTGCCTGATGCAGGCTTCGGCGGCGTGCAAGGCCACACGCGATAGCCGTGGAAAGAGCGCAGCCTGTGCCGTGGGTATTTGCAGAGACTATGGAGTGTGAGAAGAAGAGCATCTGGCAGCCAGACCTAGCCTCATACAGAGCATCTGTTATGCTGTCGCCAGCACAGTCACCGCCTTTGACCAGAGCAGAGCGTGAGCCAAATTCGTTGCACAGCAGTACTGCAAGTTCCGTCGCTGAACGGCTGCCTGCGGTTGCGCCAAGCAGCATTTCAGCTTCATGTACATTTGGTGTAATGATGTCGGCAATTGGTAGAAGGCACTTTTTCAGCGTATCAAATGCAGACGAACTGCCGCATCTGGCAGATGCCAATGTCGGCGAGGCTATCGGGTCAACTACAATGTTGCGCAGCTTGTGACGGTCAATACAGTGTCTGACCGCCTCGATGCTTTCCGCTGTGGGCAGCATGCCGATTTTCACAGCGTCGATGGTTATGTCCGAGGCGAGCGCGTCAATCTGCTGTTCGAGCAAATCTGCTGATACAGGCAAAATTGCGTCTGCACTTTGCGAGTTCTGTACAGTGACTGCTGTCACAGCTGTCACAGCATAGACTCCCATGACCATGGCTGTCTTGATGTCACCTTGCAGACCAGCCCCCGCCGAGGGATCTGAACCGGCTATCGTGAGTATTGTCGTGTATGGCTCTTTCATCGCACTGGCGTAATTTGTTGCGGTTAACCCTGTTCACCCAATGTGCAATGACAACAAAGAATGTCTCCCTGCATCGGCATTATCCGCATCAGGTTCATAGGGTATGTTCTCAGCCGCCGAATGGCAGCACCCCCGCTTTCGCCGCAAAGTTATACAAAAAAATCGGGAACGGCAAACGTAAGTGCCGCTCCCGGTATATTTGAGTGCAGTCGCTGTGTCAGAATACGTAGCCGAAGCCGACGTTGAAGAAGCCTCCACTGCAGTCGTCCATGAGGGAGTACTTGCCTTGCAGCGAGAGTTTGAATGTCGAGGTCAGGTAGATGTCGAAACCTGCGCCGAAGTCTGCGCCTACGCGAGTGTAGTCGCCGCCATGGTCAACATTCCAGTTGTTAAGCGTGAGACCTGTCAGCGGATATATGTTAAACCCTTTGGCCAGGCGGAACGGGAAGTGCATATCTACCGAGAATTCGAAACCAGAGAGGCAGTCATTGCGGAAGATGTAGCCGACTTCAGGTGCGATACGCACATGAGGCGCAATAGTGTACTGGAAGTAGATGTCGGCATAACCGCCGCTGTTGTGTGTGGCGACACCGCCGGCGAGACCGAGTGTCATCTCATTGCCCTTGGCACTTGCCGTCGAGCCGATGCCGGACAGTCCTGCCAAGGCAAGAGCTCCGACAGCGATTAGCTTGTTCATTGAGTATTTCATAGTTATTTCGGGTTGTTTGGTGCAAGACCGGGCTGGCATCCATTCCGGACTCGCGGTTTGTACTATATTTATCCGTAGTAACGTTGATTAATCGGAAATAGTTTGTTACTTTTGCAACAAAATGGACGTAACAGCTTCGCGCCTGCTGCGGCACTGCTGCAGCATTGTATGCGAGTATCGAAATACAAAATGGACAGATTTGGATTTTTCCGTGTTTCTGCGGCTTTCCCGCTCGTTAAGGTTGCAGATGTAAAATATAATGAGGAGCAGACCCTTGCAGCTGCACGAGCTGCTGTAGCACGCGGTTGTGAACTGCTTGTGTTGCCTGAGCTCGGGTTGACCGGATATACCTGCGGCGACCTGTTCCACCAGCAGCTGATGCTTACGGCGGCAGGGGAGGCACTTGTGCGTGTTGCAGAGGCTACCGCAGGCTCTCGGCTTATGGCCGTTGTCGGCGTGCCGCTTATGCACCAAGGCCGGTTGTACAACTGCGCGGCGGCGTGCGCGGACGGCGAGGTGAAGGCTGTCGTGCCTAAATCGTATCTGCCCAACTACAATGAGTTCTACGAGAAACGTTGGTTCGCTTCCGGCAAGAATGTGCGCTGTGAGGAAATATGCATCTGCGGCGAGAGTGTGCCGTTCGGCACTGACGTGATGCTGCGCCACTGCGGAGCATTGGTCGGAGTTGAGATATGCGAGGACTTGTGGGTACCTGCGCCGCCCAGCAACCGTCTTGCGCTAGCTGGTGCAGACGTGATTGTCAACCTTTCAGCGACAGACGAACTGATAGGCAAGCACGACTACTTGCGCTCCCTCGTTTCGGGTCAGTCTGCCCGCTTGCGCTGTGTCTACGCATACGCCTCGGCCGGAGCAGGGGAGTCCTCTACAGATGCGGTATATGCCGGCAATGCCATGATAGCCGAAGACGGCCGGATGCTTTGCGAATCCCCGCGCTTCTCCGAGTCTGCCCAAGCGGTGACTGCCGACGTAGACCTTGAGATGTTACGTGCTGACCGCCGCCGCATAGACACGTACTACGATAATGAGGACGAGCCGCTTGGGTTCTGTACGGTTGATACTTGCGTTTCAGACGATGATGCGGACAGGCAGTTGGAATACCGCACCATAAAGCGCCACCCCTTTGTGCCGTCAGCTGGGCCGTTGCTTGACGACCGATGCCATGAGGTCACGTCGATACAGACAGCCGGACTTGTGCAACGGCTGCGGGCCACAGGTTGCCGGCACCTCACCGTGGGTATTTCCGGAGGACTGGACTCTACGCTCGCCCTGCTTATCGCAGTCAAAGCGTTTGACGCGCTTGGCCTCGACCGAAAAGGGATTTACGCAATAACGATGCCCGGTTTCGGCACTACGCACCGCACACACACCAACGCACACACCATAATGCAACGGCTTGGGGTGACAGCTCTCGAGATACCCATTGCAGACGCGGTGCGACAGCATTTCCGCGACATCGGACAGGACGAGAATGTGCATGACGTGACATACGAGAATTGCCAGGCGAGGGAGCGCACGCAGATATTGATGGACTACGGCAACCGTGTCGGAGCGATGGTGCTCGGCACAGGCGACTTGTCAGAGCTAGCCCTGGGCTGGTGCACATACAATGCCGACCACATGTCAATGTATTCCGTAAACACATCAGTTCCCAAGACGTTGGTTCGCCACCTTGTGGAGTGGATAGCACGACGTGATGAAGATGAGGAATTGCGCATCGCCCTCATGGATATTGTCAACACCCCTGTCAGCCCCGAGCTGATACCAGCGGACAAGGACGGCAACATCTCTCAAAAGACAGAAGACCTCGTAGGGCCATACGAACTTCATGACTTCTTCCTCTACTATACCATGCGCTACGGCTTCACGCCGCGCAAGGTCTTCATGCTTGCCAGGGCTGCTTTTGCCAGGACGTATGATGCTGATGTAGTGCGTCATTGGCTGCGGACATTTTACCGGCGTTTCTTTGCGCAGCAATTCAAACGCTCCTGCCTCCCAGACGGGCCGAAGACAGGCAGCGTGTCTATATCGCCTCGTGCTGACTGGCGTATGCCTTCCGATGCAAGTTCACGTATATGGCTTGACGAGGTGGATGGCATTTGACAATTAGCGGCGTTTTGTGTAACTTTGTAAGTTCAATGCGGCAGAAATGAGTATGCAGGACGATATAGAGGCGGCAGTCAATGTGCTGCGCGGCGGTGGGGTGATACTTTACCCTACCGATACCGTGTGGGGATTGGGCTGCGATGCGTGCAACGGCGATGCTGTTTCACGCCTTTTCGGCATAAAACACCGTCCGTCGGCCAAATCAATGCTTCTGCTCGTTTCTGACATGGAAATGGTTTCGCACCATGTTGCCTCTGTCCCTGATGCCGCACGGCATATCTTGGCTGACGCAACACGCCCTACGACAATCATATACGACGGAGCGCACGGCATATCACCTCTGCTCCTCGCAGAGGACGGCTCTGTGGGTATGCGCATACCCGGCTATGCTTTCTGCACAGAATTGTGCCGCCGCCTCGGCTCGCCGCTTGTGTCTACGTCAGCCAACATTTCGGGACAGCCGACACCGGCAACGTATGCACAGATAGACCGGCAAATCATTGACGCTGTGGACTATGTGTGCAAAACCGGAAGGGCAGGGAGGCCGCAAATGCAGCCGTCAGACATCATCAAGGTGTCGGCCGACGGCACAGTGACTAACATAAGAGTATTCGACAGTGGTCTCGATCAACGTCCAAAGGGCTAAATATGTGTTCTCCGACTGGTTGACGACGAGCATCGCATTCCTGCTGTTCAATGTCTACCGCTTCTTCCACTTTTCAGTGGGGAACTATGAGGCGCATACCTACACTCTTTGGATGTACCTTATTGACAGCAAGATGCTTGTTGAGGAAATACTGTTCCCATTGGTCATGCTCTTTGTATATTGGCTTTCTGGGTATTACAACAATCCTTTCCAGCGGTCTCGGTTGCAGGAGCTGTATACGACAGTCTACACAGCGATTATAAACTCTCTCCTGATTTACCTTGTCTTGCTTACCAATGACCAGATAGCCGTATCGACGAGCAACTATGCTGTTCTGGCAACGATATTCGGTCTGCTGTTTGGAATGACATATCTCGGCCGCGCCATTCTCACCGGAGCGCGTTTCCGCAAAATCAGGCAAAACCGCTGGGCATTCCGCACCATTATAATCGGCACTCGAGACAAGGCTCGTGAGGAGACACAGCGGCTCGAATCATCGCTTGCCAACCTCGGATATGTAGCAGAAGGGTATGTGCTTACAGACGGCGATGCCGGAGAGCAGGAGTTCTTGGGCAAACCGGTCTACTCATTAGACGACCTGAAGTCAGTGTGCCAAAAGGATAAGGTTTCACAAATACTAATCACACTGCCTTCTACGTCTGACTCTCGATTGCTAAAATTACTGGGACGACTTTTCGACCTCGACATACCAGTCAAAATTGCCCCAGATTTGCGGTCCTATCTGACATCGGGTATACGTTTGCAAGACATATATGGCGAGCCTTTTGTGGATCTGACCACGCCGCACCTGCGCGAATCATCGCAGAACATCAAGCGTACACTCGATGTGGCGATTTCGGCCATTGCGCTGATTTTGCTTGCAGTGCCGTTCCTGATACTTGCAGCCTTGATAAAGTCGGATTCCAAAGGGCCGGTATTCTACAAGCAGCAGCGCGTAGGCCGTCACCGTTGCCCATTTTACATATACAAGTTCCGCACCATGCGTGTTGATGCAGAGGCGGCAGGGCCGCAGCTGTCAAGCGACAATGACCCTCGCGTGACACGCATCGGTCGCTTCATGCGCAAATACCGCATAGACGAGCTGCCGCAGTTCTGGAATGTACTGACCGGCGACATGTCGCTTGTCGGGCCTCGTCCGGAACGTGAGTTCTACATACGCCAGATACTCGAAAAAGCGCCTTATTACACGCTTCTTCACCAAGTGCGCCCGGGCATTACCTCGTGGGGAATGGTGAAATACGGCTATGCTTCCGACGTTGACCAAATGATTGAGCGCGTGCAGTATGACTTGCTCTATCTGTCGAATATGTCTATTTCTGTCGATTTCAAAATACTAATCTACACCGTCCGCACCGTATTGCTCGGAAAGGGGAAATAATACTACAGTAGAATGGCATACAAGGAAAGAGACAACAAGTGGACGCGGCTGTGGATAAACATCGCAGAATGGCGTGAGCGGCACATCAAGGAGCGCAACTTCCTCGTGATGCTGGCTCTCGTCGTCGGTGTGCTTTGCGGTTTTGCGGCGCAACTGCTCAAACTCCTTATACACCTGATTTCGAGTCTGCTGACTTCGGGATTGGATAACGGAAATGTCAACTACTGGTATTTGGTATATCCTGTCGTTGGCATACTGATAGTGTCTGTATTCGTGCGTTATGTCGTCAAAGACAACATCTCGCATGGCGTTACACGTGTGCTTTATGCCATATCAAGGCGCAAGTCGCGTCTCAAGAAGAAGAACATATACGCTTCGCTGGTGGCATCGTCAGTGACAATAGGCTTCGGCGGCTCTGTCGGAGCGGAGGGTCCGATCGTGTTCACAGGGGCAGCTATCGGCTCAAACATAGGCCAGGCTTTCCGCCTTTCGCCGAAAGTTCTGATGATACTCGTTGGTTGCGGAGCTGCGGCTGGAATTGCCGGCATATTCCGTGCGCCAATCGCGGGCATGCTTTTCACTATCGAGGTGCTTATGATAGACTTGACTGCGGCTACAGTCATGCCTCTCATCATCGCGTCAGTTTCCGCTGCTACAGTCGCATACGTTCTTGAAGGGTACACCTCCGAGTTTTTCTTCGCACAGAGCGAGCCGTTCCTCACTGGCAAGATACCTTACACCATACTTCTCGGCATCTTTTGCGGCTTCATCTCCCTTTACTTCACGCGCTGCATTTTCGGAATGGAGACATTCTTCAAGCACATACACAAGCGTTGGGTCAAGATACTTGTCGGCGGCATCATTCTCGCTATCCTCATTTTCCTTTTCCCCTCATTGTACGGAGAAGGCTACGACACGATAGACCTGCTGCTCGACGGCGATGTCAAGGCGGTGGTCAACGGGACATTCTTCTACCTCGACCGCGACAACGTATGGGTAATTGCAGGTGTATTGTCGGCTATCGTGCTTTTAAAGGTGTTTGCCACTTCTGCCACTAACGGCGCCGGCGGTGTCGGCGGCACATTCGCACCGTCATTGTTTGTCGGCGCATTGGCCGGTTTCCTGTTTGCGTATGTATTCAACGAGCTGAACCTCGGCGTGACTGTTTCCGAAAAGAACTTCGCGCTCATGGGCATGGCTGGCGTGATGAGCGGTGTCATGCACGCGCCGCTTATGGCAATATTCCTCACCGCCGAGATGACCGGCGGCTACGACCTGTTCTTGCCGCTGCTGATAGTATCGTCGCTCTCATATATGACTATCCGCATTTTTGAGCCGTACAGCATCTACACCATGCGCCTTGCCAAGCACGGCGATTTGCTCACGCACCATAAAGACAAGGCCGTACTCACCATGCTGAATGTCGATGAACTCATCGAGCGTGACTTCAAGTGCGTGACGCCAGATATGACCCTCAAGCAGGTTGTCGATACCATTGCCACTTCTACGCGCAACCTGTTTCCTGTTGTTGACGCTGAAAACAATCTCGTTGGCGTGGTATTGCTTGACGACATACGCAACATCATGTTCCGCCCTGACCTCTACAAGAAGATGCACGTGCGGCGGTTCATGTCGATGCCGCCTGACCGCATTGACATACACGACTCCATGGAGAATGTGATGCGCATCTTCGATAAGACCAACGCATGGAACCTCCCGGTCGTTGACGGCACAAAATACGTCGGTTTTGTGTCTAAATCCAAGATTTTCAACTCATACCGCAAGCTGTTGCGCCATTATTCAGACGACTGACGCAGCTGCGGCACATACATTAGCAAACAAGAAATGAAGAAACTCCAAGATATTAGAATTGTGTTTTTCGGCACACCCGAGTTTGCTGTCGCTTCGCTTGACGCCCTGCTGACAAAGGGGGCTGACATAGCCGCCGTTGTCACCATGCCGGACAAGCCCGCCGGACGCGGACACAAGATGTATCAAAGCGATGTAAAGAAATATGCGGAGGCACATGGACTGCCTGTAATGCAGCCATCCAACCTGAAAGACCCCCAGTTTATAGATGCTCTTCAGGCTATCGGCGCTGACCTGTTCATCGTGATTGCATTCCGGATGCTGCCTAAAGCCGTGTGGCAGATGCCGCCGCTAGGCACATTCAACCTGCACGCCTCCCTGCTGCCGAAATACCGTGGAGCCGCCCCGATTAACCGTGCGGTCATGAACGGCGAAATAGAGACCGGCGTGACCACATTCATGCTGAAGCATGAGATTGACACCGGTGACATCCTTTCGCAACGGAAAATTGAGATACTGCCTTCGGACAATGTCGGTGACGTACACGACCGCCTCATGGCAATAGGAGCTGAAGAGGTGGTCAAAACCGTGGAAATGATAGCAGCCGGCACTGTCAAACCGATGCCTCAGCCCGAAGGTGAATTCACGCCAGCCCCGAAAATATTCAAGGAAGACTGCCACATCGACTGGTCAAAAGATGCCGAAACCATACACAACCAAGTGCGCGGACTTTCACCGTACCCTGGAGCGTATACATACATTTATGACGCAAATGGCAAAGAACTTAGCGTCAAGATATTGGCGACCGAAATTTGCAGCATGCACATTGACGAAGGTGCAGAATATGACCACTCCAAGAATTGCGGAAAGGTTCAATTAGCGAAATCGGGCGGCTGCGCAATGTACGTGCGGACAGGAGATACGCTAAGTAGCTCCAAGTGCATCAGCATACTCGAATTGCAGCCCGCCGGCAAGAAGCGGATGTCTGTCGAGGCATTCCTCGCCGGCTACAAACCTTATTTTTGCAAATGACATGGGAACTCACAAGCAGAACTGCCGCATAATAGCGGACGTGTTGCATCACCACGGTGTCAGGCATATAGTCTGCTCGCCCGGCTCGCGCAATGCGCCGATGCTTTTAGCGGTGGATTCGCTCCCCAAAGTCGAGACTCATATTGTCATTGACGAACGGTCAGCCGCGTTTGTCGCCCTCGGCTTAGCCCAGATTTCGCGTGAACCAGTTGCTTTTGTATGCACTTCAGGCACTGCTCTCCTAAACTATGCACCTGCCGTAGCCGAGGCATATTATCAGGGATTGCCGTTGATAGTAATTTCAGCCGACCGCCCAGAGCGGTGGATAGACCAAGACGACTCGCAGACATTGCGCCAGCCGGGCGCGCTCTCCAATTTCGTCAAGAAAAGCTATGACATACATGATTTCGCGGCTGACAACGTGGATATGTGCCGCTATGCCAACCGCGAAGTCAATGATGCCATGATTACAGCCTTGCGCCGACGCCGAGGGCCTGTCCATATCAACGTGCGGCTTGATGAGCCGCTGACTTCGGGCGAGCAAATTCCGTTCTCGCAGCAGCGGAAAATCAGCTGCGTGGAGACAGAAGACATACTGTCAAAGGAAACCGTGTATGAGTTGGCGCAACAGGCAGTTGGCAAGCGTATACTGGCAGTTGCAGGGTTCATGCTTCCTGATGACCACCTGAACAAGGCGATGCTCAGGCTTGCCTCTTTGCCGGATGTGTATGTGATGCACGAAACAGTCTCCAACCTGCACCTGCCGCGCCGGCACAGCGCAGTTGACGTTATTCTCTCGCACCTCACCCCCCGGCAGCGCGAGAATTTGCGCCCTGACATAATAATCACCGTCGGCGGCGCGCTCATATCGCGTGCGGTCAAGGAGTTCTTGCGCACATCCGATGGCGTTCAGCATTGGGCTGTCGGCCATAGCCATACCACCGTCGATTGCTTCAATTCACTGTCGCTGCGCATCGAGACCGAACCGGCTCCGTTTCTCTCTGCCTTCGCGAAACTGCTTGCCAAAAATTCTGGCGACACCGGTTACGCTGCGGCTTGGGCTGCGTGCAAGAAGGATGCCGTAGCCTCGCACAACCGTTTTGTAAGCTCGTCTGACTGGAGCGACTTGAGGGCGTGCCAGATGATATTCGACAGCATACCCGACGACTTCAATGTGCAGCTAAGCAACGGCACGTCGGTAAGATATGCACAGTTGTGCATGTCGTCAATTCCGCATGGGTGCTACTGTAACCGAGGCGTATCGGGCATCGACGGCTGCCTTTCTACCGCGATAGGCGCGGCAATGGCATATCCCGAAACGACAGTGCTTGTGACCGGAGACATGTCAATGGCGTATGACATAGGCGCGCTATCCATAGCAGAGATACCGGAACGGCTGAAGATAATTGTACTGAACAACCAGGGCGGCGGAATATTCCGCTTCATCCCCTCGACACGCTCTTTGCCTGAGCGTGAACGGTATTTCTGCGCTCCGCCGCGCTTGCCTCTGAACATGCTTGCTCCTGCATACGGTTTTGAGTACTTCGCTGCCTCATCAGCCAACCAGTTGCAGCAAACACTGCCGATGTTCCTCGCTCCGAGGCTTGCCCCAGCTATACTCGAGGTAGTCACCCCCGGCGACCGCAGTGCGCAGATACTCATTGACTATATGAACAGAACCAAACAATAACGATACAGATACAGATATGTACGACTGGAAACCTATAAAACAATATACAGACATCCTCTTTGAGCAATTCGAGGGGATAGCAAAGATAACTATCAACCGTCCGCGTGTATACAACGCTTTCCGTCCGCAAACCAATGCCGAGATGCTCGACGCAATGAACATTTGCCGTGAGCGTAACGACATCGGAGTAGTCATACTTACCGGCGCGGGCGACAAAGCCTTCTGCTCTGGCGGCGACCAGAACGTGAAAGGCGTAGGCGGCTATATCGACGAGAACGGCGTGCCTCGCCTCAATGTGCTTGACCTGCACAAAGCTATCCGCTCTTTGCCAAAACCTGTAATTGCCATGGTCAACGGTTACAGCATCGGCGGCGGCAATGTGTTGCAGGTTGTGTGCGACCTGTCAATCGCATCTGAAAACGCCCGCTTCGGCCAGACTGGCCCCAAAGTCGGGAGCTTCGACGCTGGTTTCGGCTCGTCATACCTCGCCCGCTGTGTCGGGCAGAAAAAAGCCCGCGAGATTTGGTTTCTCTGCAAGCAGTATACCGCGCAGGAAGCCCTCGAAATGGGTATGGTGAACAAGGTTGTGCCATTTGACCGTCTCGAAGAGGAAACTGTAGAATGGTGCCGCACCATACTGAAGCGCAGCCCGATGGCAATCCGGATGATAAAGCGTGCTCTCAATGCCGAACTCGACGGACAGCACGGACTTATGGAGTTTGCCGGCGACACCACGCTGATGTACTACCTTATGGCAGAGGCGCAGGAGGGGAAGAACGCATTCCTCGAAAAGCGCGACCCGGATTTCGACCAGTTCCCTAAATTCCCCTGACACGAATCGTCTGCTATGCGACTGTCATTTGCACCATATACTCTTCGTTTCCGCACTCCATCCGGGACTTCCCGAGGCATACTGACCGAGAAGCCCACATACTTCATCAAACTGTATGACGAACAGAACCCGGAAGTCTGCGGCATCGGAGAAGCTCCATATTTCCCAGGCCTGTCGCCTGAAGACGGCAGCCGCTATGAGTACAAACTGATAGAGCTGCTCGCCAATGTCGCTCTCGGTCGTCAGACTGACCTGTCACGCCACCCGTCGATACAATTCGGCTTTGAACAGGCGTTATATGACCTCGTGTCGGGCGGCAAAGGCATCTATTTTCCCTCGAAGTTTACAAAGGGCGAGGCACATATCGACATCAACGGCTTGGTGTGGATGGGGTCGCATGACGAGATGATGCAGCGTGTCGAGGAGAAACTTGCTCTTGGTTTCCGCTGCATCAAGCTGAAAATCGGCGCGATAGACTGGCTGTCAGAAATTGATTTGATAAAGTCGATCAGACAACGTTATTCAGCTGATGAAATCACCGTGCGCGTCGACGCCAACGGCGCATTCTCAATGGACGATGTTTTCCCTCGCCTTAAACTGCTTGCTGACCTTGGCATACATTCAATTGAGCAACCTATCCGAGCCGGCTCGCCCGAACTGATGGCCTTTGTCTGCAAGATGTCCCCGGTGCCTGTGGCTCTTGACGAGGAACTTATCGGAGTGTACGACACTGACAACCGCAAACGCCTTCTTGACAGCATCAACCCGGCATACATTATACTGAAACCCGCGCTCGTAGGCGGTTTTTCTGGCGCGGCTGAATGGATAGAACTGGCTAAAGAACGTGGGATAGGGTGGTGGATAACGTCTTCGCTCGAGTCAAATGTAGGACTGAACGCACTCGCGCAGTGGACAGCCACTCTCGACACCGGAGGTCTGCCGCAAGGACTCGGCACAGGAGCACTGTTCACTAACAATGCGCCATCTCAACTCTCATTGTCAGGTGACAAGCTGTCATTTGACACCGCCGCTGTCCGTGACAAGTCATTTTTCGAGGCCCTGCCATGGAGGGAATGACATACGCAGATTTGCGCAAGCAGTGGGAAGACGACTGTCCCTGCATAGACTCATACACATCAGGCTCGACCGGCACGCCGAAAAGGATTTCTCTGTCCAAAGATATGATGCTCCGTTCAGCGCAGCGCACCATATCATATTTTGGCCTCAATGCCAGCTCACGGCTGTACAGCTGCATATCGCCGCAGTTCATCGGCGGCAAGATGATGCTTATTCGCGCCATTGTCGCCGGCTGTGAATTTATGTATGAACAGCCGTCAAACCGGCCCCAAATCGGCGAGGGCAGCTGCGGATATGACCTTGTGTCAGTTGTTCCCTCGCAGATGCATCATATATTGCAGTCGCCGCAGACACTCGCTCGGGTCAAGTATTTCCTGATAGGGGGCAGCGCAATACCGCCGCAGCTGCGCTGGGCTATTGCCGATGCAGGCATTGCCGCATACGAAAGTTACGGCATGACCGAAACCGCTTCCCATATAGCACTGCGTCGTATCGGCTTGGATGATGAACCGTTCTCTGCATTGCCTGGCATCTCCCTTTCCGCTGATGAGCGCGGCTGCCTTGTCATCGATATGGGCATTGACGGGACTATTGTCACAAACGATATTGTCCAATTTGCCGATGAAGAGAAACACAAATTCTATATACTCGGCCGGGTTGACGACGTGATTGTGACCGGCGGCTTGAAAGTCCATCCCGCACAGGTGGAAAAGCTGTTGTCGCCTCTCTTCCCGAACATGGAGATTTGTATAACCTCGCGCCCTGACGCATTGTGGGGAAATCATGTGGTGTTATTGGTTGAAACAGAGTGCATCGATGATATGGCCTCGTTGACATGTAAAATGCGAAAATTGTTGCCTCCCCATTGTGTCCCAAAAGAGGTTCACGCTGTCAAATCATTGCCACGCACCGCCTCTGGCAAGGTAATTCGCCGCCAACTGGCTGAATAGCTTCGCTCCCAGCAAAAATTCAAGCGGTTATCATTCGTATGTCAGAATAATGTTGTAAATTTGTGTCGTAAAACATATTCCGTACTACAGGTAACTACAAGCTTAAGGTAAGAATGATCAAGAAGAGTACTCTCGAACATATCATCAGTCACGATATGGCAGAACTCTGGAGCGTATTGAAGCCGGAGGAAAAGCGTATCGTGACCGAGAATTTCACCGTTCACAACTTCAAGAAGAACCAGATAATCTATGCTGAAAAAGAACCGCCGGAATCGCTATGGTGTCTGCTAAAAGGCAAGGTAAAGATGTACAAAATGGGCATCGGCGAGCGTGTCCAGATACTTCGCCTGTACCGCCCCGTCCAGTATTTCGGCTACCGCGCTTACTTTGCCGGCGAGGATTACCTCTCTTCTTGTGCTGCTTTCGAGCCGTCGGTCATAGGCTCTATTCCGATGAAGATTGTGGAAAACCTTATCCGCAACAACACCGATGTCGCGATGTTCTTCATACACGAGCTGTCACGCAACCTCGGTGGGTCTGACACGAAAATCGTCAACCTGACGCAGAAACACATACGCGGCCGACTTGCTGAGTCGCTGCTGCTCCTTGCCGACAATTACGGATTGGAGGATGACGAGGCAACGCTGCGCATATACATGAGCCGCGAGGATCTTGCCAACCTATCCAACATGACCACCTCAAACGCTATCCGCACGCTGACCGCTTTCGTCAACGAAAAACTGATACTCGTGGACGGGCGACGCATCAAAATAATCAACGAGCCGCAGTTGCGCAAGATTTCCAAATTCGGATAAACAGCCCTTCTGCCGCGAAAACGATTTATGCCATGAAAAAGACACTCTTCCTGATTTACCAATGGGTGATTACAGTGCCGATACTTGCCATGATTACCATAGTCACTGCGCTGATTACCATAGTCGGCACTGCCCTCGGCAAGCGCGACTACTGGGGATATTGGCCCGCACGCTTTTGGTCGCGCTGCGTATGCACGCTTTGGTTCATTCGTGTCAAGGTGAAAGGCCGCGAGAACATTGACCCCAATACGTCATACGTATTTGTAGCCAATCATCAGGGAGCAGTCGATATTTGGACGATATACGGCTATCTGAACCACAATTTCAAGTGGCTGATGAAGAAAAGCCTCGAGAAAGTCCCGTTTGTAGGGCCAGCATGCCGCGCCGCCGGACATGTGTTTGTTGATGACAGCAACCCTCGCGGCATCCGCGAGACGATAGGGGAGGCGGAACAACGCTTGCGCGACGGTATGTCGGTTGTGATTTTTCCCGAAGGGTCACGCACATACGACGGCAATTTGCGTCCATTCAAGCGCGGCGCATTTATGCTCGCTGCCGAGTTCGGGCTGCCTGTAGTGCCTATAACAATCGATGGCGCATTTGACCGCATGCCGCGTACAACGTATAATGCCACCCCTGGGACAGTGAACGTCACCATACACCCGCCTATCTATCC
>CAKUKR010000017.1 GCA_934663645.1 uncultured Muribaculaceae bacterium | reverse complement strand
GCCACCGACACGACAGCCCACACACCGACATAGCAGACTGAAGCCAGGCACGCCAAACGCACGCCTGGCATTTCCATATATGGATGCTAAAAAAGCGGAAGGGAGATAATCGATGATTATCTCCCTGCTGCGGTGCCCAGAACAGGACTCGAACCTGCACGTCTCTCAACACTCGCACCTGAAACGAGCGCGTCTACCATTCCGCCACCTGGGCTTTTCGTGATGCAAAATTACTGCCTTTTTCCCATTCCACCAAATTTTCACGCAAATATTTTTCGTCCGCTGCCGGAAAAGTGCGCTTTCCCGTGTGCCGCCACGTTTATGACGTGGCGGCGGGCGGCCGTGTTTTTGTGTCAGTCGAGGGTGAGCGTCGAGGGTTTCTTGCTCTTGCCCCAGTAGCCTGTATATGAGTTGCGGCCTCGCGTGGGGCGCAGTATCATGTATGATGTTTCGTTCTTGTGCCCGAGCTTGAAGTGCAATACTCCGCCGTCGGAGTAATACCCGTTCAGGTCCAGATTAAGACCGTTGTATTCGTTATGATACCGGCCTGTGAGACGTTCTCCTGGTATAATTACAAACTCCACGCTGTATGGACTGCCGTCGAGTATTCCGCTGCCGGACCTGCGGGCGTATGCAACCCCGTTGCGGTCCAGCGATGACACATATTTTTCAAATGCCTGGTCAGAGCCGTGTTTGACGTTAGGGAACGAGCTTGTGGCAAGTTCATCCCCTGCGGCGACCGGGGCTGCCGCTTCCTCTGCGGCGGGAGCGTCCTCGTCTATGGCGACAGGCGCAGCCATTGAGTCTGCAACTTCTACATCCGCTGTTGTTGAGTCGGCCACTGCGGAATCACACACGGTCACAGGGTCTTCGTATGTCGGGGTGTCGGATTTCATCACCCACCAGTAGAATAGCGAGGCGGCTGCGGCAAGGAAGATAATTACGCCGGCTGCTATGGCGATGACCTTGCCGGTGCTGCTCTTCTTGTTTACTGGCTGCTGGGGCTGCGGCGGCATCTGGGGCTGCGGCGGCGTTGCGGGGTGCATCGGCTGGTCAGCCGGCGATGTCGGGGGAGTGGGAGGCACTGGGACGCCAGGCGCAGGCGGCATGGGCGCAGCTGGCGGCACGGAAGCCATGGGCTGCTGTGTTTCGAGTATGTTGTCAAGCGGTGTTCCGCATCCGTTGCAGAACAGCGCGTCGTCGTTGTTTTGCTTGCCGCAATTCGGACATTGTTTCATAATCCTGTGGTTTATTGTAGTTTAGTATCGAGTTTTCCGTTTATCCATGCATCTATCATGGTGCGTGCCAGCGAGGGCGGCGTTGCGAGTTCGGGCAAATCGTCGCGGCTGAAAAAGCGTCCGGCAGACAGTTCACCGTCGGCATACTTCACTTCGCCGCTGGCGTATTCTGCGGTGAACCCTATCATCAGGTTGAAGGGGAACGGCCAGGACTGGCTTGCGAAATACCTTATATTTTTGATTTCGAGCGATGTTTCCTCTTTGACTTCACGAGCCACGCACTGTTCGAGCGACTCTCCGGTTTCCACAAATCCGGCGACAAGTCCGAAGAAGGGGCGTTTGAAAGTCTTGGCACGCACCAGCAGTGCCTCGTCGCCTCGCGTCACGAGCACGAGAATGGCAGCGGCGAGCGAGGGGAAAACCTCGTCACCGCAGGAGGTGCATTTCTTGCTTATCTCCGTGGCACGCTGCATCGGTGCGCCGCAGATGCTGCACCAGCGGGTGCGTGCGTCCCAATATGTCAGTTCCGCCCCCTTGACAGCGATGTCATATTCGCCAGCAGGGAGGTATGCGTGAGATTTCCGCAGGTCATGCCACTGCAGCCCGTCACACAGTCCGGGGTCGGACATCACAAGCGCGTATGCACGGGGCGTTTCCGACAACTGGTATTCGGCAGACACGTCGCCGCTGGGACGACGGCTCGGCAACTGCCACCCTCCGCCGCGCAGCTCCAGGACAATCTGTCCGTTGGAGGTGATTACATACCGTATGTCGTCAGTCGTCTTCATTTGGCAAACGGGCTATCATCTCCCCTACCGAAAGTCCTGTCACGGGATGCCGCCAGCCGCCGGCAATCTCGTTCATCGGCTCGAGGAAGAACCGTCGCTGCTCAAGGCGCGGGTGGGGTACTTTCAGTTCGGGGGTGTCTATGACCATGTCGTCGATAGCCACGATGTCAATGTCGAGGCGGCGGTCGGCGTATGTGCCGTCGGCGTTGCGGTGGCTTTCTGGCGAGAGGTTGTGTTCTATCTCCTGCAATGTGCGGAGTATCTCCGAAGGCGGCATCTCGGTCTGCACCATCATGGCGATGTTGAGGAAGCGGTGCGGTGAGTCGTAGCCCCAGCTTTTCGACTCTACGGCGTGCGAAACTTCAAACGGGCCGAAGACATTGCTAATAGCACGAACCGCACGGCTCAGGTTGAGCCGGCGGTCGCCAAGATTGCTTCCCAGATTCAATATAACGTATGCCATGAAGCTGAGTATATGTTATGCAAATGTGTATCAGAGGGATTTTTTGACAGCGACTTCCTCGAAGCCCTCGATGAGGTCTCCCTCGCGGATGTCGTTGTAGCCCTGCACGGAGAGTCCGCACTCGTAGCCAGAGGTGACTTCCTTGGCATCGTCCTTGAAGCGCTTGAGCGAACCGAGTTCGCCGGTATAGATGACAATGCCGTCGCGGATTACGCGCACCTTGTTGGTACGCTTGATCTTGCCTTCGCGCACCATTGCGCCAGCGATGGTGCCGACCTTCGAAATCTTGTATGTCTGGAGCACTTCGGCAGTACCGGTGATTTCCTCCTTGATTTCAGGCGCGAGCATGCCCTCCATTGCGTCTTTGACCTCCTCGATGGCCTTGTAGATGACGGAGTATAGGCGTATCTCGACGCCTTCCTTCTCAGCCTCCTTGCGTGCTGCACCGGAGGGGCGCACCTGGAAGCCGATGATGATGGCATCTGAAGCGGCTGCGAGTGTGACGTCGCTCTCCGAAATTGCACCCACACCCTTGTGGAGCACATTTACCTGCACCTCGGGGGTCGAGAGCTTGATGAGCGAATCGGACAGAGCCTCGATAGAGCCGTCCACGTCGCCCTTGACAACGAGGTTGAGCTCGTGGAAATCGTCGAGGGCGCGGCGGCGTCCAAGCTCCTCGAGACCGGGACGCTTCTTGGTGCGCAACCCCATTTCGCGTTGCAGCTGCTCACGTTTGCCGGCTATCTCGCGTGCCTCCTGTTCGGTGTCGAGCACATTGAAGGTGTCGCCGGCGGTCGGCGCGCCGTTCAGGCCGAGTATCAGCACTGGTGTAGAAGGGCCGGCCTCCTTGACACGCTGGTTGCGCTCGTTGAACATGGCCTTGACCTTGCCGTAATGCGTGCCGGCAAGTATCACGTCGCCGACTTTCAGCGTCCCGTTCTGCACGAGGACAGTTGCGACGTATCCGCGCCCCTTGTCGAGCGATGACTCGATGACCGAACCTACGGCGTTGCGGTTGGGATTTGCCTTGAGGTCGAGCAGGTCGGACTCGAGGAGCACCTTCTCCATGAGTTCCTCCACGCCGATGCCCTTCTTGGCGGAAATGTCTTGTGACTGGTACTTGCCGCCCCAGTCTTCCACCAGGTAATTCATGCCGGCGAGTTCCTCCTTGATTTTGTCAGGATTGGCGGTAGGCTTGTCTATCTTGTTGATAGCAAATACAATCGGGACACCGGCGGCAGAGGCATGATTTATGGCCTCAACAGTCTGAGGCATCACATTGTCGTCAGCGGCGACTATGATTATGGCGAGGTCCGTCACCTTTGCGCCACGGGCACGCATAGCGGTAAACGCCTCGTGTCCAGGGGTGTCGAGGAATGTAATGTGCCGGCCGGAGGACAGCTCTACGTTGTACGCACCGATGTGCTGCGTGATGCCGCCGGCCTCGCCGGCGATAACGTTAGCCTTGCGGATATAGTCGAGCAGCGAAGTCTTGCCGTGGTCCACATGACCCATGACGGTGACAATCGGGGGACGCGGCACGAGGTCTTCCTCGGCATCCTCCTCTGTCGTAATGGCCTCGGACACCTCTGCGCTCACATATTCGGTAGTAAAGCCGAACTCCTCGGCCACAATGTTGATAGTCTCGGCATCGAGACGCTGGTTGATTGAAACCATCACGCCGAGGTTCATGCAGGTGGCGATGACCTTGTTGACCGGGATTTCCATGAGGTTGGCGAGGTCGTTAGCTGTCACGAACTCGGTAATCTTGATGATGCGGCTCTCGGCGGCCTCGCGCTCAGCGTTCTGGAGCTCGCGGTTGTGCATCTCCTCGCGTTTCTCCTTGCGCCACTTGACGGCCTTCTTGGTCGTCTTGTTTGTAAGGCGGGCGAGAGTTTCCTTCATCTGCTTCTGTACGTCCTCAGTGGTGACCTCCTGACGGGCGGCAGGCCGCTGCTTGTTGTTGCCGCGCTTGTTGTTTGCAGCGCGGTCGTTTCTATCGCCGCGTTGCTGGCCGCTGTTTTGCTGGCCGCCTCCGCCACGGCGGCGGTTTTCGTTCTGCTGGTTTGCGCTTGCAGCAGCACCTGCCTTTTCGATGTCCACTTTCTCCTTGCCTATGCGCTTCCGCTTCTTGCGGTCAGCGGAATTGGCATCTGGGCGGGCGGCATTGCCGCCACCGCTTCCCTTGCGGCGGTCACCGGATTTTTTCTTGGGGCGTGTGGACTGGTTGAGTTCGTCCAAGTTCACCTTGCCGACAACCTTCAGTTGCGGAGCCGGTGAGACTGAAGACAGGCGGAACACCTCGGATGACGGCTTGGGCCCGGCTTCAGGGGCATCCTGCGGCTTCTTAGTTTGTTCCGCAGGCTTCTCTGCGGCAGTTTCCTTGTCACCGGTTTCGGGAGTTTCGGGCTTAGGCGCCTGTGCGGCAGAGGCTTCAGGCTGCTTCGCTGGCTCGGTTTTCTGTTCGGCGGGTTTCGGCTCTGCCAGGGCAGCTTCAGGCTTGGCATCCTTTGACACAGGGGCTTCGGGCTTCGTCTGCTTTGCAGGCTCGGCCTTGGCGGCGGGTTTGGCATTCACAACAGCCGCCTCGGCAGGTTTGCCAGGCTTGGCGTCCAGGTCGATGTGGCCAACGACCTTAAGACCGGCGAGTGTCGCGGTTGTCTTTATTTCCGCTGTCTGCCGGCGCGTCTCCTGCTTAGCAATTTTGCGTTCAGCCTTGCGAGCCTGCGCCAGATGGTCAGACTTCTCCTTGGAATCCTTGTCCTTGCTGAACTCTTTCTTGAGCAAGGCGACGGCGTTGTCGTCGATGCGGGCGTTGAGGTTGCCCTCCTCGACGATTATGTTGCGTTTACGCAAAAATTCGACGGCGGTATTGACACCGACATTTAGGTCTTTGGCTACTTTACTGATCTTTGTGGGCATATACTGTTGTGAATGTTTTTGTCAGAATAAAAGGAGTAAACTAACTGGTGACTGTCACTCCGCCATTTCAGTCTTCAAACTCGGCGCGGAGCACATCCATGACATGCTGGAGTGTCTCATCCTCCAGGTCAGCCTGTTCAAGCACTTCGGGGCTCGCATTGAGCACAGCCTTGGCAGTGCCTAGGCCGAGATCCTTTAGAGTTTCAATCACCCAATCGTCAATCTCATCGCGGAACTCGTCGAGGTAGATGTCCTCCTCACCCTCCTCGATGTCGCGGTAAACGTCGATGGTGAATTCTGTCAGCATCGAGGCAAGCCGTATGTTGTTGCCGCCCTTTCCGATAGCGAGCGACACCTCGTCTGGATGCAGGAAAACCTCGGCCTTCTTCTCCTCGATATTGAGGCGCATCGATGAAATCTTGGCGGGGCTGAGAGCACGCTGTATGAAGAGCTGGGGATTGGCAGTATAGCAAATCACGTCGATGTTCTCGTTGCGCAATTCGCGGACGATGCCGTGGATGCGGCTGCCCTTCACGCCGACGCAAGCGCCTACGGGGTCAACGCGGTCATCGTAGCTCTCGACGGCAATCTTGGCACGTTCCCCGGGGATGCGGGCCACCTTCTTGATAGTGATAAGGCCGTCGTTGATTTCCGGCACCTCCTGCTCGAATAGGCGGCGCAGGAAACGCTCGTCAGTGCGCGACACAATGACTTTTGGGTTGTTGTTGGTATTCTCAACGCATTTCACCACTGCGCGGACAACATCGCCCTTGTGGAAAAAGTCGCTGGGTATCTGTTCTTCCTTCGGCATTATCAGCTCATCCTTGTCGTCGGTGAGCAGCAGCGTCTCGCGCTTCCAGATCTGCTGTACCTCTGCGGAGATAATTTCCCCCTCAAGTTCTTTGAACTTGGAATATATGGCATCCTTCTGCAGCTCGAGTATCTTGGACTGCAGCGTCTGGCGCAGGTTGAGGATGGCGCGGCGGCCGAATTTTTCAAAATATATCTGTTTGGTGACGTCCTCGCCTATCTCGCACTCCGGGTCGATTTCACGCGCCTTTGTGAAGCCGATTTCCTTGTTTTCGTTCACGACCTTGCCGTCGGGGACAACAGTGAGATTCTGGTATATTACGCAGTCTCCCTTGTCGGGATTGACGATTACGTCAAAATTCTCGTCAGAATCGAACATTTTGGCCAATACGGTGCGGAAGGACTCCTCCAGGACACTCATCATAATGGACTTGTCGATGTTCTTATCCTTTCCGAAGTCCTTAAATTGTCCGGCCATGTTTTCAGGCTCTGCTGCTTTCTTTGCTGCCATAGACTTATAGTTGAAGTAGGTATTTCGTGTATTTGATATCTGCAAATCTGAACGTGTGCGGCACCTGTGCCATTTTCGGCTTCTTTGCGCCCTCTTCGCGCACCTTCTCTGTAACAAGCACCGTAAAGCCGTCGCCGCTGACAATGTCGAGCGTGCCACGGTACTTCTTGCCGTCGCCGGCAAGAACCTCCACTTCGTCGCCGACGTGCATCTCGTATTGGCGGCGCACACGGAACGGTTCGGTCAGCCCTGCCGACCCCACCGTGAGGCTGTAGTCCTCCTTGTCGCGGTCAAACTCTGCTTCTATCTGCCGCGACAGCTCGACGCAGCGGTCTATGTCAACGCCTTCGGGGGAGTCCACGACCACCTCGATGTCGTTGTCGCCGGAGATTTTCACCTCTACCAGAAAATACCCGGTATCCTCGAGGCGGCTCTCGACGAATTTGCTTATAGCTTCCTTGTCAATCATTCCAGTACATATAATAGTCAAGCGTCCGCCCGGATTCCAGGGCGACCGCCGCATCCACCGCCTCCGCACCCTGCGGGTGCGCCCGACGGTCCTTTTCGGTACAGGAAACACATCTCAATGTGTATCTGTACTCTAAAAACGCGGAGGAGACGCACAGTCCCCTCCGGAATACCGTTGCAAAATTAGCAATAATCCGCTGCAATCACAAATCAGCCACTGCGGCTCAAGCGAATTTCAGACTGACTGTTACCAACCAATCACTATATTTAAGTTTAATTAGCCACATAGGTTCATTTCACCGCCAACATTCCGCACGCAGCCTCGATGTCCTCGCCTCGTGAAGCGCGTATTGTCGCGGTGACGCCATGCGAATTGAGGTGGCTGCGGAACATAAGCATCCGCTCCTCGCTGCAAGGCTTGAGGTCAACGCCGGGAACGGCATGGAAACGGATAAGGTTGACGCGGCAATCGAGGTTGCCTATCAGCTTTATGAGCATATCGGCATGAGCAATGTCGTCATTTACGCCACGCCACATTATATACTCCAGCGACAGGCGGCGCTGGTGCGAGAAGTCATAGCTGGAGAGCAGCCTCATGACCGCGCTGAGGGGGAACGCTCGCTGAGCCGGCATCATCGAAGCCCGCTGGCTCGTGTCTGCGGTATGGACGCTCACAGCCACGTGAACCTGCGTGCGGTCAAGCAGGTCTTTCAACTCTGGCAACTTGCCTACCGTCGAGACCGTGATGCGCTTCGGGCTCCATGCCATGCCCCATGGGGCAGTCATGATTTCTAGCACCTTGAGCAGCTGCGGCAGGTTGTCGAGCGGCTCGCCCATCCCCATGAACACGACGTTGGTCAGCTCGTTCATAGCCTTGCGGCCGTCTTCCGGTTTCGGGGGAATGCTCAATATCTGGTTGATGATTTGCGCCGCCGTCAGGTTGGCCTTGAAACCCATTTTGCCGGTCGCGCAGAAATAGCAGTTCATCTTGCAGCCCACCTGCGATGACACGCACAGCGTAGCCCGCTCCTTGTCGGGGATATACACAGATTCCACAAACCGTCCCGGGCCGGCGGCGAACAGGTATTTCACAGTTCCGTCAGAGGAGGCAGAACTGCGCACGGGCTCTTCGCGTCCAATCACATAGTTGGAGGCAAGCCACTCGCGGTTCTTCTTGGAGATGTTGATCATCTCGTCAAACGACCTCACCTTTTTGTCATATATCCATTGGGCAATCTGCTTGCCCACGAAGCGAGGCATTCCGCCGCTCCGCACCACGCCCTCCAGGTCGGCGAGTGTCATGCCTATGAGCGGCAGCTTCTCGGGGTTGTTAAGTGTATGTTCGGCTGTCATGTCAGTTTCTTGTGCTTGGTTTTGAAAAGCGGGCCGCCGGAGCGTATGCTGCCGACGGCCCGTTGTTCAGTTCAATCCGGGGCAGGCTTTACTCGCCAGCCTCAAACTTGTATGCGTTGTTTTCTATCTTCTTGCCGCCACGCAGCATCTGGCGCAAGTCGAGGCCGAGCGCGCGCATGTACTGCTGCTTGTAGTTGGCGTCGTTGTACTCAAACTGTTCGGTCTTGTCGCCGTTGACGCGGTATGCGTACACGCCGTCGTCACCCTTGACCACGATGACCTTTGTGCCAGGCTTAGTGCCGGCAATCTTGCCGGTCACACCAGCGTCACGCACGCGGGCGTTGCGGCCGAAGCGGAAGTCTTCCACCTCCTGCGGCTCAACGTTCATAGCCTTGGCAATCTGCTCAATAGTTGTGCCGGCAGCAGTGAACTTCTTGACCATCTCGTCGCCGGCCTTTGAGCGGCGCACCTTGTCAGCTATGTAGTCATGCACGTTCTTGTTGCTCAACGGTGTGAAATCGTCATATTCAGACTCAATGGCAACGGCGTAGAGCATCGGGGTCTTGGCATCCTTCGACTCGTAGATGTGGCTGACCTCGCCGGCCTTGCCGTCTATCATGACCCAGCGCACCACCTGACGGCTGTCAGGATATAGACCGCCCATTGAGGGCACTGCGGGGGAGGACTGCGTCAGCTCGTATGACTGTGCGGTGTATCCGGACTTGGAGGCGTTGGCAGTGAACTTCTCGGGGGTGTTGTTGGCAGAGATGAACTTTTCGAGCTTCTCGCGAGCGTCGTTCACCGTCTTGGTGCTCGGCTTCAGCTCGTATGTGATTTCGTCAAACTCGTATATCTCCTTGGGGTTGGACTTCTTGACAAGCTGCACAAGTACAGCGCCCTGCGGTTGCGAAGCGAGCGTGATGTACTTGCCTCCAGCGTTGATGAGCGAGTCGAGCTGGCTGTCCTCGATAGCCTGAGTGCGGCCTGCTGCGGTGAACAGGGGCAACCACTGCTCTTTCTGGGAGGCGACACTGTCGGCGGGGAACTTGGTTGCAAGCGAGTCAACCGCGAGTCCGCCGTTGAGGGCAGCGAGCACTCGGCCGGGCAGCTTGTCGCCAGCCACTTGCACCATGTTGATCTGGATAGAGTCGACCATAGTTGAGCGTTTGCCCATGCGGATAGCGGTGAAGCCCTGGATATTCTCGCTGATTACGCTGACAGAGTCCTTTGGAGCGCGAGCCACATAGTCCTTGGTTGCGCCGTAGAGGTCGATGCCGCGCACCTCGCGGTGATTGACATTGACGCCCTCCTTCTTGAGGTCTTTGCTCAGCTGAGCTGCACTGTCACGCATCTCGCGGACAACCCGCTGTGACAGCTCCTGCGATTTCTTGCGGTCAGCATCTGAGGGAGCGACGGTAACAGCAATGAAGCTGACGCTCTTGGTCGGTTCATAGACCTTGAAGCGGTTCTTCTCCTTGTCATAGAGAGCCTTCATCTCGGCATCGCTCACGGGATATTTCTTCTCGTCGAGGTTGCCGTAGGGGACGTATGCGAGCGTAAGCTGTTTGGTGGCGACGAAGTCATTGTAAATAGCCTTCTTGTCGAGGTCGTTAGCCTTGACAGAGGACTGGAGTATGCGGCCGTAAATGTTGCGGGCCACCTGCTTTTTGGTGTCCTGCTCCACGGCAATCCAATACTGTTGGAAGGGCTTGACGTTGGCATCTGTCAGGCCGTTGCGCTTGGGGTTGAATATTACCTCAAAGGCCTGCTGCGGCGTCTGGATGTTCAGACCGCTCTGCTGCATTTTGCTGAGCAGGTCCTGCATCATGCTGCTTACGGGGTTGTCAAGCATATAGAAACGGAGCTGGTCGCCCGTGACGAGGATGCCGAGGTCGTTGACAGCGTCGTCAAGCAACTTCTCGTCGATAAGCTGGTCAATAGCCATCTGTGCCAACTGCTGTGAGTCGAAATTGGCTACCTGCTGCGGGTTCTGCTTGCGAGCCTCCTCGAGGCGGTTGTTCAGTTCCTCGCGCTTCGCGCTGTACTCTGTATAATCGATTTTCTCGCTGCCGACCTTAGCGACGGTGGTACCGTTGCCGAACAGGTTGCGGCTGTTGGTCAGCGCATCGCCGACGATGAATGCCAGAAGAGCCACGCCGATTATGACGATAAGCAGCACCGACTTGCTTCTGATTTTCTCTAAAGTTGCCATTATCCTATATAGCTGTGTTGTGTTATACTTTTCTTATACAATCTCACGCACCTCCGGGCCGACCAGTTGCGGCACGCAGGCACTTTTGAGCATGCAAAGATAATAATTTTACCACAATCCGCCAACAACAACACTAAATAATGCCAAAACCGCCTCGGAGAGGGCATCTCCCCGAGGCGGTTTCAATACATTTAATTTTCTGATTTTCAGCGCATAGACGTGCGATAATCCTTACAACGTCATTTGATGCCGAATTTCGTCTTTATCGCGTCCACATAGTCGTCCTTTTCCCATGTGAAGAGTTCCACGTCCTTCTCCACAGAGGGGATGTCGGCATCGCGAGAGACGAACATCTTGTGAACCTTCTGCGGCTTGCGCCCCATGTGGCCGTAGGTGGCAGTCTCCAGGTATATCGGCTCGCGCAGCTTCAGGCGCTTCTCGATGCCGGCTGGGGTCATGTCGAACAGCTCGGGGATGGCGTCAGCAATCTGCTTGTCAGTCAGACCGTAGCGTGCAGTGCCGTAGGTGTTGACGAAGATGCTCACCGGGTCGGCGCAGCCGATAGCGTATGCCACCTGCACCAGCGCCTCTGAAGCCACGCCGGCAGCGACGAGGTTGCGGGCTATGTGGCGTGCCGCGTATGCCGCCGAGCGATCCACCTTGCTGGGGTCTTTGCCGGAGAACGCGCCGCCGCCGTGAGCGCCTCGGCCGCCGTAGGTGTCAACGATGATTTTGCGACCGGTAAGGCCCGTGTCGGCGTGCGGGCCGCCGAGGACGAACTTGCCCGTCGGGTTGACCAGCAGCCGCACGCTGCCGTCGAACAGGGCGCGGATATTCTCGGGGAGCTTCGCGATGACGCGCGGCAGAAGCACGTCACGCACATCTGCATAAATCTGCTCCAGCATCTCCGCGTCAGCGGTTTCACGAGCCTCGCCGGTGTCTGCGAGCGGCTCAATGAACTCGTCGTGCTGCGTGGAGACGACGATGGTGTCAATGCGCAGCGGCTTGCCGTCGTCGCCATACTCCACAGTCACCTGGCTCTTGGAGTCCGGGCGCAGGTATGTCACCAGCTTCCCTTTGCGGTAATAGGTCATCTCGCGCCCCTCGCGGCGGATGGCCGCGAGTTCGCGCAGCAGCGCGTGCGACAGGTAGAGGGTCAGCGGAATGTAGTCCTCGGTCTCGTCGGTGGCATAGCCGAACATCATGCCCTGGTCGCCGGCACCCTGCTGTGCCGGCTCGTCACGCACCACACCGCGCTTTATGTCGCGGCTCTGTTCGTGGATTGCGCTGAAGATGCCGCAGGAGTCGCCGTCAAAGCGGTATGCGCCGCGATTGTAGCCGATGTTGTTTATCAATTCGCGTATCACCTTTGAGGTGTCAACGTATGCGCGTGTCGTCACCTCGCCGGCGACCACGACCTGGCCGGTGGTGACAAGCGTTTCCACGGCGACACGCGACTGCGGGTCGAATGCCAGGAACTCGTCAAGCAATGCATCGCTTATCTGGTCCGCAACCTTGTCGGGGTGTCCCTCCGACACGGACTCTGATGTGAAAAGATAGCTCATTATTTTTCTCCTTTCTTTGTTGTATTGTTTTTCGTTCAGTGTTGCCTCCGCAAGCCGTCAGGCGACACCGGCGCGGGGATAAAAAAACAGGCATCGGGAAGTCTTGCCCACTTCCAAATGCCAAATATCCGACAGCCAGACCGACAACCGTCCGCACTGGTGCGGCAGCTGACGCTGTGTGGCCTGTTCGCATTTTAGCATTTTTTTGAGTGGTTGCAAGCAGCCAAATTTATCCACTCCCGGTCTGGCGCACGCGCCTCGCGGATTTGTGGCGCAAAGTTACACCATTTTCCGCAACTGCGCAAGTGTTTCGCCCGAAATCACCAAATTTCCGCGCCGTATTCGGTCTATCCGCCCTCATTATATATTGCCTGACCGGAATTGTAACCGTCTGTATAGCCGTCGTCATACCCTTTTCGATAACGGCTTGCGCCCTCGTCCGGGGCATTGCGTGTATCGTCATACCCGTAGCCGTGATACTGGCCTTGCTCACCGTCGTTGCGCCCCTGCGCATAGCCGTCGTCATACCCCTCTTGATAGGCATCATTTGCTACAGCTGGACGGGGAGACAGCCGCCGCGTGTCTGGAGGGGCAGCTGCCGGCGACTTAGGCCGGGAGACAGCCTTGGCGGTATCGGCAGCCTCGGTGCGAGGTTTGGAGGACGATGACGGGGCACCGTCGTCGCCGCCGGAAACAAGTCCGCCGATGACCAGCAATGCAAGCGCCGCCACCGCTACAATAAAACATCCTGCTTGTCCCTTGTTTTCCATAACTTAACTCGGCGCAAAGTTAGCAATAATACGACTGATGCGCAAGCGATTGCAATATTTACAGTACGCTATATGAAAGATTCTGGCTGGCAACAACATTGCCAGCCAGAATCTACATTAAGGCGTTTATCTATTGATTATCAGCGCACTATCACTCGGGCGGTCTGAGAGCCGATGCGCACGACGTATATGCCGGGAGCAGCTGCAACCACAGTCTCACCGTTGCAAGTGCCGGCGGCGATGCTCTTGCCGTCGATGCTGTAGACTGCGTATGCCGCGCCGTCATAGCCTGCCATGACTATCTCGCCTTGACGAGCATAGACCGCGCCGGTGCTGCCGGAAAGGATGTCCGAAACGCCTGACACGGGCGACAACATATAGCTATAGAGTATCAGGTAGTTGGACGATGTGGGGAGGTATCCGTCAATGTACAGGCTCATCCATGGGCGGTTGTTGAACTTGTCGGGTATGGCGACATTCACCTTCTGCCAGCCGCTGCCGGCGGGTATGTCGGCTATCTTCTCGGGCATCGCCATGCCGTGGGTTGTGGCATAGACAGCCATCTGTTCCGCGCAGCCCTCGCCAGTCCACAGCTCAAGAGTGGCGTTGGGTGCTTCCGCACCTACGGTTGAGGCTTTCGGCAGACCGAGGCGCACCCGTGCATTGCCTTTGTCCGTATAGCCGATTACACCGTAACCGCCGCCGTCATGGGCAAACTCTTCTCCTACAACTTCGGGCTGGCACCAATCCCAGCTTCCGTCAACGTATTCATCAGTCGGGGCTGATGCTTGCAGCGGCGTGTACTTGGCTTTCATGTCATCGAAATTCTCGATCATGGGGAGGGAGTAGGGAGTGCCGATGACACGTGCAATGTACCAGCGGGCATTTGAGATGCCGGCGGCGTTCTCTGCGGCAATGGCGATGCGCATATACTTCTGCGGCGAGCCTTCGGGCAGAGTGAGAGTATATTCATACACGTCAGTGCCGGCGCATACAGGTTCGCCGATGAACGAGCCGTCAGTGTCGAGTTCGCCTATCCAGTAGCGTATGCCGGTAGTGGCAAAATAGCCGCCGTTGAGCGACTCGATGGGACGTTCCCAGGTGAGGCGGACGCTCATGTTGTCCTCGGAGAGTTCGGCCTTGTAGTTCTCGACATAGCTAAGCATATCCATTCCGGTGAACACCGACACCTCGGCAGCCTGCCCCTGCATGCCGTCGACTTCGGTTATGACATTGATGTAGTTGTCGCCCTGCGCAGTAGGCACTACGAGAGTCTGCGCAGAACCGGGCGCACCCTCAACCTCGACAGTCTGCGCACCGAAGGCGCGAACCTTTACAGTCGCAGACTCGGGAATGTCGTTGCCGTTGACGAACTTGGCCGGCATGGTGAACGAGATGGTTGCAGTCAGGTCAGGGTCACTTGTCGTGACGACCTTGAGGTCAGACACGGCTGCGGGGACTTCCGTCTGCTTGTCGGTAGCGGCGACACGGATATTCTTGACAATCATGTCCTTCTGGTCAGGGTCAGACACGCTGCGCACGGCAATATAATATGTGCCGGCACGAGGCACGGCAAACTCGCCGCTGTATTCCTTCCACTCGTTGTACTTCTGTGCGCGAGTCTTGGCAATCACGGGAATAGTCATCGCCTCGACCGTAGGGGCAGTGCCAGCCCACACCTCAAAATATTCACGCTGTCCGCTGTAGCTGCCGCGAGCTACATCGAGCGACACCTGATACAACACCTCGTTGGAGGGGAACTCGGCAGCTGGCATTATCAACCAGTCGTCTGGCTGGTTGTAGCTCCAGCCAGAAGCGAAGCAGTATGTACCCCAGTCTCCTTTCCACTGGTCAGAGAACCGCCATACGCCGTACTCGGGGCTGCCGTCAGCATTGATGATTGTCACCATCTCCGCGTCATGCTCGGTCGGGGCAATGGTCATGGGGAGCGCGTAAGGACGGCCGATGACTGCCTTGTTTGACACTCCGGCCTCAGACCTCATGTCATGGCTGACAGCGACAACAGAGGCTGTATAAACATCTTGCTCTTGATTTGCATCAATATTGACAGGGAAAGCGTTGGCAGAAGTCGCGCCAGCCTTCTCTCCGTTGATGTATACCTCGTATGTAACATTGGCGGCATCCATATATCCGCCGTGCACACCTTCGGTCACAGGCATCCAAGTCACGTTTTCCGAAGTCAGCACAACCTGCTCGGGCGTTTTCGGGGTGTCATGCCCTACATATACGTGAGCCACTGCCGGGTTGCCCTCTACGCCGTTCAGCACAGCGGCGAAGCGGAATGTATGTTCGCCCTGCGCCACCTCAACCGGCACAGTCACGTTTGAGCCGGCAGCGGCAGTGCCGTTTTTCAGCAGCGTGCCGTTGTCATACAGCCGCCAGTCCATGTCGCCGGAAATTGCTGTACCCTGCACCGTATGGTCAGGCATGGCGAAACTCAACGTGCCGGAAAGCTGCGCGTTCTCAAACTGGGCAGACACGAACCGGCCGGGGCGAGCAGCCGCCATATCGTCCTGCACGTCAGGCGTGAGGAAGAACGTGAACTGGGTGTCTACGTCAAACTGGTGTATCTTCTCAATGCGCTTCTCCGCCGGATAGATGGCGTAGAGTTCTGACGAGGCTGCATATACCGAGGGATTCCAAATCAGGTATCCGTCATACGCGCTGTATGCCAAAGCACCCTTGCTGTTGGCGAGGTCAGCCACCGGCACGTCAAACAGCTCCGTAATAGTGCCGTCTGCGAGGATGCGTACGAACTTGCCGAAGCAGTTCACGCCGTAGAAGCAATTGTCAACAGGGCTGTAGCACAGCGAGAAGCAGCGGTCGCCAGGCTGGGCGAGCTGTTTGATGATTACCGCCTCTTCGGGCTTGTCAGCGGGAGCGCACTTGAAATAGTGAAGGTCAGACTCGCTGCTCTCCCCCTTGCCGAAACCGTATATCTTGTCTTCGGAAGGCACGTATGCCGCACTGTAGAAATGCGGCATACGGTATGAAATCACGTCAATGGAGCGGTTTGTCAGCACTTCGCCTGTCGCGAGGTCGAGTTCCTGATAGGCATAGTCGCCAATCATGTCCTCCGAGCCGAGAGTGAAAATGCCAAGACCGCACAGGCGGCCTCCGCGCAGCCAGCCGTTGGAGAGGCGCGCGCCGGATTCCGCGTAGGGGTATTGCCACAGGCGCGTGGCATTGCCGGAGGGTTCTATCTCGTACCAGCCAGCGTTAAAGCCGTCGATGTCGGCGTATGACATGAACCCGTATATGGTCGAACCAGTCGCGCCGATGCGTGCCGGGGCATCAAGCCGGGACTGCGCCGGAGTTTGTGCAAAAGAGCCGCTCGCGGCAGTCGTCTTCCCTAAGGTCAACTTGCCCTGCTCGCCGTCGCCGCCGGCAACGCCAGTGACGTATGCAAAAGCCGGCATAGCCGCAACAGCGAGTGCTGCAATGGTTAAATATCTGTTTTTCATCGCATTGAACCAAGTAATAGATTTATAAAGGAGGCAGCACAACCCTCTGAACCAAGGTATATGCCGCCTCCGAATATTTCAGGATATTATTTTGCGCGATAGATTTCCTTCACAGCCTTGACAGAGCCGTCAGCCATGACCATGCGCTTGATTACGGGAGTGCCGTCAGCGGGCTGTGCCACACGCATACCGGCCATGTCGAGGTATTCGACTGCGACAGCAGCGTCGGCAGAGATGCCCTCAACGCCTGTACCGGCACCGCCTACAAATGCATATTCAGTGGCAAGGCCATCGATGTTGCCGTAAACCGGGGTGATGACTACCTGATAGTTCTCGCCCTTGACAGTCGGCATTGTGTATTCGGGAGTCGAAACAGTGACCTCCTCGTTGCCATCTTCCTTAAACAGTTCCAGCTTGTATGCAGAGGCCTCGCCTGTTGAGCACGAGGGAACGTCCCAGCTGAGAGTTGTCTGGTTGTCGCCTGAATTGATGACAACATTCTTCACTGCGGGATAGTTGTCTATGCGTATCTTGTCGAGGAAGATATTGTCGCTGTTGTCGCTGTTGTCAGCAGGGATGTAAGCGCGGAAAATCACGCTGGCAACCTTGTCAACGACAGACATCATGGGGACAGTCACCATAGTCCAGTAGTTGTCGCCATTGCCCTCGGTGTAAAGCGAGTTGGGAGCGATGTCAACGAGAGTCTCGTCTTCCGCACCGTCTCGGCGGACATCCACTGCGAGGTGGTTGGCATTGCTGGAGTTCACGAGTGTGTAAAACGAAAGCACGGGGTATTCTGCACCGGCGAAATTGACAGAGCTTGAGATGAAGCGGTCAACGGTGCCGGGTGAGGAGTAGCGGTAGGAAGCGGCGGCATATCCGTCATAATTGTCCTCGCTGCCGTCCACACCTGTCACTGAAGTTGAGTAGTCATAACGCTCTATATTCCAGTTGCTGCTGTAGCCAACGGGGTCTTTTGTCCAGAGGTTTTCAGCCTGCTTGTAGTAGTCAGAGCCGGCGTTGAAATTCTCAACGAAGGGAAGGGATATAGCCGGGCCGGCAACGACCTCGGCAGAAGTGGTGTAACCGCCGTCACCGAGCGTATTGTATGCAGTCACCTTGTACTTGAGGGTAGTCGGGCCGGTCAGGTCTTCGCAAGGGTCGGTGTATGCACACTCCGTAAGTCCCTCTGCAAGCTGAGTTTCGGAGTTGTAGCCAATCACGCGAGCCACTTTGTAGCGGATAGAGGTCGTATCGAGATAGCCGCTGTTCTTGCCGGCAGTCGGAGCAGTCCAGGTAACACTCACGCCACCCTCGCTGGTAGTCGCAGCAGCCACGTTTTCAGGAGCGCCGGGGACGTCCTCGCCCACATATATCTGAGCAGAAGCGTATTCGCTCGTGCCGTATGCTGTAGAAGCATACACATGGTATGTGTAGCTCTTGCTGTTCTCTGCCTCGTGTACGTATGTGTATTCCGTGCCTGGAACAGGGTTTTCGATTGTGTGAAGCACCGGCTCGTTGCCGTATGACACATAGTCCTTGATTTCGAGCTTGGTGAGCGGGGCTGTCAGCTCGCCTCCGCCGTCAAGTGTAGTGGGGGCTGTCACCTTGATAGTCACAGGAGAGCTGCCGTTCTCACCAGCAGAGAGAGATACGGTCGGTTTTGCGGGCTTGATGCCTACAAACAGATACACATAGTCGCCACCGCCGCCGGTGTTGTCTGTGGAGTATGCGCGAACAGTATAGGTATACTGGTGTCCGTACTCGATTTCTTCAGTGTCGGTGAACTCGAACTGCACGCCGGGCTCGGGAGATGCCACGGAGTAGATTGGCACATCGCTTTCTCCCACCTCGTAGCAACCGCGAGTCACCTCGATTTTGCCGATTTCAGTGATAGGCTGAGGGTCTGACCAGCTATAGCTGGTTGTAGGTGCTTTGAACGAACCCTTGATAATCGGCGAGCCGCCGTTGTAGTCAAAGGTCACGGAGAAGTCAGTAGGAGCACCCGGTGTTAGGGTCTCCGCCTGCACGGCAGGTGCGAACAATGCAATCGCCGCTGCCAAAACGGTAAGTTTGTGCATAATAGTTTCCACTGTCCTCCCGGTGGACTCTTGGGGTTGTAAAGCAAAGAAACACCCGGGAGATGCAATCCTGCACCCTCTGGGGTTCGGGCTAAGGACTCATGTGTTTCTCATATATCGTCCGCAAATATAGCCATAATATCCGGGGCATCAGGTATGGTTAACTATTTTTATGCAGCAGCGACACCGCTGTTTCAGACAAAATCCTCTATGGTGTAGTTCATGAAGCGGTTGAAGCGGTGCGCCTGGCGGATGTAGTCCATCAGCATCTCGGGCAAGCGGCCGCAGTCAAGGCTGGCATCTGGCAGCACGTCGCTGCTCGCCATATAGTCTCGCGGACGTATCAAGTCGATGTATTCCCAGTCCTTCGGGAAGCCTTGCGGCACGGTCTTGACGGGGTTCTCCCCCACCTTCGGGAACAAGGAAGTGAACTGCGGGTCCTCGACGATGGAGCGGTACTCGTCCACATTGTCGTAAATGGAACGCCGTATGGCGCGTACTACTGACGAGGGGAGGCATACGGTGCCAGCGGCAAAGAAGGACTTGCCGGGTTCGAGATGCAGGTAATATCCGCAGGTGAGGCTTTTCTTGCCGCCCGGAGGATTGACGAATATGCCGATATGTGTCTTGTACGGGGTTTTGTCAGCAGAGAAGCGCGTGTCACGGTATATGCGGTACGTGCAGTCACGTGGCGTAAGCAAAGTCGCCTCAGGGTCAACTGTAGCCACAGCGGCTATCAGGCGCATGGCGAGGTTGTCGATGCGCTGCTTCACCTCGTCATAACGCGGCTTGTTGGCGTGAAACCATTCGCGGTTGTTGTTGCGCTCCAACTCTCGCAGGAAACCAAGTATCTCTTTCATATCTGCATATCAAGAAAAATGTCCGGAGGCGTTAAACAATTGACAAACCCGCCTCCGGACACAAACCTACGAAAAGTTAATTATGTTCAGTTTCTGCCGCAGCAGTTCTTGTACTTCTTGCCAGAACCGCAGGGACACGGGTCATTGCGGCCCACTTTCTGCGCAGCCTTCTTGGGCTGGCGCGCGGCGGAAGATTCGCCTCGGTTGGTGTTCATTGCCGCCTGACGCTGTGCGCTCTCGCCGGGATACGTGTCGCTGGTAGTGCTGTAGTTTGCATTCGCGTACGGGTTGGTCATCACAGCCTGCGAATAGCTCTGCATCATTTCCTGCTGCTTGCGCTTGCGCTCCATCTCCTCGGCGCGTGCGGCCTCGGCGGCCTTGGCCTCCTCATAGTCTGGCACGGCGAGATGCCCGCGCATGAGCGTGGCTACAGCCTTGGAGTTCATGTCCCAGAGCATCTTCTTCCACAGTTCGTATGCCTCGAGCTTGTAGATCACCAGCGGGTCTTTCTGCTCGTATGAGGCGTTCTGAACCGACTTGCGCAGCTCGTCCATCTCGCGGAGCTGCTCCTGCCAAGCCTTGTCTATCGAGGAGAGTAGGACAGCCTTCTCCCAGGCCTTGGTGAGCGACACGCAATCGGTGTCATACGCCTCCTTGATGTCTCCTCGTATGTTGAACATGCGGCGGCCGTCAGTCACAGGCATGCCCACCAGGCCGGAAGCGTTCTTCTCCTCGACAAACTCGCGGATGTACGGCACTGCCGACTGGGCGATCTTGTCCTTTTTGCGGCGGTAGTTTGCCATTGCAGCCTCGGCGAGACGCTCTGCCATCTCGGCAGCGTCGAGCTTGTTGTACTCCTCCTCGCCGAAGGGGCTTTCGAGAGCCAGCGACGTGCGCACGTTCTCGTCAAACTCGGCGAAACCGCCTTCGTATTTCGTATTGACCAGCTCCTGCGACACCTCGAGTATCATGTTGGCGATGTCAGTGCCGATGCGCTCGCCCTTGAGGGCGTTCTGGCGACGGCCGTAAACGCCCTTGCGCTGGGCGTTCATCACGTCGTCATATTCCACCAGGCGCTTGCGGATGCCGAAGTTGTTCTCCTCGACGCGCTTCTGCGCGTTCTCGATGGAGCGTGTCACCATCTTGGACTCGATCATCTCGCCCTCTTTGAAGCCGAGGCGGTCGAGCGTCTTGACCACGCGCTCGTTGGCGAACAGGCGCATCACCTGGTCCTCAAACGAGACGAAGAACACAGACGAGCCCGGGTCTCCCTGACGGCCGGCACGTCCGCGCAGCTGGCGGTCCACACGGCGGCTCTCGTGGCGTTCAGTGCCGATAATCGCGAGACCGCCGGCATCCTTGACCTCCTGCGGCAACTTGATGTCCGTACCACGACCCGCCATGTTGGTGGCAATGGTAACAGTGCCTCTCTGGCCAGCGTTGGCGACGATTTCCGCCTCCTTCTGGTGCAGCTTGGCGTTCAGCACCTGGTGCGGTATGTGGCGCAAGTTGAGCATCTTGCTCAACAGCTCGGATATTTCGACAGAGGTAGTGCCGACAAGCACCGGGCGGCCAAGTTCCACCATTTTCTCTACTTCCTGAATGACAGCGGCATACTTCTCCTTCTTGGTGCGGTATACGCGGTCGTTCTGGTCGTTGCGGATCACGGGGCGGTTGGTCGGTATCTCGATTACCTCGAGCTTGTATATGTCGTAGAACTCGCCGGCCTCGGTCATAGCGGTACCGGTCATGCCCGCGAGCTTGCGGTACATGCGGAAATAGTTCTGCAGCGTGATGGTGGCGTACGTCTGTGTGGCAGCCTCCACCTTTACGCCCTCCTTGGCCTCGATAGCCTGGTGCAGACCGTCGCTGTAACGGCGGCCCTCCATGATACGGCCAGTCTGCTCATCGACGATTTTGATTTTGCCATCGTCGATGACATATTCCACGTCCTTGTCAAAGAGCGTGTATGCCTTGAGCAGCTGGTTGACAGTGTGCACGCGCTCTGCCTTGACGGAATACGCCTGCAGCAGGTCGTCCTTCTTCTCCTGCTTCTGCTCGGCAGTGAGATCCTCGTTCTCCACTGCGGAGAGGAGCGAGGCGATGTCGGGCAGGACGAAGAACTCCGGGTCGGTGGTGCTGCCGGTCAGCACGTCGATGCCCTTGTCTGTCAGCTCGATGCTGTGGTTCTTCTCGTCGATGACGAAATATAGCGGCTCGACGGCCTTTGGCATCTCGCGGTTGTTGTCAGCCATATACTTGGCCTCGACCTTGAGGAGTATCTGTTTTATGCCCTCCTCGCTGAGGTAGCGGATCAGGGGGTTGTGCTTAGGCAACGCCTTGTAAACGCGGAACAGTGCAAGACCGCCCTCCTCGAGCAGCTGCTCTGCGGTGAGGGGCTTCTTGTTGGGGTTCTCGGGGTCGGGCTTGTCAAATTTAGCCACTTCGGCAGGGTCGCCGCTCTGCGCGGCGGCTATCTTGTTCTTGGCTTCGAGCAGGAGGCCCTGCGCCAGCTTTCGCTGCGCCGCAACTACTTTCTCCACGTTTGGCTTGAAGTCGTTGAACATCTGGTCGTCGCCCTTGGGCACCGGTCCGGAGATGATGAGCGGCGTGCGGGCATCGTCGATAAGCACTGAGTCAACCTCATCGACGATGGCATAGTAATGCTCGTCGCGCTGCACGAGGTCTTCGGGCTGTGTGGCCATGTTGTCGCGCAGGTAGTCGAAGCCGAACTCGTTGTTCGTGCCGAAAGTGATGTCCGAGGCGTAAGCCGCGCGGCGTTCCTCGGAGTTGGGTTCTGTCTTGTCAATGCAGTCAACGGTCAGACCGTGGAACTGGTAGAGCGGGCCCATCCATTCGGAGTCACGCTTGGCGAGGTAGTCGTTGACAGTCACTACATGCACGCCCTCGCCGGTGAGCGCGTTGAGGAACACCGGGAGCGTGGCGACGAGTGTCTTGCCCTCACCAGTAGCCATCTCGGCAATGTTGTTTGAAGTCTTGTCGCCGTTGAGGATGCCATGCAGCACCATGCCGCCGATGAGCTGCACGTCATAATGCACCATGTCCCACTTTATCATGTTGCCGCCGGCCATCCACTGGTTGCGGTATGTGGCGACATCGCCATCGATGGTGATGAAGTCCTTGCCGGCAACGGCGAGACGGCGGTCAGCGTCGGTGGCTGTCACCAGTATGGTCTCGTTCTCGGCAAATCGCCGTGCGGTCTCCTTGACCACGGCGAACACTTCGGGGAGGGCAGCGTCGAGCTTGCGTGCGTACATCTTGAAGCACTCCTCGCGCAGGTCGTCAATCTTCTTCCAGAGGGGTTCGCGCTTGTCATAGTCGAGCTTCTCGATTTCGGCGCGTATCCCGTTTATTTCGTCCTTGTATTTGCTGGCTTCGCCGCGTATGTCGTCGCGTATCACGTCGATGCGGTGGCGCAGCTCGTCGTTGCTGTCGTTGAGCAGTTGCTCCGAAATCGGGTTGATTTCGGTTTTCAGTCGCTGCCAGAGGGGGCGCACTGCGCGTTCGCTCTGGTCACCGAACAATTTTTTCAGTATGCTGGAAAATCCCATTTTGAGGTTTCTTTGTTTCCTTGGTTTATATGTACATCCACGGGGCTGCGGGCCGCCGGGGAGGGTTTCGCCCCGGGCATACCGTCAGGGGTATGCCAAATGTTTCGCAAAGATACTATAAAATATTGGCATTGCGAAATTTGCGCCTTGCCGGACAATGCGGCGGCCATGTCACCGTGGGGAATTGAGCATCAGCGGGCGCGAGGATGCGCCGTTGGGTGCGCGTATGCGCAGCGCCTGGGTGATTGTGGGAGCGAGGACGACGGCGTCTACCGGCTCGCCTATCACACGCGGCTCTATGCCGCGTCCCATCATGAAGAAAGGCGATGCCACAGCAGCAGAGCGCACGTTGTTCACCTTCTCGGGATATACCGTGTCGTCGGTGACAGTCCACCCCGGGGTGAACGTGACGTAAATGTCGCCGCCGTTCTTGATGTCGAGGGAATTGCGCAGCGAGAGCGTCGCGTCGCCGCCGGAGAGTATGTCGTCAACGGTGTATGCGTCGGCGATGCCCGCCATGCGGTTTAGGAAGTCACGCGCCCTCTCCGCCAGCTCGTCGCCGTCGAGGCGGCGTGCCGCCACAGCCTTCTCATTGAGGTAGAAATGCCCGGCGGCATAGCCAGCCACATAGTCGTCGTTGCCGTATGTCGCGCTCATGTAGGCGTTGAGCAGGGAGACTGCCCGCTTGACGGAAAAGTTGCCGGTCGGTATGCGGTATTTCTCCGCATCGGCTGAAGCGTCGTCGTAATAGCCTGTAGACGAGAGGTAAACGAGCGCATTGTCGAGGCCGACACACTGGTCAATGGCGTCGAGCAGCGCAGCCAAGTCGGCATCCAGCCGCAGGTATGTGTCTTGCAGCTCAAGGCGGCTGTCAGCGTCTTTCGCATATTTGTACGGGGCAGCCGTCAGCGCGATGTTGAGCATGTCAATAGTCTCGGCGCGGTTGCCGAGCTTCTGCGAGCGCAGGCACTCTATGGCAGCCTGTGTCACCTCCCTGTTGGCAAGCGGCGAGGCAGTGTATTTGCGGTAGATGTCGCGGTCAGCGCGGCTGAACGTGTAGCGGAAGGGGTAATAGCGTTTCTGTGCCGGAAGCCCCGGGTAGCGGTCGAGCGGCAACGACGGTTTCCACTGCATGGTGTCGATGCGGGCATCGGGAGAGCGGCGCGAGAGCGCAGCCGTCACGGTAGCCACCGCGTCGCGGTAGTAGGAAGAGGTGGTCCACTTGCCGTTCTCTTCGGAAATCCAGTAAGCGGCAGTGCCGGCATGGCCGGCCATGATGACCGCTTGCTGCGGGTCGGCGGCAAGCGAGTATATCGCCCCGAGGCCGATGCCGTCTATCGCCAGCTCATCACTGACAGTGGAGAGGAGCAGCCCCTCAGGCGTGTATGTGTGGTCACGGGCAAGGGTATGCTGCATCTTGCCGCGTGTACGGTCATATACATTGGCCGACGGCACGCCCGTCTGCGCCGGGTTGCAGCCGGTATACAGCATGGCAGTCGCGCTGACGGCATCAGGCTGCACCGTGCGGAAATCGACATTGCGCAAATATGCGCCGTCGGTCATGAGACGGCGGAAGCCCTTCTCGCCGAAAAGAGACTGCAGGTATTCTATATAGTCGGTACGCAGCTGGTCAACCACGATGCCGACCACCAGTCGGGGGCGTGTCGGGTCGGCCTGTACCGCCGTGCATACGGTGACAAGCGAACACAACACTGTTGTCAGCAGCCTGTTCATCATAATTTCCGTCTCCTTTCTGCCGGCGTCGCACGGCGTTTCGGAATTTTCGCTGCCGGCCTTGGCGTGCGTCCCTGCTTGCGCTGCGGCTTGGCGGCAGTGCATACGCGCCCGACGGCGTGCCAGCGGGCGTAGGCTATGCACAGTGCCAGCTCTGCTATCATCAGGGGGTACAGGGCGGGGTTGTTAACCTGCGGCTGGAACGGCCACATAACAAGAATCAGCAACGTGCCGATGCCGCCAATCCATGCCAGCACGTTGGTGACATGGTGCAGCCGTGGTATCCATATTGTGACAGCAGACACCAGCATCAGCGGTGTCACCCACCATATATGTATATTGGGCGATGTAGCCTCGTGCGTCGAGAAGAAGGCGAGAAACCACACCACGATGCCGGCAAGGCCGACCAATAGCCAATACAATGAATAGACCAGACGCAGGCACTTGCCGCGCCGTATGTCAAACACAGCCACTGCTATGGCAATTGCAGCCACTATCGCCGCCCAGAAAAGGGGCGTCAGATACCACGGCGTAGGCGGCAGCACAGCCCTGGGCGTCCCTTCGTTGAGCACTTTCGTGGCACGGACAAACGGACGTCCGTCCGGGAACGTCGCCTTTGAGGCCTTGTCCATCAGCTCAATAGGCACAAACATTTCCTCGCGAGGCGAAAGGTCACGGTCGAGCCCCGAACCGAGCGCAATGTCTATGCCGAGCTGATACCACGGATAGTTGGCATGATATGCCCGCATCTCGCGGCGGTATGTGCCATAGCGGCTGAAACCAGGGTACAGGATTTTGGCGCCGGCGGCCTTGTCGATGCGCTCTATCACACGGGTGGCGCAGTTGTCGCGCACATAATTGTAGCGATAGGTGCAGTTCTGCGGCAATGACTCGTTGCGCAGCTCACGCAGCAGACGGTGCGCCTCAGGCTGTGTGAAGTTGATTTCCTGCTCAACGACCTTGGAGCCGCGTTCCACATATTCAGGCAGAAACCAGGCGAAGGGATAGCCCCCAAGGCGGTAGTCTGTCTCGCCCTTGACAAAGCGGTACAGGAAGTTGGGTTCCGTAAAGTCGAACAGCCCATAGTTCCACACCGAGTCCATGGCGGCAGAACGCACACGTATAGCAGTATGCCCACACAGGGCATACACCTCTGCCCCGGGATAGCACGTCAACAGGCTGACTGTCAACGCATCGTCTGGCTGCGGCGCGGCTTGCGGCTGCGGCGCGGGCAAAGACGAGGCAAGGCTGCCTGCACTGATGCAGACAGCCGCTATGAATGCAACTAAATATTTCAGCAGATGCTTAATACTCACAGTTGTTCGGATAACGCGGGAAAGGTATCACGTCACGGATGTTCTGCATGCCGGTCACGAAAAGGACCAGACGCTCGAAACCGAGGCCGAAGCCGCTGTGAGGCACTGTGCCGAAACGGCGTGTGTCGAGATACCACTCTATGGGCTGCATATCCAGCTCCTTCATGCGTGCCTCCAGCTTCTCGAGGCTCTCCTCGCGCTGCGAGCCGCCAATGATTTCCCCGATTTTAGGGAACAGCACGTCCATGGCGCGGACGGTCTTGCCGTCATCGTTCAGCTTCATGTAGAACGCCTTGATTTCCTTCGGGTAATCGGTCAGTATGACCGGTTTCTTGAAGTGTTCCTCCACCAGGTAACGCTCATGTTCGGAAGCGAGGTCTACGCCCCAGTATACGGGGAACTCGAATTTCTTTCCGCTCTGTTCGAGTATCTTCACGCCCTCGGTATACGGCAGACGCACAAAATCGTTGTCAACCACAAAGCGCAGGGTGTTGACCAGCTCCTTGTCAAACATGTCGTTTAGGAACTGAATGTCGTCCATGCAGTGCTCAAGCGCGTAGTTGATGCAGTATTTGATGAACTCCTCGGCCAGGTCCATGTTGTCCTCTATCTCGTAGAACGCCATTTCCGGCTCAATCATCCAGAACTCTGACAGGTGGCGCGGAGTGTTTGAATTCTCAGCGCGGAATGTCGGGCCGAAAGTGTAGATGCAGCCAAGAGCGGTTGCGCCCAGCTCACCCTCGAGCTGTCCGGAAACCGTCAGCGAAACGTGGCGGCCGAAGAAGTCGGCTGTATAGTCCACCTTCCCCTCCTCGTTGCGCGGCGGATTCTCCATGTCAAGCGTCGTAACCTGGAACATCGCGCCCGCGCCCTCGCAGTCAGATGCGGTGATGAGCGGCGTGTGGAAATAATAGAACCCCTTGTCGTTGAAAAACTTGTGTACGGCAAAGGCGAGCGCGTGACGTATGCGCAGCACCGCGCCGAAAGTGTTGGTGCGCGGACGCAGATGAGCCTTCTCGCGCAGGAACTCAAGGGTATGCCCTTTCTTCTGGAGGGGATATGTGTCCACAGGGGCTGTGCCGTACACTTCCAGCTCCTGCGCCTGTATCTCTACTGTCTGCCCTTTGCCCTGCGACTCCACGAGCAGGCCCTGGACATGGATGCTCGACCCGGTGGTGATGGGGCGCATGGCCTCCTCGGAAAACCTGCCGAGGTCGAACACTATCTGTACATTCTTGATGGTCGAGCCATCGTTGAGGGCTACGAACTGAACGTTCTTGTTGCCCCGGCGGGTGCGCACCCACCCCTTGACATCAACGGTCTTGCCGACCAAGTCTGCCGGCGACCCGAGCATGTCCGATATTCGTGTGCGTCTTATCTTTTCCATAATCTACCAAATGGCGGGCCGCCGCAAAGGGCTTGCCCTCTTTTGTTTAATTCTTGTTCCGCCTGCCGGCAGATACACCGGAAGAAGCTGCGGGACTCGCCCGGCAGCATCCTCCGGCTTATTCTATGTTTCTGTTCGCGGCGGCAAACTCCGTGCCGTTCCGCGCAGTGATTATTCAAACGACCCCATGCGCAGGAAGTTGACCTCCTCCTGAGTGAGGTAACGCCAGCGTCCGCGAGGCAGGTTCTTCTTGGTCAGCCCGGCGAAATACACGCGGTCAAGCTTGGTGACACGGTAGCCGAGATGCTCGAAGATGCGGCGCACGATGCGGTTGCGTCCGCTGTGTATCTCGATGCCGGCCTGGTTGCGGTCAGTGTCAGACACATAGCTTATGGCATCAGCGTGTATTTCTCCGTCCTCAAGCTCGATGCCGTCGGCGATGCGCTGCATATCCTCCTCTGTAATGGGCTTGTCTGTCCATACATGGTATATCTTCTTCTTGACAAACTTCGGGTGTGTCAGCTTCGAGGCCAATTCGCCGTCGTTGGTCAGCAGCAGCACGCCAGTGGTGTTGCGGTCCAGACGGCCTACGGGATAGATGCGCTCCTGGCAAGCGTTCTTCACCAGGTCCATGACCGTGGTGCGGCCGCCCGGGTCCTCAGAGGTTGTCACGCAGTCCTTGGGCTTGTTGAGCAGCACATAGCACTTGCGCTCGGGGATTACGATCTTCTCGTCGTATTCCACCACGTCGGTGCGCTGTATCTTGGTGCCGAGCTCAGTCACCACATTGCCGTTCACCTTGACAAGTCCCTTTGCGATGTAGTTGTCAGCCTCGCGGCGCGAGCAGATGCCAGCATTCGACATATACTTGTTCAGACGGATCGGTGCATTCGGGTCAACGTCCTCGAGTACATAGTCGATCTGTTTGGGACGCGGTGTGAAACGCAGGCTCTTGCGGTTCTGGTTAGCATTATTGTTGTTGTAGCTGTTCTTGCGGTTGTTAGCCGGGCGGTTCTGGTTGTTGTAGCCGCCCGGGCGGTTCTGGTTGTAACCTCCAGGACGGTTGTTGTTATACCCGCCCTGACGGTTCTGGTTGTAACCTCCGGGACGGTTGTTGTTGTACCCTCCCTGACGGTTCTGTCCGTAGCCGCCCTGACGGTTGTTGTTATACCCGCCCTGGCGGTTCTGGTTGTAACCTCCGGGACGGTTGTTGTTATACCCGCCCTGGCGGTTCTGGTTGTAGCCGCCCTGACGGTTGTTGTTATACCCACCTTGGCGGTTCTGGTTGTAACCTCCGGGACGGCTGTTGTAGCCACCTTGACGGTTCTGGTTGTAGCCGCCCTGATGATAGCCCTGCTGGCGCGGCTGCTGCATAGGCGCGCCCTCACGGCTTGCCCCCTGGGCGTCAGCACTGCCCGCAGCTGCTGTGTCCGGCTGCTGCTCGTATGACCGGCCGCCGTATGACGGACGGTCGTAACGGCTCGCATAGCTGTCACGCTGCTGGTATCTGTTCTGATACTGGCTGTCGCCGTACTGGCGTTGCTGATAGGGATACTCCTTGCGGTATCCTGTGCTGTCGCCGGGATAATTGACCTTCTCATAGCGACCTTCGATGTCCTTCTTCTCGTCCGCGCCTGTCGGCAACGCGCCGATGCGCGGTCTCTTAGGCTTTTTCTCCGATTCCATCATTGTGTTGTTTCTTGGTTTTGTAGTCTCCGCGCTCTAATAGCATCTCTGCCTTTGTCACACGGTTTTGATTGTTATTACGTTGCTTTGTTCTGTACAGTGGCAGGGTCACGCCTGCCGCGGATTTGGTGTCAAACGAGTTTCATGTCATCACAGAATCTGTTTCACGATGCAAAAGTAGAAATAAAATCCGACAAAACCATATTATGCGCCAAAAAAATAATTCCCCGTGACCGGCACGCGCTTTACGCACCCGATTCTCGCGCCAGCCCCGCCATGCGCGGTCACAGCACATTAGATAATACTACAGCCATTGCAACCAAGTCAATTATCCCCAGCACGGTAGGAACACGGCGTGCCGTATCCGCCGAACAACAAGTATAATTACTTGATTTACTGCAATATACCTCTTCAAACACAGCACACCGTGTCTCTACCTGGTCATCACAATCACACGATGTCCGTGCATTTTGACACACCCACATCATTCCTTTGTAAGCCATTCCTTTATTGACAAAAAGCAAAGCAACAGGATTATAGCCCCAACTATACCGAGAAGAATCTGCCACCAATATGACAAAAGAAGGCATAGTACACCAAAAATAAACCGCACTACGACAACAAACGTCACAATCAAAAATGAAACGAAGAGAAGACCGCAAAACGCAAATACCGGGAATGCAATCATACACAGAATATCCGGTATAGTATCACTGTCACAAACTTTAGGCAGTGGCTTCGACGCTAAATGCTTTTGCCAGAAATTCATCAAGAAGTCCCAGCCAAATGCCACAACCCAACAAACACAACTCAATATTATGTATGCTGTAAACAGCTTGTATTCAAACAGTGGCAGTATATGGTCTTTTACGAAATCAATAATGTCTGAATAGTTGGCAGACCACAATATTGCATCAATCTCCTCTTCATCATCGCCACTAAAATCATAGCCGCGACCTGAAGGCTCATAACCTGGAGGCTCATAACCGAATATCAAATTAAGTATCACCACTTTCATATGGATTTGTTCGCACCGCAAAGTTATCCAAACTATTCCAATCTCGCAAACATTGGAATAGTTTTCGCGATTTTCCGTCATCCGAATTTCAGCCAAACAACAGTATGACACTCGCATTTACGTCGGCTCTAAAAAACATTTGTAGAATCCAGTTCGAAGTGCAAAATCGGGGTTGAACGCAGCGGGTGAAACCGCATGGAGACAGAGGGCGCAGCCCTCCTCTCTCCAGCTCCTCCGCCAGGGGTAAGCCCGCGCGGCGCGGGGGCGCGGCGTCGCGCCACCAGATGAGCGCATTTCCGGACAGGCTGCGTCAGGGGGCAATGCAGGAAAACAAAAAGGGAGGCCTCGCGGTCTCCCAGG
>CAKUKR010000016.1 GCA_934663645.1 uncultured Muribaculaceae bacterium | reverse complement strand
GGCGACGGTCGCCCCTCCTTTTTTTCGTTCCAGAATTTGGGGTAAACGCAGGACAATGTGTTAAAACTCCGCTTAAAGGTTGGTAGTGCCAACCTTTCGGGGTGGCGGGGGCTGTTGCATCATACGGCGGAAATGACTAACTTTGCATACGGTCTTGCCGTGGCGCGGCTGCGCAGCGGCAGGGGCGCAACCCTCAACATGACTCTTGCATGAAAATCACTTTCAACATCAATTACAGCACCCGCTGGGGAGAGACGCTGCACATCTGCGGCGAGCTGCCGGCGTTGGGCGGCGGCGATGACCGCCTTGCCCCGGCGATGAAGATGGTCGGCCCGGCTATGTGGCAGCTGACCGTGGATGCCGACGAGGTGCCTGAAACTTCCTCTTACCGATACATTGTGAAGCCCGAACAGGGCGCGTGGCGGCTCGAATGGGGCGATGCGCACATATTGCGCCGCTGCCCCGGGGCTATGGAATACCGCCTGTATGACTGCTGGCAGGACCAGCCGCTCGACAAGCCGTACTATTCGTCGGCTTTCGTAGACGGCATCTTGCGTCGCAGCTGCAAGGACCAGCCGCTGCGCCCCGCGCCGGGGATGCTGACTGTGCGCGTGTCCGCGCCGATGATTGCCCCCGGGGAGAGGCTCGCCATGGCCGGCAGCATACCTGCTCTCGGCAACTGGAACCCGCGCCAGGCGTTGCAGCTCAACGATGCGCACTACCCGGTGTGGGAGGCGCAGATACCCCTGTCGGCGTTGCGCTCGCCGTTTGAATACAAGTTCCTCATCACAAGCCGCGACAACCCTGGCGAAGCAGCGTGGGAGGTCATCGCCAACCGTTCATTCGGCATTTCCGTTGAGGGTTGCGAGGACTGCTGCATGGTGCTTGACGGACTGCGGTTTGCCACTCCGCGCAGCGACTGGCGCGGTGCCGGCACGGCAATACCGGTCTTCTCGCTGCGCTCCGAAGCCGACTTCGGGGCAGGGGATTTCGCCGACATCCGCCTGATGGTGGACTGGTGCGCCCGCACCGGGCAAAAGGTGCTTCAGCTGCTGCCTGTCAATGACACTACGATGACTCGCACGTGGGTCGACTCATACCCCTACAAGGCCAACTCGACGTTTGCCCTTCACCCGATGTACCTGCGTCTCGAGGAGGCCGGCACTCCGGACGACGAGGAGTCGCGCCGCCGCCACGAGGCTTTGCGGCGTGAGCTGAACGCCCTCCCGACGGTGGACTATGAGCGTGTCTGCAACGCCAAGGAGGAATATATGCGCGACATCTACCGCCGCCAAGGCGCAGACACCATGGCCGGTGCGGAATACCGCCGCTTTGAGGCCGCCAACCGCGACTGGCTCACGCCTTACGCCGTGTGGTGCACATTGCGTGACATCAACGGCACGGCTGACAATAACCAGTGGGGCGATATGGCGAAGTATGACGCCCAGGCCGTGGAGCAGTTTGCTGCCGGCCACGCTGCCGAGGCGGGCTATTACTGCTTCGTGCAGTTCCATCTCGACCGCCAGCTTCGTGCCGTGCGCGACTATGCCCACCAGAACGGCGTGGTGCTTAAGGGGGACATACCTATCGGCATCAGCCGGTTCAGCGTGGATGCGTGGATGCATCCCGAGCTGTTCAACATGGACGTTTGCGCGGGTGCGCCGCCGGACGACTTCTCCGTAATGGGGCAGAACTGGGGCTTCCCGACCTACAACTGGGAGGTTATGGCACGCGACGGTTTCGCATGGTGGAAGGCGCGTCTGCGCAAGATGTCGGAATATTTCGACGCATACCGCATTGACCATATCCTCGGCTTCTTCCGCATCTGGCAGATACCTGTGGAGGCGGAGCACGGCTTGCTGGGCTATTTCAACCCCGCGTTGCCGTACACCCCGGAGGAGATGCGCCACGGCTATGACTTCTGGATAAACCCCGACATTCATACTCGCCCCTACATCATGGAGTGGGTGCTGTCAGATTTCTTCGGCGAGCATGCCGCCGCTGCCAAGGAGCGTTATCTCGAGCCGTCGGGGGAGGGACGCTTCCGCTTGCGTCCCGAGGTGGACACTCAGGCTAAGGTGAGCGCACACTTCGCCGCCCTCGAGCAGACAGAGGAGAACACGCGGTTGCGCGACGGCCTGATGGGGCTCATCGACGACGTGCTGTTTATCGAAGACCCGGCAGAGCGCGGCAAGTATCACCCGCGCATCTCGGCGCAGTTCACATACCAGTACCGCGCATTGAACGATTATGAGCGTCAGTGCTTTGACCGCCTGTACAACGACTTCTTCTACCGCCGCCACGACGAGTTCTGGCGCGGCAAGGCGATGTGGAAGCTGCCGCCGCTGATAGAGTCCACCCGCATGCTGTCGTGCGCCGAGGATTTGGGCATGATACCCGGCTGTGTGCCGGACGTGATGCGCTCGCTGGAGATACTCTCGCTGGAGATACAGCGCATGCCCAAGGACACGAGCGTGGAGTTTGCCGACACATGGGCATACCCCTACTACAGCGTATGCACTACCTCTACACATGACATGTCGGGCATCCGCGCATGGTGGGAGGAAGACCGCGCCCGCTCGCAGCGGTTTTACGCTGGAGTGCTGCACCAGCAGGGCGATGCTCCGTATTTTGCCGAGCCATGGGTGTGCCGCAGCATCGCCGACATGCACCTCAGCAGCCCGTCGATGCTCTGCATACTGCCGCTTCAGGACTGGCTTGCCGCCGACGGCGACCTGCGCCGTGAAAACCCCGCTGACGAGCAGATAAACGTGCCGGCCAACCCGAAGCACTACTGGCGTTACCGTATGCATCTGACTATAGAGCGGCTGCTCGGCGCGTCGCGGTTCAACGATGAACTCGCAGCACGCATAGCCGCCAGCGGCAGATGAACGGCACAAATGACCAAACGAACACATATGACAATTGAAAATACAATGAGTTACTTCACCGACCGGCGCAGTGTGCGCCGTTTTCAGGACAAGCCCATAGACGCGCAGCTGCTGCGTTCGATAGTGGCACAGGCTGTCAAAGCGCCTACCACCGGCAATATGCAACTGTACAGCATCATATCCTCGCGGAAGGGGGAGAGCCGCAAGCCTCTCGAGGCTATGCATTTCAACCAGCCGGCAGCCACCGGCGCGGACGTGCTGCTGACGGTATGCGCCGACTTCGGCCGCTTCTCGCGCTGGTGCGAGGTGAGCGATGCCGCCCCGGGCTACGACAATTTCCTGTCGCTGACTTCCGCCATGGCTGACGCGCTGATAGTGGCGCAGCAGATAGTCACCGTGGCTGAAATGAACGGCCTCGGAACATGTTATCTGGGGACTGTCACCTACAATGCCGCCGAGATAGCCGAGGCACTTCACCTGCCGCGCCTCACCATGCCTGTCGCGTGCATCGCCTTGGGATACCCCGACGGCGAGGGCGAGGAGACGGAACGCCTCGACGTGGACGCGGTGCTGTACGAGGAGCGTTATCCCGAAATGTCGGACGATGACATACGCCGCCTCTACCGGCCCAAGGACGAGTATCCTGCCAACCGCAAGTTTGTCGAGGAGAACGGCAAGCAGACGCTGGCACAGGTGTTTACGGACGTGCGCTACACGCGCGAGATGAACGAGCAGATGTCGCGCCGCCTCATGGACTTCCTGCGCGTGCAGGGGTTCATCGACTGACGCACAGCCGGTATAAAAAAGCATAAAACGGACATCCGCAGGGTGTCCGTTATGCGTTTATGACGCTGGTGCTTGCGGTTGAGGAGGATTTTTTGTAATTTCGCGTGCCGAATTGCTGCCGGTTGCCCGAGGGGTGTCCGGAGCAGCGGCATACCAATACAGAAATAACCAACAAAATACATATCAGAAAATGAATGTAAACTATGACAAGCTGGGCGAAGTAGAAGGAAAAATCGCCATCACGCTTGAAGAGAACGACTACACCGACAAGGTCAAGAAGCAGATCAAGACTCTGGTGCGTACACAGAGCATCCCCGGCTTCCGCCCCGGACACGCCCCCGTGGCACTGATTGAGAAGAAGTTCGGCACATCGGTGAAATACGAGGTCATCAACAAGGAGGTCAGCGATGCCCTCTTCAACTATATCAGCGAGAACAAGCTGCGTGTGCTGGGCAATCCGGTGCCTGTGCGCAACGACGATTTCAACATCGAGGCCAAGGACTTCACATTCGAGTTTGAGGTAGGCCTTGCTCCTGAAATCAAGCCTGTCATCAACGCCGACCTGCACATACCGTACTACAAGATACAGGTGACTGACCAGATGATCGAGGAGCAGAGCACTGCAATGCGCCGCCGCATGGGCGAGCAGAAAGAGGGTGACACTGCCACCGAGGACGCTGTGGTATACGGCACTATCACCGAACTCGGCGAGGACGGCAACGCCCTCGAAGGCGGCATCGTCAACGAGCGTGGCATCGTCGCTCCCAAGTACTTCAAGGACGAGGAGCAGACCAAGCTGTTCGCCGGCGTGCACGTAGGTGACAAGCTCGTGTTCAACCCTTCCAAGACTTGCGAGAACAACCCCTCGGAGATGGCTTCGATGCTCGGCATCGACAAGGAGGCTGCAGACAAGCACACGGGCGACTTCTCATTTGAAGTTACCAAGATAATGGTGCTTGAGCCCGCAGAACTCGGTCAGGAGTACTATGACAAGGTGTTCGGCGCAGACAAGGTGCACGACGAGAAGGAATACCACGACGCTATGCGCGACATGATAGCCGGCCAGCTCGTGGCTGACTCGAACTATCGTTTCAGCATAGACGCACGCGAGGCCATTGAGAAGGCCGTGGGCGAAATCACGCTGCCGGAGCGCATCCTCAAGGAGTACCTCAAGATGGAGAACGAGAACGTCAACGACGACAACGTGGACGCAGCATACGCCGAGGCTGTCGGCGGCCTGAAATGGCAGCTCATCGCTGACAAGTTTGCCGAGGAGAAGCAGCTTAAGGTGACAGAGGAGGACATGAAGAATGTTGCAGGCCTGATGGCTCGCAACGAGTTTGCCAAATACGGCATGACCCAGATACCCGACGACGTGATCGAGAAATACGCCAAGCAGCTCCTCGACGACGAGAAGGTGCGCCGCCGCATCGCCAACGAGACATTCGAGATGCAGGTGTTCAAGGCTATCCACGACACAGTGGCCCTCGACGAGAAGGAAGTCAGCGTAGAGGACTTCAACAAGCTCTTTGACGTGGCAGAAGTGACCAAGGAGTAATCCGCGTCATGCCATAAACATATACGACTGAACCCCCGAGCGGACACTCTGCAGCAGCCGTCCGCTGGGGGGTCGGCATTTTCGGCACGGCATTTGCCGCAACCGCGCACCATAACATCCAACTATAAAACAGACACGATGAGAGACGATTTCAGCAAGTACGCCGCATCGAGCGGCATCAGCTCGACCACACTCGACGCTTACCGCAACTATGTCGGCACACAGGCACAGGGCATGACAACAGTGCCTCGCGCCGATTACATCAACCCTTACATCCTCGAGGAACGCCAGCTCAACGTGGCGCAGATGGACGTGTTCTCGCGCCTCATGATGGACCGCATCATATTCCTCGGCACACAGGTGACCGACCAGTCTGCCAACATCATTCAGGCGCAGCTGCTCTACCTTGACTCCGTTGACCCCGAGAAGGACATCTCGATCTACATCAACTCCCCCGGCGGAAGCGTGTATGCCGGCCTGGGCATATACGACACCATGCAGTACATCAACTCGGACGTGTCAACCATCTGCACTGGCATGGCTGCGTCGATGGCCGCCGTCCTGCTCGTGGCAGGACAGAAGGGTAAACGCTTTGCGCTGCCCCACTCGCGTGTCATGATACACCAGCCCATGGGCGGCATCCAGGGTCAGGCCTCCGACATCGAGATTACCGCCCGCGAGATACTCAAACTCAAGGAGGAACTCTACCGCATCATCTCCGACCATTCAGGCCAGCCCTTCGAGAAGGTCGAGGCGGACTCTGACCGCGACTACTGGATGATAGCTGCCGAGGCGGAGCAGTACGGCATGATTGACAAGGTGCTCGCCAACCCCTCACGCAATAACGACAAGAAATAATGGCAAAGAAGCTGAAATGCTCCATGTGCGGCTCTGAGAGCTCGCCCGAAAACCATGTCATCGAGATTGTCCCAGGGCTGAACTTCTGCGAGAACTGCATCAACATGATTGACAGTGCCCGCCAGTCTGACGTGGCATCGCGCAGCAAGGGGAAGAAGTCCGCGGAGAAGCACGTGATACCGCCGCCTCAGGAAATCAAGGCGTTCCTCGACCAGTATGTCATCGGCCAGGACAACGCCAAGAAATACCTGTCGGTGGCTGTCTACAACCATTACAAGCGTCTTGACGACAATGCCGCCAAGGGCTCGGACAAGGACAGCGACCCCGATGTGGAAATCGAAAAGTCTAACATCCTGCTCGTCGGGCCTACGGGTACGGGCAAGACGCTGCTCGCCAAGTCGATAGCGCGTCTGCTCGACGTGCCGTTCACCATCGTGGACGCGACAGTGCTGACAGAGGCCGGATATGTGGGCGAGGACATCGAGTCGCTGCTCACACGCCTGCTCCAGGCGTGTGACTATGACGTGGCAAAGGCCGAGAAGGGCATCATATTCATCGACGAGATAGACAAGATAGCCCGCAAGAGCGACAACCCCTCGATAACCCGCGACGTGAGCGGCGAGGGCGTGCAGCAAGGTCTGCTCAAGCTGCTGGAAGGCACTGTCGCCCTCGTGCCGCCAAACGGCGGGCGCAAGCACCCGGAGCAGAAGCTCATAGCCGTTGACACGCGCAACATCCTGTTCATCTGCGGAGGCGCGTTTGATGGCATCGAGCGCAAGATTGCCGCTCGCCTCAACACCCGCGTGGTCGGCTACGGCAAGGACGAGGTGTCACGCAAACGTCACCGCGAGAACCTGATGCGCTACGTCCAGCCGATGGATCTCAAGAGCTTCGGCCTTATCCCCGAAATCGTAGGCCGTCTGCCGATACTCACCAGCCTCGAGCCGCTCGACCGCGACGCGCTGCGCCGCATCCTGACCGAGCCGAAGAACGCCATTGTGCGCCAGTACAAGAAGCTGTTCCACATTGACGGCACGGAACTGGAATTTACCCCCGACGCGCTCGACCGCATAGTCGATACCGCGCTCGAGTACAAGCTCGGGGCACGCGGGCTGCGCTCGATAGTCGAGACGGTGATGGTAGACGCCATGTTCGAGATACCGACGGAGAAGCCAGAGAAATTCACCGTCGATGCTGCATACGTCGAGAAGCAGCTTGCCAAAGCCCATTTCGGAGAACTCTGACAATCATTTACGACTCAGCATAAGGAGAGACATCCCGCATTTGCGGATGCCTCTCTTTTTTCGTATGGCTTCCATTCACGTTTCCGTGCAATATGTGAAGGGTGCAACCTGCTGAAAATGCGCGAGATATATGCAAAAAACGGCGTGATGTTTTGTCAGTTCGGAATTTATTTGTAATTTCGCGGTGTGTTTCAGGAGCTGCCGGACGAATGGACGGCGATATGCCCGGAAAATGCGTCAACGCCGGTCTCCGGCAAATTCTTCAATCGGACGTAATGCAGCCTAAGCTACGCGCCTTGTGAGGGTGTCTGTCAATTGGGTATGTATTGCATTTTAAGCCGATTTCCACCTGTCCCTTTCTTCCTGACTTTTCAAGCCCTGACGAACTGGACAGGCAAAAACAGATATTAATCCTATATACCAACAAAACATACCGGCGTGGATATTCCAGCCGAGTGCCGAGCCAACTCGATGACATGAGCTGACCGGCTTCTAAGATTTCGTTTATGTACAATATCGAACAACTCGAAGCCTTGCCTCGCGAAGAGGTGCTGAAGATAGCCGAAAGCATGGGGATGAAAATAGCCGATGCTGACACCCAACAGGATGCAGTCTACTACATTCTTGACAATCAGGCGGATGCCGCTATGGAAAACGCAAGCAAGTCGTCTTCGCGCAAAACGACAAAGGAGCGCAAGCCTCGTGCCGCAAAGAGCGCAGAGGCTGCAGCAGCGGCGGAAAATGCCGCAGAGGCAGAGGCCGCCGAGAAGCCCGCTCCCAAGAAGCGCGGCCGCAAGCCCAAGGCAAAGCCTGCTGAAACTGCTGAAACTGGTGAAACAGCAGAGGCTGCTCCGGCTGAGACTCCTGCCGCCGAAGCAGAAGCTGCCGAGAAGCCCGCTCCCAAGAAGCGTGGCCGCAAGCCCAAGGCAAAGCCAGCTGAAACGGCTGAAACAGCAGAGGCTGCAATTCCTGGCCTCGAAGCTGCTCCGGCAGAAGCGCAGACGCAGCAGCCTGAACCAGCACCGGAAGCTGCTGCACAGCCGCAGCAAGAAGCCGAGCCTGACCAGACAGCCGCCGCTGTGCCAGCAGAAAGCAATGCCGCGCCAGAAGGCGGTGAACCGCAACCCGTTGCAGAACAGCCTGACAATGAGGAGACACAGCAGCCACGGCAGAAACCCTCGCTTGACTCGTTTTTCTCAAAGGCCAAAGGCAAAACTTTCGTGCGCCGCACGCAGAAGGAAATCGAGGAGGCAGCCATCGCCGCCGCCCATGCCCCTATCATCATCGCAGAGCCGGGTGTGGACATAATATTGCAACAGACCCAGGCCCAGGCCAAGCAGAAACACCTGAGCAAGAAGCAGCGGCAGCAGCAGCGGCGTATGCTCGAGCAGCAGCAACAGCAGCAGATGCGCCAACAGGAGACAATGTTCGATTTCAGTGGCATTATAGTTTCCTCCGGCGTGCTCGAAATAATGCCCGACGGCTATGGCTTCCTCCGTTCAAGTGACTACAACTACCTCACCAGCCCCGACGACGTGTATGTGTCGCAGCAGCAGATCAAGCAGTACGGCCTGAAGCCCGGTGACGTGGTGGAAGGCGGCATACGCCCGCCGCGTGAGGGCGAGAAGTATTTCCCGCTGTGCTGCATCAACTCTGTCAACGGACTCGACCCCGCAGTGGTGGCTGACCGCTCGCCTTTTGAGCACCTTGTGCCGCTGTTCCCTGACGAGAAATTCAACCTCACCAGCGGACGCAGCAGCAACATATCGACACGCATCGTCGATATGTTTGCCCCGATAGGCAAGGGCCAGCGTGCGCTCATCGTTGCGCCTCCCAAGACTGGCAAGACCATATTGCTCAAGGATATAGCCAACGCTATCGCCGAGAACCACCCCGAGACATACATCATCATGCTGCTCATCGACGAGAGGCCAGAGGAGGTGACAGACATGGCCCGCAGCGTCAACGCCGAGGTAATCGCCTCGACATTCGACGAGCCGGCGGACCGTCATGTCAAGATAGCCGGCATCGTGCTTGAAAAGGCTAAACGCCTCGTGGAGTGCGGCCATGACGTGGTGATAATGCTCGACTCGATAACTCGCCTGGCACGCGCATACAATACCGTCTCGCCGGCATCGGGCAAGATACTTTCCGGCGGCGTGGATGCCAACGCGCTGCAGCGTCCCAAGCGATTCTTCGGCGCAGCCCGCAACATCGAGAACGGCGGTTCACTCACCATCATCGCTACCGCCCTGACCGAGACGTCCTCCAAGATGGACGAAGTCATATTCGAGGAGTTCAAGGGCACGGGCAACATGGAGCTTCAGCTCGACCGCAAGCTCTCCAACAAGCGCATATTCCCCGCCGTTGACATCATGGCATCCTCAACGCGCCGCGACGACCTGCTGCTATCGCCCGACGTGCTAAACCGCATGTGGATACTCCGCAACTACCTCGGCGACATGAACTCGCTCGAGGCCATGGAGTTCATGAAGAAGCGCATGGAGCTGACGCGCACCAACGAGGAGCTGCTCGCCACCATGTCCCGTTGACACAGACACCGCCATGAAGGGGAAGGACGTACAGAAAACCAACGCCGCACGGCTGCTCGACCGGGCCAAGATAGCGTACAGCCTCGTGCCGTATGCCTTTGACCCGGACGACCTGGCGGCATCGCACGTCGCCGAGCAGCTGGGCGAGCCTATCGAACGGGTATACAAGACCCTCGTGCTGCACGGCGACCGCAACGGACATTTCGTGTGCGTCATACCCGGCAACCGCGAGGTTGACCTGAAAAAGGCGGCGAAAGCGTCGGGCAACAAGAAGGCTGAACTCATCCCGATGCGCGAGCTGCTGCCGCTGACAGGCTACATACGCGGCGGCTGCACGGCGATAGGTATGAAGAAGCCCTTCCCGGTCTTCCTGCAGGAGGATTGCCGCGAGTTCGATATATTCTACGTCTCTGCCGGACAGAGGGGCTTGCAGCTCGCACTCTCCCCGGCTGACTACATTGCCTATACCCACGCCACGGTGTGCGACATAGCCACCGCGGGCGATAACGCTGAACAATGAACACATTCGGACAGACGCTACGCCTGACGACTTTCGGCGAGAGCCACGGCAAGGCCATAGGGGGAATACTCGACGGCATGCCGCCACGCATACGCATCGACGTTAGTCATGTCGCAGAGCTGATGGCTGCACGCCGCCCTGGCTATAGCAGCCGTGTGTCGCGTCGCCGCGAGGACGACACTGTGGAGTTTCTTTCGGGCTTAACCGAAGGGGGCGTGACGCTTGGCACGCCCATTGGCTTCACGATACGCAACCTCGATGCGCATAGCGAGGATTATGAGGAGCTGCGGCACAAGTTCCGCCCTAACCACGGCGACTATACCTGGCAGGTCAAATACGGCATACGCGACTGGCGCGGCGGCGGACGCGCTTCTGCCCGCGAGACCGCAGCACGTGTGGCTGCTGCCGGCATCGCCGACCACCTCCTCATGGCCAAGGGCATTTCTGTCAACGCCAAGCTGGAAAGCGTCGGTGGCATGCGTGAGGAGTTTTGGGATACTCTGCTGAAAGAGTTGCGCCGGGACGGGGAAAGCATGGGCGGCGTGGTCTCATGCACCATTGACGGCGTGCCTGTCGGCCTCGGCGAACCGGTATTCGGGAAACTGCAGGCACAGCTTGCTTACGCCATGATGACTATCCCCGGGGTCAAGGGGTTTGAATACGGCATGGGCTTTTCATCTGCCTACAAATGCGGCATGGACTGCGTTGACACGTTCACCTGCTCCGAGGATGGCGAAGTGACCACCCTCACCAACAACAGCGGCGGCATTCAGGGCGGCATCTCTAACGGCATGCCCATAAACATGCGTGTCGTCTTCAAGCCTACGCCCACGCTCGGGCAGACCGTCAAAACCATTGACGACACCGGCGCGGCGACGACCCTCAAGGTCAAGGGGAGGCATGACCCCTGCATTGCTGTCCGCGGCACGGCTGTGGTACGCGCCATGGCGATACTCACCATTGCCGACGCGCTACTCACCGCAGGGCACAAATTCTGACGCGAGTGAACCCGTACTATACCGACTATGCCGAATACCTGTCGCGGCTTTTCCCGGGACAGAAGGTGCAGAAACTGTCGATCAACGCGGGCATGACCTGCCCTAACCGTGACGGAACTGTCGGCACGGGCGGCTGCATCTACTGCGACAACCGTACATTCTCGCCGCCGTATACCGACCCTCGCTTGCCCATACGCCTGCAGATCGAGGACGGGCGGAAATTCTTCGGCCGCAAATACCCTTCGATGAAATATCTCGCCTACTTCCAGAGCTACACTAACACTTTCGCTCCAGCCGACACGCTTCGGCGGCTGTACGGCGAGGCCTTGGACTGCGAGGGGATAGTCGGCATAATCATCGGCACTCGCCCCGACTGCCTGCCGACGGCGACGCTGGACTTGCTTGAGGAAATGACACGCCGTGTCCCCGTAATTGTCGAGATAGGGGCGGAAACGAGCCATGACCGCACGCTGCGTGATGTAAACCGCCACCATACATGGCAATGCGTATGCGAGGCCGCTGGCTCGCTCCACGACCGAGGCATCCATGTCGGGCTGCACCTGATAGCCGGGTTGCCCGGAGAAACACGAGAGGACATACTCGCGACGGTGCGTGCTGCGACGGCACTGCCGATAGACACGCTGAAGCTGCATCAGATGCAGATAATACGCGGCACGGAGCTGCACCGCCGCTACCTTGCCGGCGCTGACCGCACACTGCGCTTCACCGTTGACCAGTACCTCGACCTGTGTGCCGACATCGTGGCGACAGTGCCGCGCCGCATTGCCATAGAACGGTTTGTGTCGCAGTCGCCGGCAGACATGCTTGTCTCGCCGCGCTGGGGACTGAAGAACTACCAGTTCACTGACCGCCTCCACCGCAAGTTGCGGGACCGCATTACTCAGCAGGAATGACATATACGAATATAGTATACGAAGAGAGGGGAGCGCCGATTGGCGCTCCCCTCAACTGTATCGGGATTTGATTGTTGTCGTTGTCAGGGTCAGCGTACCACTACTTTCGCGGTGGTCTTGCCGCACTTCACTACATAGATGCCCTTGGCGATGTCGATGCGTGTCAGGTCGCTGTCAACGGTGCCGCGAGCGATGATGCGTCCGTCGGCTGACATAACAACTGCCTCATTGCCCTCGTTGCCGGAGATTTCGATGTAGCCGCGACCGCCGGCGATGCCGCCGTTGCAGCGTTCGATGCCGTCTACCTGAAGGTTCTCAACAATATATGAGTTTGAAGCATGAGAAACAACCTCATCACCCTTGATTTCCATTAAGGTGTATGCCTGGTAGAGTGTGGGGCGATTTGTGTCATAGCCGTCGGTGTGTGTCCATGAGCGGGTTGCTCCTGTGCGAACCATGTCGGCGAATGTGTTGGAGCAGATGCCGTAGCCAGTGAGAGTGCCGTCGTACTGTGCCGGGATGTACTTGATGTTGTCTACGAAGAGGCAGAAGTTGTTTTCTGTCCCCTCATAGCGGATAGCGAAGTACTTGGCATCAGCGGGGAGTGTGGCGTTGCAAGGCTTCCACTCAACATGGCTGTTGGTGAATGTCTCAACCTTCTTGAATGAGTCGGGATCGTCGTTGGTCGTAGAGTACCACAGCGAGATTTCCTCCTCGTAGAGTGTTTCGCCGTCAGCTTCTGATGCACAAGCGATCTCGAATGAAACCTCTGTGCCGCCCTTGACCTCGGGTGATACCAGCCAGTTGTCAACTGTGCCTGTCGGAGAAGCGATGGTCACGAGGATATTGTCGCCGCGCTTCTCTCTTTCCTTCAAGAGGGGAACAAGCTGGCTGATCCAGTCGAGCTGGAATGACTGGAATGCAGTCGGGGCGAAACGGTCGGGATAGTTGATTGAGCCGAGCGAATATGTAGCGAGTTCATCGCGGTCGATGTTGCGGAACGCGCCGAGCATGTCACCGTGGCTGCCGGGTACAGTCTCCTCTGCGCCGAAGTTGACAGCGGGCTCGTCCCATGTCACAGTCGCGCTCTTGTGGTCATCTGCTTCAACAGCCTTGAGGTTCTGCGGAACGGGGATGTTGTCGGTGAACACCTTGAAGGGAACAGACATCGTGTTGTTGTCTGCATTGATGTCGTTTGACTGTATTGCGAAGCTGAGAGAAGACTCGCCGATGAGGGCAACCTTCGGAGTGAGGGTGAAGTTGTATTCAGCCTCGTCGTTCTGCGCGAGAGACTCTGCCGGGCGGGCAGCGGTGAGGGTCTCGAGTACTTCAGAGCCGCGCATCACCTTGACAGTGCCGTCAGAGAGGGGCATGTCTGATGAACCGAAGTTGCGCACCTTGGCGGTGAAGTTCAGGCTGTTGCCCACATTGCCGTATGTGTCGCCGGTTATGGCAGTAACTGCGAGGTCGTCGCCCTCGTAGTTGCGGATCTCAAATCGGTCGAGCAGGAAGTACTGCGAGTAAGAGCCGATGTTGACGCGGATAGTCACAGCCACCCAGTCGCGGTTCTGCATGTTGGCGGGCAGGTTGACAGTCTTGGTCTCCCAGCCGCTGCCGTCAGAGCCGGTGAATGTGGCGAGCAGGTGGTCGCGGTCGTTTTCGCAAGTTGCGAGCACCTCGACTGAAGTCGGGGTTGCTGCGCCGAAGAACATGTTGAGGTCAACCTTGACATTGTTCATGCCCTTGGTAGAGAACTTCGGCAGCGTCAGCTGGCTTGAGCCCTTCCAGTAAGCGACGAGGGCGATGCCGCTGTCGTTAGGTTCAACGCCTTCATCGGCGAGCTCTGCCGGGTCTGCGAAGCCCCATGAGGGGTAGAGCTCTGTGAGAGGCTCGATCATGTACGGCTCGTATGTCAAGTTGACGTTCTCGCCGGAATAGGGGAATGTTTCCTTCATCGGCAGTCCGTAGGGCTGGCCGAGCACTTCGCCGACGGTGTAATAAGTGTTGGCGGAGCCGGCAGCGTTGGCTGCGAGCACGCCGAACTGCTCAATGGCGAGAGCCTGGCCGGCGGGTACGGTGTATGTGAACGTGGTCTCATGGCCGAGGTCGCGGTATTCTGCCCAAGCCTGTCCGGTGTAGCGCATCAGCTTGTAGGTGCAGTCCTCTGGTATGACAGCACCGCCGTTGGCACCGCGCTTTTCTACGCGCCAGTCGAGCTTCATGCTGCGGTTGTCTGCGCTGATGGTCTTCTCGATGATTGCCGGGCCGGGGATGTCAACGCCGACGAACTGAGCCACGGATGTCGAGACGCCCTTGCCCTCGCTGCTGCTTGCGCAGATAGTGAATGTGTTCACGCCCTGGCCGGCAGCAATCTTGACAGTGGCAGTCTCGCCGGTTGCGGCAGTGACGGTCTTGGTCTCGACAGGTGAGGTGACAGCAGCTGTCAGAGATGTCCCGGCAGCGATGTCGTCGCCGGCGATGGTCTTGGTCGGCATCTTGAAGCTGACGTTGGCGAAGAGTGTCCCGTCCTCGGCAGCTGTGATGTTGATGTCCTGCACGGCAGCGGGTGCGCTCATCGAAGACTCGGTGGCTGTCACCTTGAAGTTGCGTGCGTAGAGACGGTACTGGTTGGCGTCGGAGATGCAGTGGATTGCGATGTACTTCACGCCTGGTTCAGCGACCTTGAACATCAGGTCAATCGGGCTGAAGTTCTCTGACTTGGAGATTTCCGTCGCGCTCTTGATGACGGTGGCGGCACGCATGTCCTCGAGGGTCTTGCCGTTGCCGAGCACAACCTCGAAACGCTCTGTGCCGGCAAACGGGTGGTTGGATGCCCAGGCCTCGAAGTTGAAGTTGTAGACAGTGTTCGGGTCGGAGAAGTTGATGCCCGGGAGTATCAGGTAGTCATCGGCCTGGTTGTCACCGTGGCAGAGGTAGTAGAAGCCGCCGGTGTGGGGGTCCTGCTCGTCATAGAACCATGTGCGCGGAGTGTCGCCGCGGCTGTCATAGTCGTTGTTGGCATTGATGATAGTGAACATGCCGCGCATTGCAGCAGACATCTCTGTCTCGCCTTCGGCCGGGCCGAGGTATACGGGGACGCTGAGTGCGCCGTCGTTGGCAAGGTCGTTTGACTTGCCGCGGGCGGAAGTCTTGCCGGCTGCCACAGCCTCAACCTCTGCAGAGTATGTTGCACCGCCTGCGGGGAGGGTAATGGAGAGGCTGTTGCCGCTCACCGGGGTGGTGTTCATCTTCACGCCGTCCAGATATACGTTGTATGTCATGTCCGAAGTGTTGATGTAGCCGTTGTTGACGCCTTTGGTCACGGGATTCCATGACACCTGTGTCTTGGAAAGGCGTACGTTCTCAGGTGCGCAAGGGATGTCGTTGCCGACATATTTCTCGATGTTGAGCGGCGCGCCGTATACCTTGTCGATGCCCTTGTAGGTGTAGGGGCGTGCGGTCACGACGTGCATGCCCTCTTCGAGAGTAAGGTCGACGCTGACTGTGGAGCCGGCAGCTGCGGTCTTGTCATAAACCGGAGTGGCAGAGCCATCGACAGTCACCTCGAGGAAGAGTGAGCCGGAGAAGGCTGCGCCGTCCTTGTCGGTAGAGGGCATGCGCAGCTTGGCTGTTCCAGCCAGTGAGGCGCCAGTGAAATTCCAGCTGTCGAGGGTCACGGGGGCAGGTGCGCCGTCCACTACAAACGGGTCTGAGGTGTAGAGGATGAGCCACTGCTCGTCGTTGTTCATGTTGCCGATTTCGGTGTATTTGCCCGTCTTTATGTCGATGAGGCCCATTTCGGTCAGGTCGATGTATTCAGCGGAAGTGGCTATGTACACCATGCCTTTGTCGCGTGGGCTGTATACCATTGATCCGATGTATTCGCCGATGCTGTGGTCTGACTCCACAGCGACCGTGAACTTGCCGGTCTTCTTGTCGAGCCGGCTCAGTGAGCAGTCGTCGAAGAGGATGTAGACATTGCCGTCCTCCGGGCACCATGCCATGGCGAGGCTGTTCTCTCCGTCGGAAACGGGGATGTCTCCCAAGCGTTTATATGTCCCTGTTTTGGGGTCATACGTCATCGTCTGGTACTGGTTGCCGTTGTCAGCACGCGATGTGATCAGGTACACGATGTCGTTGTCCGAGTCGTATGCGCTGTTCCACACCACCTTGTCGTAGCCTCCGAACAGATCGAATGTTTCCTGGCTTATCAGCGCGCCTGAAGCCACGTCGAAGACGCGCATGCCCATCTCTTCGAGGCCTGAGCTGTTGGTGGATTTGTGGTACCATGTCACGAGCTGGCCGTTGCGTACATAGCCGCAAGAGGGATAGTAGTCCTCCTGGCTCCAGATGTTGGTGGACTGGGGCACTTTGACGTTGTACCATCCCTGCGACTGGGGGAACTGCGACGAGTTGTAGCCCAGATACCCGTAGAATGTGCCGGCGGCGTTCACGCGCATGGGCGCGAGGCCGTTGGGCTGGGTTGCTTTCTTAGCCTTGTGTGACGGGACTTCCATCAGTACAGGCTTGGGCAGGTTGCCGCTGTTGAAAGCGTCAACCTGAAATCCGCGGTAGCGTGCGTCGCCGTTTAGCCTCACGATCTCCTCGCCGGAGACCTGAGCCTTGGAGGCTGCTGAACGCCGCTCAATCTGCTGTGCCGACGCGCTTAATGTCACGCCTGCCACGAGCAATGCGGCTGTAAGACTGTAAATTCTTGACATTTGATTATTTATTAGGTATAGTATAGAGCATGGTTTACCCTGCAAAGATACCCATTTTCCTATAATGATAAATCCGGCATCCCGTGGAATGTCGGATTATTACGCATCTTTAACTATAAACGTATGTCGGCTGCATATTTTCTGTATGGCTGACTGAGGTCAGCCGAGCGTGCCGCGGTTGGCGAGCATCATCATGATGCCGGTGGCTATGACTGCCACGAAGAAGGTTATGCCTATCCACATCTTGGCGCGGTTCGTAAGCTCGTAGGCACGCTCTTTCTCGCCGTTGCGCCATGCGCGGTTGGCTGATGCGGCAAACCATACGGCGACAAGCCCGAGCAGCGAGCCGCACAGCAGCGTGACGATGATGGCATACGGCAGCAGGTTGCGCGGCGGCACTCTGTAGTCGGGGCGCGTGTCGTTGGGCGGCAGCACCGGCGTGCCGGAACGGCGCACGATGTGCCGGAACTGCGGCGGCAGCGAGTCCATGTTCTCCTCGCCCGCATCGCTGGGGGCGGCCGGTATAGTGGCTTGCGGCTGCTGCGAGGGGTGCATGGCGGCGAACAGGCGCTGGCGGAACGCACGGCAGATGTCGGCATTGTCACGCGCTTTCTGCCAGTCCTCCATCCCCTTGCACCATACGTATGTATCGGGGGTTACGCCAGCGTCGGCGAGTTCGGTCAGCAGGTACGGCCCGCGCTGCTCGCCGTCTATCATTGCGAAAAATTTCTTCGGCATTGTCTGTTTCCTTTATGCAAAGCGTTTTGGTGCAACAGCGGCATCAGAACCGCAGGATGCCGCCTAGCATCATGAAGTAGTCGTATGACTCCGAGCCGTAATATGGCGGGACATCTTTGACCGCATCGTATATCAGGACGGACAGTATCGTCAGCAGCAGCAGGAAGGTGACGATGCCCAAAGCTCCGAGTATTATGGAAATGGTGCTCATTGAGCGTACGGAGCGTGCCATGCGTTCTGCTGCGGCCATGTTGCCCGTGGCTGCGACCTTGACGGCGTTGCCTGATTTGCTTATGGCCAATATCGCCAGTATCAGTGCCGGTACGGCGAATATCCATGAGGTGAAGTATGAGAATATGCCGGTGACCATTGCAATTGAAGCTATCACGATTGCGGCGACGGCAGCCCCTTTGCCAGGCTTGAAGTCAACGGGGGCGGCACATTCGGCAGGCGCGTTTGCGGGGCAGTGGCCGTTACTCGCGGGCGGCATCGGCGGTGTCTGCGGCATTTGGGGAGTGTATGGCGCAGTCGGGCGTGCGCAGGGCGAGGGTGGCGGCACTGCTCCTGTCGGTGAGCCGGGTGTCGGCGCGGCTGTATAGGGCTGCGGCGCGGGCGTGCCGGCAGTTGGCGGCGGACAGGCGGGCGTCGTCATGCCAGATGCCGCTGGAGGAGGAACGGAGCCGGCAAGTGGTGCGGGAGGCGTTGCCGTGCCGCAGGCCGGCGGTTCGGGTGCTGCGGGCGGCAATGTCTGGAGTGTTTCAGGCTCTGGCTCTTGGATGGGCTCGGGGGCGGGCGCAAAGAAGTCGGCGAGCTCGGCGATTTCATTTGCGGGCTTCCAGTCGTCGAGCCCCTCGTGCCATACCAGCGTGTCGGGGGCGATGCTGTACGCCGCCAGCTCATCCTTCTCGTAAGGTCCAGCCGGCGAACCGGCGTTGTTATAGTAGTATTTCATAATCTGTTTGCATTAAATGTGTCGGGTAGTTTGAAGGAGAGCGCGTCAGCCGCACTTGGACGTGCCGCAAGAGGTGCATATCAGGCAGCCCTCCTGGTAGATGAGTGTTTCCGCGCCGCAGTGCGGGCATTTCTGCCCCTTGGCGTTTGTGCCGTTGGGAATATACTTCTTCAGGGCGCGTTCCACGCCGTTCTTCCACGTGTTTATGCTGTCGGAGTCCAGTTCGAGGCCGCCTACGAGTTTCAGCACCTGGTCGATGGGCATGCCGTAGCGCAGCACGCCGGAGATCAGCTTGGCGTAGTTCCAGAACTCGGGGTTGAACTTCTCGCTCAGCCCCTCGATAGTGGTCTTGTAGCCGCGCTTGTTTATAAACTGGAAGTCGTACCGCTTGCTTCCGTCGGCGGCTTGCGCCTTGATTATCTTGCCGTGCGACACGCTCTTGGGGCAGAATATGCCGTCCTCGTCGTCGGCGAGGCCGGTGAATATCTCGTAGGGCTTGCCGTCAACGAGGCCGACGAAGGCTATCCACTTCTCCTTGTTGTTCTGGAAACGCACCACATCGGCTTCGAGTTCGATAGGACGTTTCACTATGTGCTGCGGCGTATGTATCAGTGCCGGCTTGGCGTCCTTCTTCTTGACTGCTTCGAGCACATTGTTGCGCGAGCCGTCACGGTAGACAGTGCAGCCCTTGCAGCCGGCACGCCAGGCCTCTGTGTACAGCTTGCCGACCATCTCCTCAGTCGTGTCGGCTGGGAGGTTGATGGTTACGGAGATGCTGTGGTCCACCCATTTCTGGACAGCGCCCTGCATACGCACCTTCTCCATCCAGTCCACGTCGTTGCTCGTGGCCTTGTAATACGGCGACTGTGCCACCAGCGCGTCGATTTCTTCAGCGGTCATGTTGCGTCGCGGCTCGATGCCGCGAGAGCGCATCCACTCGACAAACTTGTGGTGGTATACTATGTATTCCTCGAAAGCGTCGCCCACTTCGTCCACGAAGTCTATGACCACGTTCTCGTCGCTGGGGTTGACCTTGCGGCGGCGTTTGTAGACGGGGAGGAACACCGGCTCGATGCCGGAGGTGGTCTGTGTCATGAGCGAGGTCGTGCCGGTCGGGGCTATGGTGAGGCAGGCGATGTTGCGCCGTCCCTGGCGTACCATCTTCTCGTAGAGGGCAGGGTCAGCCTCGCGCAGCCGCTGTATGAACGGGTTGTCCTTCTCGCGCTCTGCGTCATAGACTTCAAACGCTCCGCGCTCCGCTGCCATGTCGACCGATGCGCCGTAGTATGCCAGCGCCAGCTGCTTGTGGACCTCGACGGAGAAAGCCGTTGCCTCGGGCGTGCCGTAGCGGTAGCCGAGAGCCGCGAGCATGTCCCCCTCGCCGGTGGTGCCGCAGCCCGTGCGCCGTCCTTTCAGGGTCATGGTGCGTATCTTCTTCCACAGGTTCAGCTCCGTCTGCTTCACCTCGTCGGTTTCAGGGTCGTGGGCTATCTTGTCGATGATCTTGTCGATTTTCTCCATCTCGAGGTCGATGATGTCGTCCATGATGCGCTGCGCCTTGCGGACGTGGGTGCGGAACAGGTCGAAGTCAAACGACGCATGGTCGGTGAACGGGTCGCGGACATAGCTGTACAGGTTGATCGCCACTAGGCGGCAGCTGTCGTAGGGGCATAGGGGTATCTCGCCGCAGGGGTTGGTCGAGACGGTTGTGAACCCCTCGTCGGCATAGCAGTCGGGGACGGATTCTCGCAAGATTGTGTCCCAGAACAGCACGCCCGGCTCTGCGCTCTTCCAAGCGTTGTGGACTATCTTGCCCCACAACGCCTTGGCGTTGATGTCCTTGCTGTACAGCGGTTTTTCGCCGCTTATAGGGTATGTCTGCGTGTATTTGCCGTCAGACAGGGCGGCACGCATGAACTCGTCGTCTATCTTGACCGACACATTTGCGCCCGTCACCTTGCCCTCGGTCATCTTCGCGTCGATAAACGCTTCTGAATCCGGGTGCTTGATGCTGACAGAGAGCATCAATGCGCCGCGCCGTCCGTCCTGCGCCACCTCGCGTGTGGAGTTGGAATACCGCTCCATGAACGGCACGAGGCCTGTCGAGGTGAGAGCGGAGTTCTTCACAGGGCTGCCTTTGGGGCGGATGTGCGAGAGGTCGTGTCCCACGCCGCCGCGCCGCTTCATCAGCTGCACCTGCTCCTCGTCTATCTTGATGATGCCCCCGTACGAGTCGGGTCTGCCGGCGAGGCCGATGACAAAGCAGTTGGAGAGCGAGCCTATCTGGAAGTCATTGCCGATGCCGGCCATGGGGCTGCCCTGCGGCACTATGTAGCGGAAACCGCGCAGCAGCGAGAACACCTCGTCCTCGCTCATCGGGTTGGGGTATTTCGCCTCGATGCGTGCTATCTCGCCGGCGATGCGGCGGTGCATGTCGTCCGGTGTCAGCTCGTAGATGTTGCCAAACGAGTCTTTCAGGGCATATTTGCTTGACCAGACGCGGGCTGCGAGCTCGTCGCCCTTGAAATATTCGAGCGAGGCATTGTAAGCCTCGTCGTAAGTGTATGTTTTCCTGTCGGTTTTCATCGTACAGTACGGGTCTTGTTGTGTTGAAGTATTGCGAGTGCAAATATCGCAAAAAAAATCCGATTGCCCAACCCCTCCCCGCACTTTCCTTCGCTATGCGACACGAAAAAGGCGTGAAGCAATTTTGTTTCACGCCTTTGCGGAGAGAGAGGGATTCGAACCCCCGGAGGTGTGACCCTCAACGGTTTTCAAGACCGCCGCAATCGACCACTCTGCCATCTCTCCTTCGCGTCAGGGAATGTCTCGCCCCTTTTGCGAGTGCAAAGTTAGGCAACATTTTCCGTTCCGCCAAATTTTCAGCCGATTATTTTTTCAGGCGCGGCTGCAAGCGGCTGTTGAAATGCTGTTTTTGCGACATCGCATATAATATGGGCACCCCGGACTGGCGGGATCCCCATGCCCATGTAGTCTTTGCCGGGTGTCACTTGTCGATGCTCACGAGGTCGTAGTCGCGGCTGCCGAGGCCGATTTTCTCTCCCCACTCCATGATGTGTGTGCCGTGCTGCTTGGCGATGCGGTCGAGCAGCGGCTGGGTGTTGTTGTGCTCGTCGTTGTGTATCTGCGTGACGATGTCGTAGCATGCCTGGTCGAGTGCAACGGGGTCGAGCGACGCAAGGATGCCGTAGTCGGCGATGAGCGGCTCTGCCGGGTTGGCGTTGCAGTCGCAGTCGATGCTCATGCGGTACATCACACTGATGTACAGTATCTTGTTGCCGTTGTCGAAGTAGTCGTGTACTGCCTGTGCGGCTGCTGCCATTGACTCGACGAAACCGTCCTGGTCGTCAACATGGTCCCACAGCTCGTCAACATTCTCGGTTACGCCGGCGGTGTGGATGTATGCCTTGCCCGAGGAGGAGGCGCAGCCTATCGAGGCGTTTTTCAGCACGCCGCCGAGGCCGCCCATCTGGTGCCCCTTGAAGTGGGCGAGGTTAATCATGAAGTCGTAATATTGTATGTGGCTGCCCACGATGTCGTATTTCAGGTGCGTGGTGTCACGCACTGGGATATTTATAGTGCCCTCCTCGTCCATGATGTCTACCGGGGCGACGCGGGTGAAGCCGTGCTGGCGAATGGTCTTCCAGTGGTCTTCGCTTGTGGCGCGTGAGCCGCCGTATGCGGTGTTGCACTCCACGATTGTGCCGTGCACCTCGTCGAGGAGCGGCTTGATGAAGTCGGGGCGCAGGTAGCCGGTCTTCTCGGATTCGCCTGTCGATATTTTGACTGCCACGCGCCCTTCGGCCTTGCGTCCGAGGGCTTCGTATATGCGCACGAGCGACTCGGGCGTTATCTCGCGGGTGACGTACACTGTGGGCTTCGCCGACTGGGCAGAAGCTGTGAGCGATGCTGCTGCGAGTGCTGAGGATATGAGTAGTTTGTTCATAATGTTGAGTTTATGTGTTTTGATATTGTTGTCAGAAATCGAGAGCGACACCTGCCATGAATGTCGCTTTGGGCATCGGGTTGCCAGCCACGATCTCGTAGCGTTGCCCGAGCAGGTTGTCCCCCTTGACCCACAGCTTGACGTTCTTGCACAGGCGGTAATCGACGGTGACGTTTAGCAGCGTGAAGTCTGTTTTCGTCTCGTCGCTGCCCACGGCAGTGTACAGCCCGGCAACTTGTGTAAGCCCTGCGTGCACGCCCACGCCGTTGCTGTGGAAGCTGCCGCCGATGTATCCCTTGTAGGTCGGTGCGCCGACTACGGGGCGGGCCTGGTGCAGGTAGCTGTGGTTGGTGGTGACGGACCAGCGGCTGTCGATGGCGAATGTCGCGTCTGCCTCGATGCCGCTGTTCTCCAGCTTGCCGGTGTTGACGTTCTTGCGGTTGATGGTCTGTATGATGTTGTCGGCCTTGATGTAGAACAGGTTGATGCCGTAGCTGAGCCGTCCGCCGAGCAGCCGGTGCCGCCACGACAGCTCATAGTTCATCATGCGCTCTGGCAGCAAGTCCTCATTTGAGGGAGGGTAGAGGTACAGCTCTTTCATCGTCGGGTTGCGGAAGCCCTTGCTGACCATGGCCTTGACCTCTGCCGAAGCTGACGGGCGCACCACGATGCCGCCCTGCGGCACCCATTCTCCGCCTGTGACGGAGTGGTGGTCATAGCGCACGCCGGCCTCTACGGAGAGCCAGCGCAGGAAGTCCTGCCGGATGTCGGCATACACGCCCACCTCGTTGTTGTGCACATGGCCGGACTGCTTGTTGGCAGTCTCAAGCACCTCGCCGGTTTCGCGGCTGGTGTAGAAGGCGCGGCCGTAGATGTGCTGGTAGTCCATGCCGAGGGTTATGTTGCCGCCCAGCCACAGGCTTGCTGTCTGATGCCAGCTGATGCCGGCCAGCGCGTCGCGTGAGCGGAAGAGGCGCGTCTGTGGCGTGCCGCTGCCAGCTGCGTATCCGTCGTTGATTTTGTGCCGCCCGAAGTTGTCGTATACGCTTATACGTCCGGACGTGTTGCGGTATCTGTTCTCAACGCCTATAGCCACCGCGCCGCGCGTAATCCACTGGTCGGCTTCAAGCATAGGGGCGGACACAGTGCCGGGGTAGGACGCGCCGAAATGCGTCACGTCGGCATCGGCGAATATGTTCCAGTGGCCGGACAGGTCGTAGCCGAGGCTCACATAGCCGCCGTACTGGTAGAAGCCCATGTCGGGGCGGTGGTTGTCAGACCTGCCGAACTGTGCGGCGACGGTGCTTGAGAACCGTCCGGCACGCACCTGGTTGCTCGCTTCGGCCTGTACCGTGCCGTAGCTGCCCGCGCCCAGCGACAGCGAGGTGTGCACGCCGTCTGTGTGCATGCGCCGCGAGATGATGTTGACCACTCCTCCCATGGCGTTTGAGCCGTAGAGCATCGATGCCGGGCCGCGCAGCACCTCCACGCGGTCGGCCATCATGGTCAAGTAGCTGTCAGCCACACTGTGTCCGTAGATGCCGCTGTACTGCGGCTTGCCGTCTATCAGCACCATCACCTGTCCGCCGCCGGAGGACACTCCGCGCAGCATCATGCCGCCCGAGCCTCCGTTGCTCACGCCGTAGCCCATAACGCCGCGTGATGTCACCATAAGCCCTGGCACCTGCTCCATGAGTGTCGGCATGACGCTCATGCGGTAGTCGGCGGTGAGGTCGCCACGGTCTACGATGCTCACAGTCATCGGCAGCAGGTCGAGGCCTGCCGGCTGGCGTGTGCCTGTCACTATCACCTCGCCCAGGTCGCGGCGTGAGGCTGTGCTGTCGTTTTCAGCCGCCGTGCCTTCCGCCCACGCGGGCAGTCCGGCAATGGCTGCTGCTAAAAATGCTATCGTCTTCTTGCGTATTGGTGTCATTGTCTTTTCTTGTTCAGAATAAGCTGTTTATGTCAATTGACAGGAACTCCTCGACCCCGATGCCGCCCTCGCCGACGATGAACGCTCGTTTCGGATTGAACTTCACTCGGAATGTCTCCAGCCCGCTGGATTGCTTCACCAGGTTGCTCTTGACCTCAATGGCGATGACCGATCCTTTCTTGCGCAGCACATAGTCCACCTCGTCATTTCCGTCACGCCAGTAAAATACCTCGAAGCGGTGGGTGAAGGCTTGGCTGACGAGGTGTGCGCCGATGCCGGACTCGAATATTCGCCCCCAAGCCCTGCGGTCAAGCACCGCCTGCTCAAATGTCAAGGGGCTGTATACGGTTTTCAGGGCGTTGTTGTAGACTTGCAGCTTCGGGATGCTCGACTTGCGCCGTGCCATGTCGATGCTGTATTTCTGAAGCCCGCACAGCACTCCGCACTCGTCGAGCAGGTTGATGTATGCTGCAATGGTTGTGGTGTTGCCGGCATCTTGGAGCGACCCTGCCATTTTTGTCAGCGACAGCAGTTCGCCGGAATAGGCTGCGCCGAGTTCGAATGTCTGGCGCAGCAATGCCGGCTTGCCGACGGGGGTGTCCATCAGAATGTCGCGGTTGATTGTCGAGTCGATGATTGCCGACTGTATGTATTGCTGGTAGCGGTCCAAGTCGCCAGCCAGCGGAGCTGCCCCTGGATAGCCTCCGTAGTACAGATACTGGTCAATGGAAAATCCGAAGCAGTCCCTCATTTCGGGATATGTCCAGTGGCTCATGCGTATCTCCTCAAAGCGGCCGGCGAGCGATTCTGACAGCCCCTTTTCGAGCATGACGCGGCTGCTGCCCAGAAGGAGAACGCGGATGTCGCGGTCGTGGAACGTGTCGTCGTCCCATTCTTTTTTGACAGCCTCGCTCCAGTTGAGTATCTTCTGTATCTCGTCTATCACGAGTATCATGGTGTCGAGATGCTGGCTGTCCTTCAAGGTGCGTACAGCCGCCCAACAGCCTGAAATCCAGTTGCCCGATGATGCCGGCACGTTGTCAGCCGAGAAGAACCTGTATGGCAAGTCCAAATCGCTCAGCACCTGCTTTACGACGGTGGATTTGCCCACCTGCCGCGATCCCATGACCACCTGCAAGAACTTTCGCGGCTCTTTGAGGCGTGATTTAATCACTTCATATTCAGACCGTTTGAACATATCTTGAAATTTTTACTCAATGTATTGCTGATTTTTGCTCAATGAGATGAGCAAGCAGCTGGCGCAAAAATACTCAAAATAAATGAAGCGGCAAGGTCGAGGAACGAAAAACTGCCTGAAAAAGTGATGTTTGCACGCTTCCCGGGCAGTCTTTCGGTATTGTCTGATGGTTGGTTATTTCAGGCCGAGGGAGTTGACCCATTCCTGCGCCTTGCCGTCGTTGAGGAGGCGGCATCCGCGGAAGTCGAGCTCGGGGTACTCATTTTTCAGTTCCTTCAGGCTGCCGTCGACGGTGCTGCCGCCGGAGGTGGCGAACAGGTAGATGGCTTTCCCCTTCAGGTCATGGCTCTCGATGAATGTGTTGACGATGCGTGGAGCGACATACCACCATATCGGGAAGCCGATGAAGACTGTGTCGTAGCCGTCGGTGTTGATTTGCTTGCCTCCTATTTCGGGGCGCGATTTCGGGTCTTGCATTTCGACTGTGCTGCGAGAAGACTTGTCGTTCCAGTCCAGGTCGGCTGCGGTGTATGCCTGGGCTGGCGCTATCTCATACAGGTCAGCGTTGGCTGCCTTGGCGAGTTTTTCAGCCGCTGCTCTGGTGGTGCCGGTAGCTGAGAAATAAGCTACAAGCACTTTGCTGCTCTCTTGCTTGCTGTTGTTCATTTCCTTGTTCTGTTTTGCACAGGCTGTCGAGGTGATGCCCACCACAGCCAACAGTGCGATCAATAGTTTGCTCATGTAGTTGCGCATGGGTGTGATAGTTTGTGTGTTAGTTCAGTTTGTCGTATTCCTCGTCAGTGACAGGTTCAAGCCACTCATTGGACGTGTCCTCGCCGGGGACCTCAAAGGCGAGGTGTGCAAACCAGCTGTCGGCGGCTGCTCCGTGCCAATGCTTCACGTTGGCGGGGATGTGGATGACAGTGCCCGGGAGTATTTCAACAGCCGGCTTGCCCTCCTCCTGATACCAGCCGCGTCCGGCTACGCCGATCAGCATCTGTCCGCCCCCCTTCGAGGCATGGTGGATGTGCCAGTTGTTGCGGCAGCGGGGCTCGAAGGTCACGTTGGAGATGCTTACTTGCTCGCGAGATACGGGAGCGAGGTAGCTGTTGCCGGTGAAGTACTTGGCGTAAGCCGTGTTGGGCTCGCCTATCGGGAATATCATCTCGTTCTGGAACTCCGCCTTGGCGTCAGCGGCAGAGTCTTCAGCCCACACGTCCTTGGCGAGGCGGAACGCAGCCCACGCCTTGGGCCAGCCGGCGTAGAAGCCTATGTGCGTGATGATTTCAGCTATCTCTGTGCGTGTGATGCCGTTGCTCTTGGCTGACTGCAGGTGAAATGTCAGCGAGCTGTCGGTGATGCCCTGGCTGATGAGTGAGGTTATCGTCACCAGGCTGCGGTCACGCAGACCGAGCTTGTCGGTGCGGCTCCATACCTCGCCGAAGAGGACATCGTCGTTCAGCTCGGCAAACTTGGGGGCGAACTCGCCCAGCTGCGTGCGCCCTGCTGTCTGTACTATCTTTTTCTGTGCCATAACATTAAGTGTTAGAATACAGGTTGTCAATAATAAAACGAATTTCTTCATGAGTTATGATGTTTCTGGGTTGACCCATGGCAGCGGCCGGCAAGCCCGCGCAATATCTCCTTTTCGTTTTCCTCGAGGTGCAGCTGCCCTTCTTCGGCTTCCTCATGCCGCATGAAGCTGGCTAGCATCTCGCGGACGGGGAGGTTGTGCCGTCTGGCGATGAAGCGCACGGCCTCGTCGTCGAGCAATTCTGCGGGTATGTCGGCCAGGCTGTCCATAACTGTTGTTTTACGGTGCAAAGTTAGTGCAGCCCGTTGCCTTGTATCGTACACATAATACCGAAATCCATACCTATTTTCCCTGTAAACATGGGAAATCAGGGAGTCGATTGCTGCAATTCCGCATTTTGCGCTATATTTGCAAGCAAAATCAATCCGGAATATATGGCTAATATCCTTAGAGTGCGCAATGTGAGCGACTACAGCAGTTTCGTGGGCCACAAGGACACGCATCCGCTGGTCAGCGTAATCGACTATTCTGCCGTTTCGCCGATACGCTCAAGCCTGAACGATTACAGTGTCTACGGCTTGTTCTTCCACGATGCGGCTGAACTGGACTTGCGTTACGGCTGCGGCCGCTATGACTACCGCAAGGGCGCGGTCATCTGCGTGGCTCCGGGGCAAATCGGCGGTAAGGAGGATGACGGCCGGCGCATTGCAATCAACGGCTGGGCGTTGCTCTTTCACCCGGACCTGATACGCGGCACTCACCTTGAACGCTCGATACGCGACTATACCTTTTTCGACTACCGTGTCAACGAGGCTCTGCATACGACTGATGAGGAGCGCGCGGCGCTCGAATCGCTTATGCGGCAGATGCAGGACGAGCTGCGCAAGCAGCGCGACGCGGTGCAGGACGCCATACTCGTGGGCTACATAGAGTTGGCGCTCAACTATTGCCAGCGGTTCTACAACCGCCAGTTCGTGACGCGCAAACTCGAGAACTCGGACATCCTCGTGCGCTTCAACGCCTTGTTGCAGGACTATTTCGAGGACAAGCTGCAGCTGACGCTCGGCCTTCCCACGGTGCAATACTGCGCCGACAGGCTGTCGATGTCGCCCAACTATTTCGGCGACTTGGTGAAGAAGACCACAGGCGAGACCGCCGGAGGCTACATACGCCGCCGCGTGATAGCCATGGCCAAGGACAGCCTTGCCTCTGGCAAGGGGATAGCGCAGACGGCATACGGCCTCGGCTTCGAGTATCCGCAGCACTTGAGCCGCATGTTCCGCAAGACGGTCGGCATCACCCCCACGCAATACCTCGCCTCGCTCGCCGTCCCGAAATAACCCCGTTGATGTGTATTTCCTTTATGTTGTGGTGTGGGAGGTGAGGTCACTTGTTGCCTTTGGCTCGGTTGTGGGTCTTGCACAGCATCTGGCAGTTGTCGGCTGAAGTTGTTCCTCCGTTGCTCCATGCTGTCACGTGGTCTGCGTCCATTTCCTTGATGCTGTAAATGCGGGTGCGGTTGCTTCCTACACCCATGGCGCAAAGCGGGCAGTTCGACACCCCCAATCTCTTAGCCTTTGCTGTCTGGCGTGCGTATGCAGAGCGTTTCGTGCTTTCCTCGAACAGGCGTATTTCGAGCAGTTCCGGGCGCTGTTCGCCACCAAGCACATATTCGTAGATGTTAGACTTGCGGCGCACGCAGTCGTCGGCAAATAATTCTGTGACACGGGCATTCAGCGCAGCTCGGTCATACGGACAGACGTGGTACAGCTCGTATAGCCGCCCCCATTCGAGACCGGCCATGCAGTCTGTCATGCTGAAAAGCCCTGACACCCAGTCTATGACTGAGTTGAAGTAGCTTTTGAGTTCAGTTATGGTTGATTCCTGGCGGTGCAGGCTCATATAGGCATCAATGGACATTCCTTTGGCGCGGCTTATCCAGTCGAGCGCACGCTCAAGTATCATCTGCCGCTTCACATCTCCTTTCACATAGTGATTCCATACCTGCACGTTGGCGTTCTGCGCGTTGCTGAACTCCTCTTTTGCTGCTGACACAAACGGGCCGCTGTACACGGCGTTGCGCCGCTCCTGGTCATTGAGCGGTATGCCGACTATGTTTATCGTCTCAAACCATTCCTTGATTTCTGGCTCTGTGCCTTCGCAGACGAATATGGTCAAACGAGAGTTGCGTATCAGGTCTTGTTCCTCTTGGCTTAGTCCTGAGAAGTATACATCCCGCTCATCGCGCTTTATGGCGAATTTGTTGGTCACAAACCGTCCGAAAGACGTAATGCGTTGTTGTCCGTCGAGTACCTCGAGCTGTCCCGAGGGGGTGCGGTTGAAGTACAGCAGTCCGAGAGGGTATCTTTTGAGCAAAGACTCGATGACGGCAGCATCTCGTTTACCATTGTTGTAGATGTAATGTCGCTGGTATTCAGGCTGTATAGTCAGTTTGCCGTTCAGTCCGAACACGCCTTTGCCCTCATAGCTGTTGTAGACGAATCCTTCGCACAGGTCGCCGACAGTCCAGTCTGTGTGCAGTTCTGTTATCATGGTTTCCTTTTTCTGATTAATATTCTGCGGTAGCATACTTCTAATACGCCTCTCTCGTTACGAAAACACAGTTTCCCTTTGCGGAATCCTTTGTGTTCTTTGAACAATGCGTCGCATTGGGCTTGTGTCAAGTTGCTGCTTATTCCGTAAGACGTACCCATATCGCCTCCGTCAATTCCGAGGATTTCAAACTGTTCTGGGCAATACTTGTCGAGGAATGATATAGGCACTCCCATTACGCCGTCATAGTCAGCCGGTATGGCATCTGTGTACGGCACTTCGATGGCATCATAGTTCTCATATTTGGCGTATGCCCCTTTCCCTTTGATTTCCTTGTGCCGTGAGAAACGCAGGTTCTTCTCCATGGTCATCAATGCCAATGGTTCGTGCCGCCGTCCATGGTCGATGTTTGTTAGCCATATACAATTTCGGAACTTTACAAGGCCTGTATCCTTGTCATATACGCCGTCTGCATAAGCCACGGAAGCTACAGGCTTGAAGTAAGCATTACCTCTATTGAACGACTTGCCCAACCATATTTTGTTGTCTTTAATTAAAGGAAAAACCTCCTTGTAAGTTATGCAGTTCATACTGCCGATAATCAAGAAATGCTTGTCGGCGGTCATTATCCAGGCGAGAAACTCGCGTAAAAGGGAGAAGGGAGGGTTGGTGATTATTATGTCGGCTTCATCGCGGAGCGCTGTCACCTCCTTGCTGCGGAAATCGCCGTCGCCCTCGAGATAGTTCCATTCGAGGTCGTCGATGTCTATTCGTCCGTCGCCTGTTATGTCGCGTTCCAGAATAAATATTTTACCATGTGTCTTGGACTTGTCGGCATCGAACTGCGGCGATGAACGCTCATATTCGGAGAACAGCCCTCCAAGAACCATTTTCTTGCTTTCAGGCGCATAGCTGGTGGAAATCAGTTTCTTCAGGCCGAGTCCGTCAAATTTGGCTGCGAAAAATTTGGTGAAATTGCTCCATTCGGGGTCGTCGCAAGGCAGGAGAACCGTCTTCTCGCGAAATACATCGGGATTGTATTCCAGAAAGGCGTTCATTTCCTCCTCTATGTCGCGGTATTGGGTGTAGAACTCGTCGTTCTTGGCAGCCTTTGCCGAGCTCAGGTTGGCGTTTGCCATCGGGGTTATGCAGTGTGCCACAAGCTCCAAATGGCGGGTTCTGCAAAAGAAAAGCGGGAGCCTGTACCGTTGCCGTCCTGCTATCTGAGGCTGTGGAAGATGCCTTACCCTGTAGAACTGACAACACAGACTCCACGCTATATGCAAATACCCCAAACCCATTCCAAGCATGATGCTTGAAATGAGCCGGATAGGTATATACATACCCATGATGTCTATTGTTGCTTGGTCTTGACAGGGGTATCTAAAACTTCCACATTCCAGATAGCCAAGAACAAGCGTCAATAAACGCTTTCCTATGTAATATGCTCCTGTCTGCGCTCCCTCACTGGAGTTTGGCGCAGGAGTTTAATTGCAAAGTTAGCAACATTGGGGCGATTTGCGGCGGCGAGGAGTGTTAAATCAGGCGTTGGGGGAGCGGGATGCGCGGCGGAATTGGCGGATTGAGGGGGCGGGATTTGGGTGTGTTTGCATATTTTGTTACTTTTGTGGCGTGGAGGCTCTGTATCAATTTGCGTGGCGGCATAGCCTGTATGACGCC
>CAKUKR010000015.1 GCA_934663645.1 uncultured Muribaculaceae bacterium | reverse complement strand
CCAGAGTGGCCAAATGGGGCAGACTGTAAATCTGCTGGTTTATACCTTCGGTGGTTCGAATCCATCTTCGCCCACACTTCATGCGGAAGTAGCTCAGTTGGTAGAGCATTAGCCTTCCAAGCTAAGGGTCGCGAGTTCGAACCTCGTCTTCCGCTCGAAAACGAATATGCCTATGTAGCTCAGGGGTAGAGCACTTCCTTGGTAAGGAAGAGGTCGCGGGTTCAAATCCCGCCATCGGCTCCAGGCTTCCCCCGAAAAGGAAGCCGTTTCCAACGGAAATCATTTAAACAATAACAATAGCAAAATTATGGCTAAGGAAAAATTCGAAAGAACCAAACCGCATGTTAACATCGGTACTATTGGTCACGTCGACCACGGCAAGACTACCTTGACCGCTGCTATCACCAAGGTGTTGGCAGAGAAGGGTCTTTCCGAGCTTCGTTCATTCGACTCTATCGACAACGCTCCCGAGGAGAAAGAGCGTGGTATTACTATCAATACTGCACACGTTGAATATCAGACAGCTACTCGCCACTATGCACACGTAGACTGCCCGGGACACGCCGACTATGTGAAGAACATGGTAACTGGTGCTGCCCAGATGGACGGTGCTATCATCGTTGTTGCCGCTACTGACGGTCCGATGCCCCAGACACGTGAGCACATCCTGCTCGCACGTCAGGTGAACGTCCCCCGTCTGGTCGTATTCATGAACAAGTGCGACATGGTTGACGACGAGGAAATGCTCGAACTCGTTGAGATGGACATGCGTGACCTCCTGTCACAGTACGACTATGATGGCGACAACACTCCCATCATCCGTGGTTCTGCTCTCGGCGCCCTCAATGGCGAGCCCCAGTGGGTTGAGAAGGTTATGGAACTCATGGACGCTGTTGACACATGGATTCCCCTTCCTCCGCGTGACGTTGACAAACCCTTCCTTATGCCGGTTGAGGACGTGTTCTCAATCACAGGTCGTGGTACTGTCGCTACTGGCCGTATCGAGGCCGGCCGCGTGAAAGTCGGCGATGAGGTTCAGATTCTCGGTCTGGGTGCTGACAAGAAGTCAGTCGTTACCGGCGTCGAGATGTTCCGCAAGATCCTCGATGAGGGTGAGGCCGGTGATAACGTTGGTCTGCTCCTCCGTGGTATCGACAAGAACGAAATCAAGCGCGGTATGGTAATCTGCCACCCGGGTCAGGTTAAGCCTCACGACCACTTCAAGGCTCAGGTCTACATCCTGAAGAAGGAAGAGGGCGGTCGCCACACTCCGTTCCACAACAACTATCGTCCCCAGTTCTACATCCGCACACTTGACGTGACTGGTGAGATCAAGCTCCCCGAGGGCGTAGAGATGGTAATGCCTGGCGACAACGTTGAAATCGACGTCCGCCTGATCACTCCGGTAGCTTGCGACCCGGGTCTCCGTTTCGCAATCCGCGAGGGTGGCCGTACAGTCGGTTCAGGTCAGATCACCGCTGTATACGACGATTGATTATTGAATTGAACTAACACAAAGGGGGCTTCTCCCTTCCCAAAGAGGGAAGTCCCCGGATATACGGGAATAGCTCAGTCGGTAGAGCACTGGTCTCCAAAACCAGGTGTCGGGAGTTCGAGCCTCTCTTCCCGTGCAAATAAGACAAGCAATGAAATTATTCAAAGACATAAAGGAATCTTATAACGAACTTGTGTATAAGGTTTCTTGGCCGACTCAGAAACAACTTGTCAACAGTTCAGTGCTGGTGTTGATTGCTTCCATCATCATCTCTTTGTTCATTATGGCTGTTGACAAGGTGTTCAGTTCCTTGATGGAACTCATTTACAGCATCAGTTTCTAACCGCAAAAGTAGATATCGATGGCAGAGGGAAACAAACAATGGTACGTCTTGCGTGCCATTTCGGGAAAGGAAGCAAAAGTCAAGGAAGTACTTGACGCAGCAATCAAGAACACCGATCTCGGTAAGTATGTCTCACAAGTATTGATACCTACAGAACCGGTTTACGTCCAGCGCAATGGCAAGAAGGTGCTTAAGGAACGTACTCTCTATTCTGGCTACGTCTTCATTGAGGCGCAGTTGACTGGAGAGGTGATTTACGAACTCCGGAACACCACGAATGTCATTGATTTTTTGCGCGGACGAGCCAAGAACGCCGAGCCTGAAGCTCTTCGTGAGAGCGAAGTGAAGAAGATGCTCGGAGCTGCTGATGCCATAGCTCAGGGTTCTGACCTGGCAGACATGGACTTCATCGTTGGAGAATCCGTTACTGTGACCTTCGGTCCATTCAAGGGTTTCCGCGGTGTGGTGCGTGAAGTAAACAGAGACCGCAAGAAGCTGAAGGTCGAGGTCAAGATATTTGAAAGACCGGTAGACCTGGAGTTGGAAAATTCCCAAGTGGAAAGAGAATGAGCATGATGTTACGCATGTTCTGACTCGCAGACTAAACAACAATAAATTCAAGAACAATGGCAAAAGAAATTGCTGGACAGATCAAATTGCAGATCAAGGGTGGAGCAGCCAATCCTTCGCCGCCAGTAGGACCTGCTTTGGGTTCTAAGGGTATCAACATCATGGAATTTTGCAAGCAATTCAATGCCCGTACCCAGGATAAGGCCGGTAAGGTGCTTCCGGTCATCATCAGCTACTACACGGACAAGTCGTTTGACTTCATCGTCAAGACGCCGCCCGTGGCTATCCAGCTGAAGGAGGTCGCTAAGGTGAAAAGCGGTTCTGCACAGCCGAACCGTACGAAGGTGGCTGAGATTACTTGGGATCAAGTACGGACGATTGCAGAGGACAAAATGCCGGATTTGAACTGTTTTACCGTTGAGTCGGCGATGCGTATGGTCGCTGGTACAGCCAGAAGCATGGGTATCACTGTAAAAGGGGCATTCCCTGAATCAAACTAATAATCTTCATTAAAATGGGAAAACTGACAAAAAATCAAAAGTTGGCTTTGTCGAAGATTGAACCTGGGAAAGCTTACACACTGGCAGAGGCTGCAGACAAGGTGAAGGAAATCACCTACACAAAGTTTGATGCTTCTCTGGACATAGATGTTCGCTTGGGCGTAGATCCGCGCAAGGCCAATCAGATGGTACGTGGCGTCGTTTCGCTGCCCCATGGTACTGGCAAGCAGGTGCGAGTTCTCGTATTGTGCAATTCTGATGCAGAGGCTGCTGCCAAGGAGGCTGGTGCCGACTATGTCGGGCTGGACGAGTACATTGCCAAAATCAAGGGTGGCTGGACTGACGTTGATGTCATAATTACTCAGCCGGCTATCATGGGCAAAATCGGTCCTCTCGGTCGTATTCTCGGCCCGCGCGGCCTGATGCCTAACCCCAAGAGCGGTACAGTGACTATGGATGTGGCCAAGGCCGTCAAGGAGGTTAAACAGGGTAAGATAGACTTCAAGGTTGACAAAACCGGTATCGTTCACGCTTCAATCGGAAAGGTTTCTTTTACTCCGGAGCAGATGCGTGACAACGCTCGCGAGTTCATCAACACTCTGATTAAGTTGAAACCGGCTACGGCTAAAGGTACATATATCAAGAGCATTTATCTTTCATCGACCATGAGCCCTGGTGTGAAGGTTGATACAAAGTCGATTGCTGATTAATCTCATCATTAAACAGACGAAAACATGAAAAAGGAAGATAAAGCTTTAGTAATCGAGAAAATCAGCAAAACGCTGGCTGCGTACAGCTGCGTATACCTGACCCAGACAGCCGGTCTGAATGCTGAGAAGACAAGTGAACTGCGCCGCGCATGCTTCAAGGGCGAAGTCAAGATGCTGTGTGTGAAGAACACATTGCTCAAGAAGGCATTCGAGGCAAGCGAGACAGACTACTCCGGTCTTTATGATGCACTCCACGGCGAGACTACCCTGTTGCTCAGCAATACAGGCAATGCTCCCGCGAAGCTCATCAAGGATTTCCGCAAGAAGGATGAGACACTCCCGGCACTGAAGGGTGCATACGTGGAAGAGACCGTATATCTTGGCGAGGACCAGTTGGAGACCCTCGCACACATCAAGAGCAAGAACGAACTCATCGCGGATGTTGTGGCATTGCTGCAGTCTCCGGCGAAGAACGTCATCAGCGCACTGCAGTCTGGAGGCAATATCCTTCATGGTGTGCTTGAAACCCTCTCCAACAAATAAAACAATCACAGTAAAAAATAATAAAAACAGAATACAACAATGGCAGATTTGAAAGCATTTGCAGAACAACTGGTGAACCTGACCGTAAAGGAAGTAAACGAACTGGCACAGATCCTGAAGGACGAGTATGGCATTGAGCCTGCAGCCGCAGCAGTGGCAGTGGCAGCTGGTCCCGCCGCAGGTGGTGAGGCAGCAGAGGAGAAGAGCAGCTTCGATGTAGTGCTCAAGGCAGCAGGCGCAAGCAAGCTCGCAGTCGTGAAGCTCGTCAAGGAACTCACTGGTCTCGGTCTGAAAGAAGCTAAGGAATTGGTTGACAATGCACCCAGCAATGTGAAAGAAGGTCTTCCCAAAGCTGAAGCAGAGGGTCTGAAGAAGCAGTTGGAAGAAGCTGGCGCAGAGGTTGAACTCAAATAATACAACTTCCTGTCGAAACATAGGTTAAGAACCGCTGAACCAGTGTGTTCTTAACCTTTTTCATCTTTTCTACGCCGGCAGGACAGCACGTTTACGTGCTTTTACCTGTCAGGCGTAATTCACCCCCTTTCCGATCTCTCGCCTCACCAACAGCTTGAAAAAGCGCAATCAACCAAAATCTACCCCAATGTCAGTCATACAAAACGATAAACCACGTGTAAATTTTGGCACCATGAAGAATCCGCTGCCGTTTCCGGATTTCCTCGAGGTGCAACTAAAGTCCTTCCGTGATTTTCTTCAGCTTGATACTCCGCCGGAGCATCGCAAGAACCAGGGTCTTTACAAGGTATTTGCCGAGAATTTCCCCATTGCTGACACTCGAAACAATTTCGTGCTGGAATTTCTGGACTATTACATAGATCCGCCTCGTTACAGCATTGAGGAATGTCTCGAGCGTGGTCTCACGTACAGTGTGCCTCTGAAGGCTAAACTGAAGCTGTACTGCACCGATCCGGAGCATGAGGATTTCGAGACTACTGTCGGAAGCGTGTACCTCGGTCAGATACCATATATGACTGAACAGGGTACGTTCATCATCAATGGCGCGGAGCGTGTCATAGTGTCGCAGCTCCACCGCAGCCCTGGCGTTTTCTTCGGTCAGAGCATTCACGCTAACGGTACTAAGTTGTATTCTGCTCGTATCATACCGTTCCGTGGCTCTTGGATAGAGTTTGCTACTGACATCAACAATGTCATGTACGCTTACATTGACCGTAAGAAGAAGCTACCTGTGACCACGCTGCTGCGTGCCATCGGATTGGAGTCCGATAAGGACATTCTCGAGATTTTTGACCTTGCAGACGAGATTAAGGTGAACAAAACGAACCTTAAGAGGTCAATAGGACGCACGGTCGTAGGACAGGTGCTTCATTCGTGGGTACAGGATTTTGTAGACGAGGACACTGGCGAGGTTTCGTCTCAGGAGCGCAATGAGGTAGTGCTGGATCGTGGCACTGTACTCACTGAGGATAACATCAAGGTGATCCTTGACAGCGGTGTCCAGACTATCCTGCTCGCTAAGGAGAATGCCAGCACTACGGACAACACTATTATTCTCAACACGCTTGCCAAGGACAGTACCTTTACAGAGCGTGAGGCTATTCAGGGCATATACCGGCTTCTGCGCAACGCCGAGGCTCCGGATGATGCGTCTGCCCGTGAGGTCATCACAAACCTATTCTTCTCTGAGAAGCGATATGACCTGGGCGAAGTGGGGCGTTTCCGCATAAACAAGAAACTGGGGCTCGACACGTCCATGGATGTCAGGGTGCTGACACGTGAGGACATTGTCGAGATTATCAAATATCTGGTAGAACTGATCAATGCCAAGTCTGAGGTAGATGACATCGACCACCTCAGCAACCGCCGTGTGCGTACAGTGGGCGAGCAGCTCTACAATCAGTTCGGCATTGGCTTGGTGCGTATGGCTCGTACCATCCGCGAGCGCATGAACGTGCGTGACAACGAGGTGTTCAAGCCCGTTGACTTGATCAATGCCAAGACTATTTCATCTGTAATCAACACTTACTTCGGGACAAACGCGCTGTCGCAGTTCATGGACCAGACCAACCCTCTGGCGGAGATGACGCACAAGCGCCGTATGTCCGCCCTCGGTCCTGGCGGCTTGTCGCGTGAACGTGCCGGTTTCGAGGTGCGAGACGTGCACTACACGCACTACGGGCGCCTGTGTCCTATCGAGACCCCTGAAGGGCCGAACATCGGTTTGATTTCGTCGCTTTGCGTATACGCGAAAATAAACAACCTCGGTTTCATTGAGACTCCGTACCGCAGGGTCTCTAACGGCAAGGTGAACCTGAACAATGACGAGGTTGTATACATGACCGCAGAGGTGGAGGAGGGCAACATCATCGCGCAGGCCAATGCGCCGCTTAATGATGACGGCACATTTGTCAACCCCAAGGTCAAGGCTCGTCTCGAGGCGGACTTCCCTGTTGTCACTCCGCAGGAGGTGCAGCTCATGGATGTCGCTCCTATACAGATAGCCTCTATTGCCGCATCACTCATTCCATTCCTCGAGCATGACGATGCCAACCGTGCGTTGATGGGTTCTAACATGATGCGCCAGGCTGTGCCACTGCTTCGCAGCGAGGCGCCGATAGTCGGCACTGGCATCGAAGGCCAGCTCATCAAGGATTCGCGTACTCAGATCATGGCGGAAGGCGCTGGTGAGATAGAGTTTGTCGACGCACGTGTGATACGTATACGTTATGACCGCACCGAGGACGAGGAGTTCGTTTCTTTTGTTTCTCCCGTCAAGGAATACCATCTGCCGAAGTTCCGCCGCACCAACCAGGGAACTACTATCGACTTGCGGCCGATATGCTATGTCGGTCAGCGTGTCGAGAAGGGAGATATATTGACCGAGGGCTATTCCACGGAGAATGGAGAGTTGGCTCTCGGACGCAACCTGAAGGTGGCGTTCATGCCCTGGAAGGGTTACAACTATGAGGACGCTATCGTGCTCAACGAGCGTATGGTGCGTGAGGATATACTGACCTCCGTTCATGTGGATGAGTATCCGCTTGAGGTGCGCGAGACCAAGCGCGGCATGGAGGAGCTTACCTCCGATATCCCCAATGTCAGCGAGGACGCTACCAAGGATCTGGACGAGCGCGGCATCATCCGTGTGGGCGCGCATGTCATTCCGGGCGACATCATGATAGGCAAGATTACGCCGAAAGGCGAGAGTGACCCGACGCCGGAGGAGAAGCTTTTGCGTGCTATTTTCGGAGAGAAGGCCGGCGATGTGAAGGATGCCTCGCTGAAGGCTTCTCCGTCGCTGAAAGGAGTTGTCATCGGCACAAACCTGTTCTCACGTGCCAACAAGGGCAAGACTAACCGCAAGACATCGAATGCACTGCTTGAGCAGGTAGAGGAAGAATTCAACGCCCGCCAGCGCGAATTGCGCGACGTGCTTGTGGAGAAGATGAACACGCTGACCAAGGGGCTCGTCTCTCGCGGCGTTAAGGATTTCCTCGGCATAGAAGTGGTGGAGCGCGGCACTCGCTTTGAGGACGTTAATTTCGACAGCCTTGACTATGCGACCATAATATTGAGCGACTGGACTGACGATGCGCGTATCAATAAGATGATCACGCAGCTTGTGACAAACTATATGCGCAAGTCCAATGAGATTGAGAGCGAGCTGCACCGCAAGAAGAACGACATCACCAACGGCGACGACCTCCCTTCCGGCATCATGCAGATGGCTAAGGTGAGCATTGCGAAGAAGCGTAAGATCGGCGTAGGCGACAAGATGGCCGGCCGTCACGGCAACAAGGGTATAGTGTCGCGGGTAGTGCGTCAGGAGGACATGCCGTTCCTTGAGGACGGAACTCCGGTTGACATCGTGCTCAACCCGCTGGGCGTGCCTTCGCGTATGAACCTCGGCCAGATATTCGAGACAGTGCTTGGCTGGGCTGGACGTGAGCTGGGCGAGAAGTTTGCCACGCCGATTTTCGACGGTGCTTCGCTCGACGACCTGAACGCATGGACTGACCGTGCAGGACTGCCGCGCTACGGCAAGACATACCTCTATGACGGAGGTACGGGCGACCGTTTTGACCAGCCTGCGACTGTCGGCGTAATCTATATGCTGAAGCTGGGACACATGGTCGAGGACAAGATGCACGCCCGCAGCATTGGCCCGTATTCGCTCATCACCCAGCAGCCGCTGGGCGGCAAGGCGCAGTTCGGCGGCCAGCGTTTCGGAGAGATGGAGGTTTGGGCACTGGAGGCATTCGGCGCATCGCACATCCTCCAGGAGATACTGACCATCAAGTCAGACGATGTGGTCGGCCGCAGCAAGGCATACGAGGCTATCGTCAAGGGCGATCCGATGCCCACTCCAGGCATCCCCGAGTCGCTGAACGTGCTGCTGCATGAGCTGCGCGGCCTGGGACTGAGCATCACATTGGACTAATCAAAACGAAATTATAAGGAACTCATATATATGGCTTTTAGAAGAGACAACAAGATTAAAAGCAACTTTTCGAAGATCACCATCGGACTGGCATCGCCCGAGGAGATAAAAGAGAAGTCGTCGGGCGAAGTGCTGAAGCCCGAGACCATCAATTATCGCACGTACAAGCCGGAGCGCGATGGCCTGTTCTGTGAGAAGATCTTCGGTCCCGTCAAGGACTACGAGTGCCACTGCGGAAAGTACAAGCGCATACGCTACAAGGGTATCGTCTGCGACCACTGCGGTGTCGAAGTGACGGAGAAGAAAGTGCGCCGCGAGAGGATGGGTCATATCGAACTGGTCGTCCCTGTGGCTCATATATGGTACTTCCGCTCGCTCCCCAACAAGATAGGCTACCTGCTCGGCCTCCCCTCCAAGAAGCTCGATGCGGTGATCTATTACGAGCGATATATAGTCATCCAGCCCGGTATCGTCAATGAAATGCCGGAACTGCTGCGTGATATAAAGAAGGACAAGGACAGCAAGGAGAAGAGCGACGACAAGCTCGAACGCCTCGACCTGCTGAGCGAAGAGGAATACATGACCATCATGGACAGTATCCCCGAGGACAACGAGGACCTGCCTGATGACGACCCCAACAAGTTCATCTGCAAGATGGGCGCGGAGGCTATTTATGACCTGCTGTGCAGCCTCGACCTGCGCCGCCTCGCTGCGGAGCTGCGTGACCGTGCCAACAAGGACGGCTCGCAGCAGCGCAAGACGGAGGCTCTTAAGCGTCTGCAGGTGGTCAACTCGTTCCTCAACTCGGCTGACCGCAACCGCCCCGAATGGATGATACTGAAGGCTGTGCCGGTCATCCCGCCGGAGCTGCGCCCGCTTGTTCCGCTTGACGGCGGCCGTTTCGCTACATCCGACCTTAATGACCTGTACCGCCGCGTAATCATACGCAACAACCGCCTGAAACGCCTCATTGAGATACAGGCTCCCGAGGTCATCCTGCGCAACGAGAAGCGTCTGCTCCAGGAGGCTGTTGACTCGCTGCTCGACAACTCGCGCAAATCGTCGGCTGTGAAATCAGATGTCAACCGCCCGTTGAAGTCGCTCTCCGACAGCCTCAAGGGCAAGCAGGGACGTTTCCGCCAGAACTTGCTCGGCAAGCGTGTCGATTATTCTGCGCGTTCTGTCATCGTCGTTGGCCCGGAGCTGAAGATGCACGAGTGCGGCATTCCCAAGCTTATGGCTGCTGAGCTGTACAAGCCGTTCATCATACGCCGCCTCATAGATCGCGGCATAGTCAAGACTGTCAAGAGCGCAAAGAAACTTGTCGACCGCAAAACGGCAGAGGTGTGGGATATCCTCGAATATGTGATGAAAGGGCACCCCGTGTTGCTCAACCGAGCCCCGACACTTCACCGCCTCGGCATCCAGGCATTCCAGCCCAAGATGATCGAGGGCAAGGCAATCCAGCTGCACCCGCTGGCTTGTACTGCGTTCAATGCCGACTTTGACGGCGACCAGATGGCAGTCCACCTCCCTCTCGGCAACGAGGCCGTGCTTGAGGCGCAGCTGCTGATGCTCGGCGCACACAATATCCTCAATCCCGCCAACGGCGCGCCTATCACTGTGCCGTCGCAGGACATGGTGCTTGGCCTGTACTACATCACCAAGCTGCGCAAGGGCGACAAGGGCGAGGGCACCAAGTTCTACAGCCCCGAAGAAGCGGAAATCGCGTACAATGAAGGTCGTGTGACACTGCACGCTCCTGTTTCTATCCGCGTTGAGGATATTGACGAGAACGGAAATAGGGTCGTTGTTCTGAAAGAGAATACATCTGTGGGTCGCGTGCTGTTCAACCAGTTTGTGCCTAAGGAGATAGGGTATGTAAACGAAATCATATCCAAGAAGTCACTGCGTACCATCATCGGCAAGGTCATCAAGGCTTGCGGTGTGACACGCTCGGCACAGTTCCTGGACGACATCAAGAACCTCGGTTACAAGATGGCGTTCCGCGGAGGGTTGTCGTTCAACCTCGGCGATGTGATTATCCCGAAGGAGAAAGAGCAGTATGTCAATGAGGGCTACCAGCAGGTGGAAGAGGTGATGGCCAACTATCAGATGGGTCTCATCACCGGTACGGAGCGTTACAATCAGGTGATTGATATATGGACGCACGTCAACACTCGTCTGGCCAACACGCTGATGAAGCAGATGGAGGAAGACCAGCAGGGCTTCAACTCTGTCTACATGATGCTCGACTCTGGCGCGCGTGGTTCAAAAGACCAGATCCGCCAGTTGTCCGGTATGCGTGGCCTTATGGCGAAACCGCAGAAGAGCGGCGCTGAGGGCGGCCAGATCATCGAGAACCCGATTCTCGCGAACTTCAAGGAGGGCCTGTCAGTGCTCGAGTACTTCATCTCTACTCACGGTGCCCGCAAGGGTCTTGCCGACACGGCATTGAAGACCGCCGATGCGGGATACCTGACACGCCGTCTCGTGGATGTGGCTCATGATGTCATTATCACCGAGGAGGACTGCGGTACACTGCGCGGCCTTGTCTGCCGTGAGGTCAAGAACAATGAGGAGGTGGTCGCCACCCTGAGCGAGCGCATTCTCGGCCGTGTGTCAGTGCATGACATCGTTGACCCGTACACCAACGAACTTATCGTGTCTTCGGGCGAGGAAATCACGGAGGCTATTGCCGACCGCATCGAGAAGTCGGCTATCGAGTCTGTCGAGATACGCTCGGTGCTGACCTGCGAGGCCAAGAAGGGCGTATGCGCCAAGTGCTACGGCCGCAACCTCTCCAACCACCGCATGGTACAGAAGGGCGAGGCTGTCGGCGTGATTGCCGCACAGAGTATCGGCGAGCCGGGTACACAGCTTACATTGCGTACATTCCACGTCGGCGGTGTTGCCGGTAACGTCGCTGCAGTCAAGGACGTGACTTCTCGATATGACGGCGTCCTCGAAATCGAGGAACTCCGTACAGTCAAGGACTCGGAGGGCACGGACATCGTTGTAGGCCGCATGGCAGAGATGCGCATCGTCGAGCCCAAGTCGAAGATTGTGCTTACCAATGCCAACATACCCTACGGCTCGAAGCTGTTCTTCAAGGACGGCGATGCCGTCAAGGTCGGGGACATGATTTGCGAATGGGACCCGTTCAATGCAGTCATTGTGTCGGAGGAGAGCGGTACAGTTCGCTTCGAGAATGTCGAGGAGGGCGTGACATACCGTGTCGAGGCTGACGATGCTACCGGTCTGCGTGAGAAAATCATCATTGAGGCCAAGGACCGTACGAAAGTGCCTACGGCGCAGCTCGTCGAGGAGAGCACCGGCAAGGTGCTTCGCACATACACCCTCCCCGTGGGAGCGCACCTGCTCATCGACGAGGGCTCGAAAATCGCCCCGGGCGAGGTATTTGTCAAAATACCGCGTGCTACGGGTAATGCCGGTGACATCACCGGCGGTCTGCCGCGTGTGACCGAGCTGTTCGAGGCACGCAACCCGTCGAACCCCGCTGTTGTCAGCGAAATCGACGGCGAGGTGACTTTCGGCAAAATCAAGCGAGGCAACCGCGAAATCACTGTCACCCCGAAGGTGGGAGAGCCCAAGAAATACCTTGTGCCGCTGGCCAAGCAGCTCCTCGTGCAGGAGAACGACTATGTGCGTGCCGGCACGCCGCTGTCTGACGGCGCTGTCACACCCGCCGACATCCTCAGCATCAAGGGCCCGACAGCCGTACAGGAATATATCGTCAATGAGGTTCAGGACGTGTACCGTATGCAGGGCGTGAAGATCAACGACAAGCACTTTGAGGTCATCGTACGCCAGATGATGCGCAAGGTCAACATCATCGATCCGGGAGACACTCGCTTCCTGGAGCAGCAGGTGGTGGACAAGCGCGACTTCATGGAGGAGAACGACAACATCTGGGGCAAGAAGGTCATCACAGATGCAGGCGACAGCCAGAACTACCTGGCTGGACAGATTATCACTGTGCGCAAGCTGCGTGACGAGAACTCGTCGCTGAAACGCCATGACTTGCGTACCATGGTGGTGCGTGACGCGATGCCCGCGACTTCGGCGCAGATACTTCAGGGTATCACCCGCGCTGCGCTCCAGACTTCGAGCTTCATGTCGGCAGCTTCGTTCCAGGAGACTACCAAGGTGCTCAACGAGGCTGCTATAAACGGCAAAACCGACACGCTCGAGGGCATGAAGGAGAACGTGATATGCGGACACCTTATCCCTGCGGGTACTGGATTGCGCGAGTATGACAAGCTCTTCGTGGCAAACTTGAGTGAATATGAGGCTCTCGTGAGCGATGAGGAGAAGGACAAAGAGACAGAAACAGCGGATGCCGCTGTGGAAATGAAATGAGAACTGCGCCGGTTCGCCCGTTTGGGTGAGCCGGCGACTTTACGAATTTTGTCAGCCATAAGGGTTTAAATGATTTCGGAGGGGATGCGGCATCGTGTCCCCTCCATTTTTAGATGATATGACAACAAGGAGACGCATATACCTTGCCGCAGCGTTGCTGTCGTGCTTGTTGGCTCTTGGCTCATGCATGATGCGCGACGGCAGCGTGTCGCGCCTGTTCTCGGCGGCTGGCAAGGCAGCGACGGCTGCAACGCTCGATGACGAGGACGTGGCGGAATATGCCCGCGAATACATGGAGTACCTCGACGGCACGAATGACGTGCTGCCCGAGGACAGCCCGTATTCTGAGCGGCTGGCGGCATTGACCGCTGACCTGAAAAGGGTGGACGGGATAGTGTTGAACTTCAAGGTTTACCGTGACGACGACCTGAACGCATTCGCGTGTGCCGACGGCAGCGTGCGTGTATTGACGGGCCTTATGGATGCCATGACCGACGGGGAGTTGCTCGGCGTGATAGGGCATGAGCTTGGGCACCTGGCGCATAAGGACTCCAAAGAATCATTCAAGAAAGCGTTGATTGCGTCGGCTGTGCGCGATGGCATAGGCGCGACCGGCGGCTTGCTGTCGCAGATGTCTGATTCGGCGCTTGCGGATTTGAGCGAGGCTCTCGTGGCGGCGAAACATTCGCGCAGCCAGGAGCTGGCGGCCGACGGTTTCGCATACGGCTTCCTGAAGTCAAACGGCTGGAATCCGTGGGAAATGGTGAAGGCTTTTGAGAAGATACGCGACATGTCGGACGATGAGCGGGAGGCGTCGAGCCTCGAGCGTCTGTATGCGTCGCATCCCGACATTTCCGAGCGCATCGAGCGCATCGAGCAGTGTTGCATACGCGACGGCTACAAGCGTCCTGGCGAGAGTTAGAGCCGGGAAAGCAGCAACTCGTCAAAAAATCACGCGGCAGTGTCACAAATAGTCCGCCGCCGCGTCATCATATCAGAAAGGTAGCCATAACGGTAACGACCAATGAGAACACGAGCCGAAATATCCCGGTCAGAAAGCAATGACAGGAGCTGAGTTCGAGGCACATATCCTTCCGTGTCACCGGAAGATGTATGCAACGGCGGTGGTCATCATGGGCGACGGCGACGAGGCATCCGACCTGGTGCAGGAGGCATTTGCCCGTCTGTGGGAGAAGCGCGGCGAGATACCTGACCCGGAGAACCCGGAAGGGTATTGTGTCACAGTGGTCAAGCGTATGAGCATAGACCGTCTGCGGCGGCGCAAGACCATGCCGCAAGTGCCGATAGAGGAGGTTTCGCCTCCTTCCGACACCGCGCCTGAGAGGACGCTGGATGCCGCGGACGAACTGAAACGCCTTACATCGCTCATGGAGCGGCTTCCGGCCTCGCAGCGCGAAGTGCTGCACCTGAGCGCGGTCGCCGGCATGGACAATGCCGAAATCGAGAAGGCTACCGGACTGAGCAGCGTTAACGTGCGGGCTCTCCTGTCGAGAGGCCGCCGCCAACTGAAAAAACTATTTGAAAAGGAAAACAGATGAACCGCATCGAGATGGAAAAGAAAATACGCAAGCTGTTGTCCCTCTATTACGAGGGGACAGCGACACCCGCAGAGGTGCACCGGCTGCGCATCGGCCTCGAGGCGCTTGAGCCGCTCCCCGATGACCTCGCGCTCGAGCTGGAGCTGCTGCGCATGGTTGACGATGCCGCGCCGCTTGCAATGGCGGCGGTGGATGTCCCTGACGGCCTGGAGAAGAAACTGCGCCTTGACTTACATCGCCGCGCCGCAGCCCAACGCCGCCGCGCATGGCTGCGCTGGTCGGGCGTAGGCGTTGCCGCCGCCGTGACGGCAGTGCTGATGCTCAACGTGTTCGGCGGATATGACGACGGCGTAGACCTCTCGCAGCCGCAGCAGACAGCACAGGTGCTGAAGCTGGATACGGCTGCCGGGCGGCTGGCCGATGCGAGCGAGGAGGACACAGCCCGGGGGGAGGACACCGAGAGCTGCCAAGAGCCTCCGGTTACGGTGAACGGGACGACATTCCACAATGTGGTCAAGGCCTCGTCGCTGAAATCCTCCAATGCCAAGCTGGCGAATGCCGGCAAGGCGGCGCAATACGCCTCATCAATGCCGACCAAGCAGGAGTGCGAGAAGCTCGCGGCCGCCATGAGCCAAGTGCGCGGCATGGGCAAGGACATGCATGCTGCGCTGTCTGCCGCTATTTGCGAGCCGGTGGGCGATGTGGCAGTAAGCCTCGGCGATGTCAGGGCACATACGGTCGCCGCAGCAGAGTATGACAACAATGACAATTCTTCAACAACAATATTATTACCTTGATTATGAAACGACTCATCACAGCATTGATGTCCGTAGTACTCACGATTGGGTTGGCTGCGGCTAAGGACAACGACCTGTCACGCATGAAGGAGATGAACCCCTCTGTCTATATAGAAGCGGGCGCGCCGATGCTCAAATCAGGCTTCTATCTGCCAGACCAGAACGTGATATTGCCCAAGGATCTCACCAAACTGCAAATGGTTGTCCTGAACGACGGGGCATATTGGGAAGAGGGACGAAAGGTGTTCCGCAAGGCGGCAGAGGGGCTGGATGTGGCTCTCTCTATGAACACCAACCGCGCCAATATAGTCATCTATGGCAACGCTGACAAAAACTATGTATACCACAAGGTGTTGGTAGGCATCGGCGGACGCGGAAGCCTGGTGTACATCTACATGGAGGGCAACATTACCGGCAGGGATCTGTCAACAATGGCCACGATGTGGCAATGACATATAAGGCATAGGCTAAGTAGAGAGATAAACTTCATCAGGTTGCCGAGGACTGCAGTCCCTTCGGCAACCTTTTGTGTTTCCCCTCGGCTGCTATATGCCCGGAGTCTCGCAAGACTGCTACATAGGCTCGAAATCGTCCAACTCATCAACAAGCCGGAAGAGCGGTGTGCCGTCAATGCAGAAATGCTCCAAAACATCGTTGCCGTTCAAGAATCGCTCATACATTGCTGTGAATTTCTCATCAGACAGCCACACGCAGTCTTCGTCCACCATGAAATAGTACGCTTTGCCGTGATACGTTATCATAAGGTCGTAACCTAATGCAGCAAAGTCATAGAACAGACATTCCTGTGCGGGAGTGCGGTATCCGTGGTAGAGGTTGTCCTTGCAGCTGTTTTCTGTAGGCGGAAACTTCGCGTTGTACAGATAGCCGAACAAATCCTTCTTTATATAGTCGTCTCTCATGATAGCTGTCATATCCGTAGAAGTCATGTGCAAAGTTAGCTCATTGTTTTGAAACCTCGTTTTCGCCTCCTGTGTAAAACCAATATAAGGGGGGCAACTGCTTGTGCGGGCGTGTTCACTTGCGGCAGGAAGGGCTTCGGTTTGGGCATTTGGCGGGAAATGCGTATATTTGCGTGTTGATATGATATTCCAAACCGAAATTTGACATGAAGAAACAGATATTCCGTATTGCATCTCTATGCGCAGCGACTGCACTCGCCATTGCTTCCTGCTCGCGTCAGGAGAACCGAGTGACTGTGGAAATGCCGGACGTGGCTGACGGCACGGAGCTGGCCGTCGTGACCTACGACGACTCCGTGACGCTGATCAAGGGCGTTTTCGCCGGCGGCAAGGTATCGCTGGCTGTGCCGGCCGACGCGGAGGTGCTGACGCAGCTCATGGTGGACGGCCGCGCCAAGGCGTTCTATGTCGCCGAGGGGGGCGAGGCGGTGGTGCGTGCCGGCAGCGAGACTGCAACAGGCACTCCTGCCAACGACGCTTTCTCGCGAATGGTGCAGCAGATGGACTCCGTTGACAACCTCGACGACCTGGGACTGTACACCGCTTTCGCCCTTGAGAAATACAATGAGAACAAGGACAACGCGCTGGGCCTCTATGCTGTCAACAGCTGGATACGTTTCGCTGACGCTGATGCCATTGACAGCCTGTTGAAGGTCGCGCCGCAGTCCATACGCGACTCCAAGCGCAAGGACAAGGGGGTAAAGTCTGCGGCGCTGCGCAAGCAGACCGCCCCGGGCAGCCGTTATGTCGATTTCGCGGCTGTGCAGCCTGGCGGCAAGACGGTGCGGCTGAGCGAGATGATAGCTCCGGGCAAGTATGTGCTTGTCGATTTCTGGGCATCGTGGTGCCCGTATTGCATCAAGGAGCTGCCGCAGCTGAAGGAACTCAATGACAAGTATGCCTCACGCGGGCTGCAGCTGATAGGCGTGGCGGTGCGCGACGAGGAGGCCGACACCCGCGCCATGGTCGAGAAGAAGCAGATACCCTGGGCGGTGATGTACAATGCCAAGCGCATACCGTATGACATTTACGGCATTGCCGGAATACCGCACCATATCCTCATTTCCCCCGACGGCGTGATCGTCTCACGCGGTGAATCGGCCAAGCAGCTTGACGCCCGCCTCGAAAAACTTTTGCCCGCCAAATAACACACCCTCATCATGGAAGAAATGAAAGCCGATCAGCTGTCGCTGAACCAATACATAGAGAAGTCCATAAAGCGGAACTGGGAGCAGATGGCCCTTTCCGACCTGGGCGGCATCAACCACCGCTACAAGGATGTGGCGGAACTCATCGAGAAACTGCACATCATGTTTGAGGCCGGCGGGCTGAAGCGCGGCGACCGCATTGCCATCTGCGGCAAGAACTCCGCCAACTGGGCTGTCGTGTTCCTCGCGTGCCTGACAGGCGGGTATGTGGCTGTGCCGATACTGCATGAGTTCAAGCCCGAAACCATCCACCACCTGGTGGAGCATTCAGGCGCGAGGCTGTTGTTTGTCGATGCCGCGATATGGGAAAACCTCGACGAGGGAGCCATGAAGGGGCTTGAGGCTGCCATATTCATCTCCGAATACGGCGTGCCGTATTGCAACAACAGCCGCCTTGCGGAGGTGCGCAACAGCCTGAACGAGCATTTCGGCCGCAAGTTCCCGTACTCGTTCACGGCTGACAACGTGTCGTATCACCGCGACAATCCCGATGAGACTGCGGTGATAAACTATACTTCCGGGTCTACCGGCATGTCAAAGGGCGTGGAGCTGCCTTACCGCTCGCTGTTGAGCAACATCCGCTTCTGCCTCGAGAACCTCGATTTCCTGCACGCCGGCGACGGGATAGTGAACATGCTGCCGCTGGCGCACATGTACGGCATGGTCATCGAGATGCTGCACCCGCTGTGCCGCGGCTGCCACTGCTATTTCCTGACGCGCTTGCCGTCGCCCAAGGTGATAATGAACGCCTTCGCGCAGGTTCGGCCGAAACTCATCATCACCGTGCCGCTGATACTCGAGAAGATAATCCGCAACAAGGTCTTCCCCCTGCTCGAGAAGCCGCTGATGCGCCTGATGCTCAAAGTGCCGTACCTCGACGACCGGCTGCTGTCGAAGATCAAGGAGAGCCTGATGCAGGCCTTCGGCGGCGAGGTGCGCCAGATCATCATCGGCGGCGCAGCCCTCAATGCCGATGTCGAGAAGTTTCTGCGCCGCATCGAGTTCCCCTACACCGTGGGCTACGGAATGACCGAGTGCGGCCCGCTCATCTCCTACGCGCCGCCCGAGGAGAACCGCTTCCGCTCCTGCGGACGTGTCGTTGACCGTATGCAGGCTCGCGTGGATTCGCACGACCCGGAGAACGTCCCCGGCGACCTGTGGGTGAAGGGCGACAACGTGATGAGCGGCTATTTCCGCAACGAGAGTGCGACAGCAGAAGTGATGCCGCGTGACGACGGCTGGATGAATACCGGAGACCGTGCAGTGATCGACGCTGACGGGTTCATATACATCAAGGGACGCTCGAAAACCATGATCCTCGGCCCGAGCGGACAGAACATATACCCCGAGGAGATAGAGCAGAAGCTGAACAACATGCCCTACGTGAGCGAGTCGCTCATCATCGACGAGGAGGGGAAACTCGTAGCGCTCATCTATCCCGACTACCAGAGCGCGTCAGACCAGGGCATCGACACCGCAGGGCTGGAGCGGGTCATGGAGCAGAACATACGCGCTCTCAATGACGATGTCCCCGCTTACTGCCGCGTGTCGCGCTTCAAGATATTCCTCGAGGAGTTTGAGAAGACGCCCAAGCGTTCCATCAAGCGTTTCCTCTATCAGCCGTGACGGTGGAGTAACGGATATTCCGCGCTATGGAAATGCGCCAGGCTGCAAGGGGAGACATGCCCCGGGTAATGGAAATAATGGCTGCCGCACGCCTCTACCAGCGTGCGTGCGGCTTTGTGCAGTGGGAGGACGGCTACCCGGCCGAGGTTGACATACAGCGCGACATTGACAGCGGCGCGGCGCGGGTGTTCGTCGCCGGCGGTGAAATCATGGGGTATGCCAGCCTCGCAGTTGGCGATGCCTCGTATGACGAGCATCCCGGCCTGTGGCGATACGCCGGCGAATACGGCGTAATACACCGCCTTGCCCTCGCCCCGCAGCAGCGCGGCAAGGGGAGGGGAGAGGAACTGTTCGCGCTGATGGAGAATGAATACCGTGACCGGGGCATACGGACAGTGCGTGCAGACACTGGCGCGGCGAATGCCGTCATGCAACGGCTGCTGACGCGCTGCGGCTACGAGCCGCGCGGCCTGTGCGCCTTCGCCTGGGGCGACCGCCTCGCCTACGAAAAGCCCCTCTGACATTAACATTGTTGTCAGTCTGCTGACGTGTGGTTTGCACAGCAAGTTTCTGGCACGGCACATTGTGCCTGAAATCATGTTGCTGCTAATCAAATAATTGAGTATGCTGCTCTTCGGACACGGCGTGCCGTGTCCCTGTTTTGCCGGCATATTCCGCATCTTGGTCGCACCTAGCGTGCGTCCCCGCATTTGCGGCGTGCCGAGTGCAATTGGCGATTTTCCCGGGGGATTTGTTGGCGGTGTGGATTTGATTTGTTATATTTGCATCGAGAAACCGCGATATGTCGTTGTTTTTGGCATATTGTAAGCGGTAATACAAACCCTATAAATCATTCCACATGAAGAAAGTTTACATTTTGTCAGCAGTCCTTCTTCAGGCTGCAATCGCGTTTGCCGAGGGCGGGTACACCACTTCCGGCAACGGCACTACCTACACTTTCGCGTCGCTCAGCGGAATCGAAGGCTCTGGCGTGACCAAGGTCGCAGACAAGACCTACAACGTGGCGACAGACCTGACCATCGAAGGCACGGACAAGCTGAAAATCGAAAGCGGCGACATCGTCAAGCTCGCCGACGGCGTACTCGTGACCGTAACGGGCGAAGCCATCTTCAACCCCGAGAACCGCGCCACTATCACCGTGGACGGCGAGGCCAAGCCTGTGGGCTTCACACTGAAGGGCAAGACCGAGATGCGCAACCTCGACGTGACCGGAGGCGGCAATTTCTTCTATCAGGGCGACGACGCGCTGATAGTGGACAACTGCAATTTCCGCAACATCAACGGCAATCGCAGCAACTACGGCGTTATCGTCCTTTCAGGCCACAGCACTGGCTCGCAGGTGACAAACTGCACGTTCACTGACTGTGAACCGGGTGCTGTCAACACTCCAGCCAACCTCGGCGTGGGTCTGCTCATCGAGAACAACACGATGACCAACTGCTCGACCCTCGACAAGCTCTGCCCCTATATCAACGTAACGGCTTCTGCAACTGATGAGGTTGTCATACGCAACAACACGCTCAACGGAGCACGCCTCGAGAAGCCGGGCGGCATCGGCGTTTCCAATATGCTCAACACACCCGGAGCCAACAAGGTGCTCATAGAGGGCAACAAGGTCGAGAACTGTTCTTGGGGCATCAACCTGGTAGGCGGCATGGACGTGCGACTCGTCAACAACTTCGTCAAGGACAACAACGCCGACTCTGACGTGAACGGCGGCATCGCAGTGACAATGTACTCTATGACGACTCTGCCGCAGACTGTATATGCAACAGGCAACACATTCCAGGGCAACAAGTGGGGACCCATCGCTATGGGCGCTACCACGGTTAACTTTGGCAACCTTTCCGCTACTGGCGATGACTACAACCCGGGCATGAACATCTTCATCGGCAACGGCCATGAGGACAACGGCGCATACGTGGCTTGCGACTTCTGCAACTATAACACTGGCGCCGACGCTTACGCACAGGGCAACGTATGGAACAACGCAACTACCGAGGAGGAAGTGGCAGCAACCATTTTCGACAACAACTACAGCAGCGCATACGGCAAGGTGATTTACTCGCCGTTCCGCACCACTGGCGTTGAGAGCATCAACAGCGACAGTAACTGCACAATCGACGGCGGCGTCATCACTCTCGACGCTCCCGCGATGATAACGGTCTACAACATGGCTGGGGTGGCTGTGGCATCAGCCTACACTGACGCTCTCGACACTGCCAACCTCCCCGCCGGCATCTATGCAGTGCGCATCGACAACGGCAACGGCGTGAAGACAGCCAAGTTCGCGAAATAACCCACCCATATACCGATAACACAATCCGGGCAGACTGCACACAGCGTGCGTCTGCCCGGACTTTGTTTAAGAGTGTTTGTGTGACGAGTACTATACTATCGTCAAATTAACGTGGCGTCCGAGACCCTCGAAAATGCGGAAAAGGGTACTCAGTTGCACGTCAGACTTGCCATTCTCAATACGTGAGATGTAAGACTTCTTTGTGCCGATTTTTTCGGCGAGTTGTTCCTGTGTCAAGCCGGCACGGCGGCGTTCCTCTTTCAGTGTTTCGGCAAGGCAGAAGACCCGGGTCTCGTCATCAAACTGATCACGCTCCGAAGTGCCTTTTGCCCCATATTCCACATCAAGCAGTTCATCAAGAGTGTTGCATGACATCAGTCGCTCATTTTTGGTCGTTTTCATCATCATTCTCGTTAAAATATTCAGTCATCAGTTTTCTGGCTTTTTCAATTTCTCTGCGTGGAGTCTTTTGCGTTTTCTTTTGAAAAGCATTGAACAACACCACAAGATTGCCTTTGTCGAAACAACAAAATATCCTGAAGATATTGCCTCCAAATTCTATTCGAATCTCGAACAGACCATTTACCCCTTCAATATTCTGGAATAAATAGACTGGCAATCGATCAACCTCCTGTATCCAAACGAGTGTCTGGGCAATCTTCTTTCGTACTTGTGGCGTTTGTTCTGCAAAGAATTGGTTGAAATGGTGCTTGTAGAATTTTATTGTCCTGTTTGCCATTGGGTCTTTTGTATTACGGTACAAAGTTAACAAAAAAGTTTACTTCCTCCAAGTGCAAAGTTGCAGTGCCTCTGTCTGGTGATGTACACGGCGCAATCACAACACTATGCAAGAGGGTATGGGCCGGGCAATAAAAGAGAGATGCACGGGAGGGTGCATCTCTCTTTGTATCTGTGTGTTGGCGTGTTGTCAGAAGGCGAGGATGGGGCGTGCGTGGCAGTCCTCGTTGAGCCATGCAGCCATGCCTTCGATCAGGCCATCTGTGCCGATGTTGAAGATGCATGAAGAGTCCGTCTCATAGGGAGTGGAGGTGCGCAGCGACACAAAGTGTCCCTGGGAGTTGTCTTTGTCGAGGCTCATGCTCTCCTTGTCGGCATCGGGGACGAGCGAGAAGGCTTCCATGAACTTGGCGAGCACGTCGTAAGACACTTTCTCTGAGCAATAGTATGTGGCATCGTACGAGTATGTCTGCCATGTCTTCATTTTAGCAGCCACTTCGCCGCCGCAGAGGTTTGCGATGCAGTCCCACATCTGTCCTGTTGAGGGGATGAACCAGCCGCTGGTGTTGGCGGGGGCAGCCACCTTGAATTCGGTAGAGCCGTAGTAGAACATGGGGACTTTGTCGGCAGCGTCATTGGGGTATTCGGCGAGCATAGCCTGTGTGTTCTCGCGGCCGGCTATGTTGCCGTACCATGTTGAGGCGAGCTTTGCGCCACGGAGTGTCTCTGTTTCTTCCAGACGGGCATAGTATACTGTTTCCGGGAAAGCATTTGCCGGGTCGCAGATGTTCTTGCAGGCGATGACATAGCCGTGGGTGTAGCCGTCGGCGATGTCAGAAGCAGCCATGCGGGACTGGTCTGTTGTGAATACGATGCCGATAACGGTCTTGCCGGCGATAGGGGCGGGCTTTGTTGCAGACCATACGGGGTCAGTGCCGTCGGCGTTGATGCTCACCAGGCCGCCGTCGCTCCATGTGCCGTCGGAGTAGAAGTAGTCGCCTACTTTGGGGTCAGCCTGCGGGGGTACGGGGATTTCCTCGCCTTCGAATGTTATGTCCTCGATTTCACCGAGCTGGTAGGTCACGTTGGTGCCGTTCTTGAGGTTGACCTTCATTTTGGTTATCTCGGTAGTTTGTGCCGACACGCCCAGTGCGAGGCACGCGCCCAGAAGGGGCAGGTATAATTTCTTCATCGTTTTGCTATTTTGAATGATTTGTTGTGGATGTTGATGATGTAGATGCCGGAGTTGAGTCCGGAGAGGTCGATGGTGCCGTCCTCGGGGAGGAGGAGCGCAGCGGCATTTCTGCCGGCGGTGTCATAGACGTTTACCTGTGTGCCGGCGGCGAGTCCAGTGACTGTAGCCGTGGAGGTGCGTCCGTTCCAAGAAAGTGAGACTTCAGTCTCCGCTCCCTCGACTTCCATTATGCCCACCCATTTGCCTTCGAGGTCGAAGGTGAGGTTGACGATATTGCCGTAGTCGAAGGTCTGTTCGCCGCTGGCGGTGACTATTTTCAGTCCGTCACTGTCGGGCTTCATCTTCGTGATCTCCGCCAATGGCACGGGTGTGTACCCGTTGCTGGAGTGAATGAGCAGCGCGGGGTTGTCAGCCCAAGCTGTCATTGCCAGCACGGCCATAGCCGGGAGAAGCAGTGATTTTTTATTCATACGGTTGTTCTTTAGAGTTAAGTATAGACCAAGAATGCTTGGATACTTTGCAAAGTTAGGCAATTATTCCAATACTTCGGCTTGAAATGCGCCATAAAAATGAACTGAACGTGCTTTGGCGGCCAAATAATCGGATAAATGTGCCATGTTGGGGTATATATGCTTGCAGTTAAAGACGCGGGGAAGCCGTAGAGCCTCCCCGCGTCAACAGTGACATTATAGGATAGTAATAGGATTATCTTACGACAACCTTCACAGTTTCTCCGTTTACGGTCACGACATAGATGCCTGCGGCGAGGCGAGCCACAGCTGTGCCGTCAGTTACGGCAGCGTTGTATACGCAGCGGCCTGCGAGGTCGTAGACTGCAACAGCAGTGCCGTCAGCGGCGTTTACAGCCACGTAGCCGTTGCCGGCAGCTACGCGCATGCCCTCGGCAGTTGCGTTGTCAACGCCCGAGCCAGTGTTCTTGATGTTGACTGTTGCAGCTTCTGAAGCGCCGACTGCGTTGGTGGCGATGACGGAATAGGTGTAGTCGTATGAGGCGACAGCAGCGTTCTCGTCATAGAAGTTGAGTACGCCTGTGGTCGCATCTGCGATTGCGTTCACGTCCCAGGATGTGATCAGTGTGCCGTCGCGGAAGAGTTCGATCTTGTCCAGGTCGACCGGAGTGTTGCCGTTGACGTCAGCAGCAGGCACGTTGAATGATATGCAGATGCTGTTGTCATCAGTGGGGGCTGCGGCGAGGTTGGTCACGGCTGCGGGAACGGCTGTCGGGGCATCCTTGCCCTCGCTGTCGCCCAGGACGATGCTGTCAATGTCGAGGTAGTGGCTGTTGGCAACAGATGTCACGTGGAAACCGATGTAGTAGATGCCGTATGCCGGAACTGTGAATGTGAGTTCCTTGGCTTCGGTTTTGCCCTTCTCGATGGTGGTCTCTTCCATGATAACTTTTGTCATGGCCTCTGCGGAAGCCTCAGTGCCCATTGCGACTGTCAGTATTTCACCGGAGCCGTAATTGCCGGCAGCTGCGCTGAACGACAGCTTGTATGTATGGCCCGGACGCAGTATCATGGGAGCCATCAGCATCCAGTCGTCGGCTGCATTTGACATGTTGTACATGTAGCGGGCGGCGGTGCCGGAAAATCCGGAATTAACAGCCCATGTGCTGCGGTCGTTGTTTGAGTCTATTACGGTGAAGAATATGTCGTCCAATGATTCAACGTCGTCGAAATTCTGGGTATAGGGGGTGGTATAGCCGTCACCTATAACAATTGACTGTGAAGCTGTCATGTCGCCGCTCATGTCGCCGCATACCGGTGTGATCTCATAGTAGATAGACTGAAGCGAAGAGCCTTCGATGACCTCGCTGAATGATGTTGACGTAGTCTCGAACTCCACGTTGCCGGGCATGCGCACTACCTTGTACTTGAGCTGTGAAGCGTCAAACTCGCCACCGGTCGCGCCTGTAGCGGGTGCGTCCCAGGTCAGGGTGATGTTGCCGCCTTCGTGGGACAATGCTACATTTGTGACAGCCCCCGGACGGTCTTTGCCGACAAACTTGGACACGCGGGCAATCGCGCTTGCGCCGCCCTTGGCGGTGCTGAAGCGTACGGAAACGACATGGTTGCCGTTGGCGAGGGTAACGGGATATTCAATGGCGGTGCCAGGGGCGGTCATGGCAGAAGCAGCCTTGACACCGTCCACGTAAATCTCGTATGTCACGCCGGCGGAGATGGTTGCGCCTGCAACGGTCTTGTCAGCGACGGTGAATCTGATTTTCATGTTGTTTGTGAATGGAGTGGCGTCAGCCGCTTCAATGACGAGGTCGGTCGCAGCCTGAGGCGCGGTGTCAGCTACTGTCTCAGCGATAGTCAGCGCGCTGATGAGGGCGGTATGCTCGAATGTGAACACCTCTGTAGCAGCCGCTGTGGCAGGGTCTATGGTGTAGAGTTTGGCTGCGCTGTAAGTGTTGACCTTTGCAGCCCAAAGGAACTTGCCAGAGGTCTTGTCGTAAGTCATGCCGCTGGCGTAGCGGTCTGTGACAGTCACGCCGGTGTCTCCCACCTTGGTGAGGGCACCGTCGGCGGCCACTGTGTATAGCGCGCCTGAGCCGTCAATGGCATAAAGCGTTCCGTCGGCGTATGCCATGGAGACAAGCTTGGCGGCCAAGTCGCCGATGCGGGTGCTCTTGCCGGTTTCAGTGTTGAGGGTGCCGAAGTAGAAGGATGTCTTGTCAGCGTTGTAGAAGCATCCGACTACGTTGCCGGAGAATGGATTGTACGCCAGGGCGGTTGAAGCGTCGGTCCAGTCGAGACGTGTGCAATATTCCATGCTGTCCCAGTTGGCGAACGAGCCGTCGTGGCTGTAGCGTTTCAGCTCTGGCTTAATGTAAGATGAGGACAGGTCGTATGCGGAGAAGGCGAACATGTTGTCCGCAAACACGCTGCCGTTTTTGCATTCCATGCCAGAGTACTCGTATACGAGCTCGTATGCTCCCTCTCCGTCGGTTTGGAATTTGACTATACCCAGCTTATAGTTGTCGGAACTGCCGAGCGAGCCGTACACTTCGACGGCATGAGCGGAGGGCGATACAGCCAGGCCTGCTGCGAGCAATGCAGCTGCTGTGAGTCTGTTTAGTTTCATGATTGTGTGATTTGGTTGTTGATGTTGATTGTCGGAACGCCCCGAAACGAAAGGGCAACGGCAGCCCCATATTGCCAATTCAGGGAATATGAGCCTGCCGTCTCCATTTTTCAGGGTTGAGTAGTGTCTATATCAGTTGGTTAGTTGTCACTTGGCTATTACCTTTGCAACTGTCTTGCCGGCAGAAACTACGTAGATGCCAGGAGCGAGCGGTACGAATACGTCAGCTGAAGAGCAAGTGCCGTCAGCGGCGACGCGGCCGTCTATAGTGACAATGCGGTATGCCAAGCCGTCGCAACCAGCGATGCGTACACCGCCTGCGACTCCGAATACAGAGGCGTTGTCAGCGCCGATGCCGTCCACGCCGCTCTCCTCGAGGATTACGGGGTTGGAGAGGCCGCGGGCTTCGCCGTTGAGGTATGTCAGCACGGAGTAAGTGTGCTTGCCTGTGAGGACTTCGGGGTCGGTGTATCCGGGTGTTGTCACGTTGGCTATCTTGACGCCGTCCTTAAGGACATCATAGGAGTATGTGCAGTCGATGTCAACATTCTCGAAGTATGCGATGTCGTCGATCATGGCGGCAAACTGGTCAACGCTGCAGTAGCGAATAGCGAAGTAGCGTGCGTCCTCGGGGAGGCGGCAGCTGAAGATTTCCCAGCCGAGCGTGTTCTTGTCGAAGCGCTGTACGAGTGTGAAGTCTTCGGGGTTGTTGCCTGTTGAGGAGGCGAGCACCTCGATGGTCTCGGTGTAGTCGGTGGTGAGTATGTTCATTGCGAACTGCATCATCGTGCCGCCCTTGACCTCGGGAGAAATCAGCCAGTCGTCAGCCGGAGACTGGTCGTTGGGGCAGATAGCGAGCAGCATCTTGGAGCCGCTGTTGGGTATGATTGCGCTCAGGCCTGTCTGTGCGGGTTCAACGACCTGCCAAGCCTTGGGCTCGGCTGCGCCGGGCAGCTCAACGCCGCGGATGCCGCAGTTCTGCTTGCCGTCCACGTCCACGTTGCGCCAGCCGTCGATGGTAGCGGAGTAGTCGCCGTGTTCAGCGGTTTCGAAGTCTTCCTCTGCGAAGGGGGATTCGGGTACGGGGCTCCAGGAGAGTTCTGCCTGACCCTGTCCGTTGACAGTGCCGGTGAGGTCGTCCACGTAGATTTCAGAGCCTCTGCGCACATAGAGTGGTGTTGATGCCACGTTGTTGACGAGCGCATCGTCGGGTTCGGCGGTGAGGGTGCAGCGCACGGTCAGCGTCTTGCCGGTGTATTCTGTGCCTGGCGTGAAGTCAAATGTGAGAGTCTCGCTCTCCTCGGGTTCGAGCGGGGAGATGACATCCTCCTTGCTTGATATCACGTTGTCGCCGTCAAGCACTTCCCACTTCACGTCGCCGGCCTGGGTGTTCTTGCCGTTGTTGTAAGCGAGTATCGAATAGTGTGCAGTGTCGCCGGCCTTCACGTTGGTGGGGGCTTCGCCGTTGCCGAGCATAAGGTCGTTGTCCGGCATGTCCATTACCTGGTAGGAGTCGAGTATGACGTATGCGTCTGTGGAAGTCACGTCAAATTCCATCTCGATTGCAAACAGCACCCACGGCTGGTTCTGGAGCGAAGCCGGGAGCGAGAATATCTCGTCCACATATCCGGTTGCGCCCTTGGAAGCGTCAACCTGGCATACCTGTACGTATTCAGTCATTCCAGGAGCGCGACCCAGGATGCGGCAGGTACCGCTCTGCGGGGAGTGGAACAGGTTCATGCGCCACACGGCGTGTGAGTAGCCCTGAGTGTTGACACGGGGAATGGTGACGCGGCCGAGGCTGATGCCTGTAGTCTGCGGGGTGCAGAGCATTGCGCCGTAGTCCTGTGTCAGCGCGGCGTATGACAATGAGGTCGGGTCGCCGAGATTCCACTCAGCGGTGTGCATTGCAGACGGCTTGTTCACCACGAGGGGGAGGTGAGAGGGAACGCCCCAAGTGAATGTCTCGGTCACGGGCATTGCCAGCGGCGTGCCGAGGATTTCAGCTTTGCCCTTGAAGTTGGACGTTGCTGCAGTTCCGGCAACGTTGCGCGGAGCTACGGCCAGCTGCACGAGCTGCTGTGCGCCTGGCTCGACAGTATACGTGTAGGAATGTTTCTTGCCGACTTCGGCAATCTTTGAGTAACCCTCGTCTACTACGAGATATATTTCATATTCCACTTCGTCAGGGTTGACATAGCCGCCGCTTTCTCCCTCGGTGGGGGCGTCCCATGACAATGTGAGCGAAAGGGCGTCGTCAGACACCTGTGACTTGAAGTTGGTCACTGCTGCCGGGCGTTCCTGTCCGGTGAATACGTCGTATACCTTGTCGATGCCGAAGCCTCCCTCGTTCTCGGGAGTGAGTGTCACGACATTCCAGCCCTGTACGGTGGGCACTGTGATTGTGCCGGCAGCTCCGGGCAGCACCTTGGTTGTTGCCTCGCCAGCTGTTGTGGATGCGTGAATGGTGATTTCCTTGGACTTGTCAAGTGCGTCGCCGCCGAGGCTCTTGGTGGGAGCGTAGAATGATACGACAGCGTTGAGGGCACCCTTGTCTCCGGCAGTCACTTTAACGCCTTTGCAATCTGCGGGGGCATGGCGGGTGTCTGTCGAAAGCTCGAACTTCAGGTTCTGGAGGTTGAGCATGTATCCGCCGTTGGAGTCTGCATGGATGCCGATATAGTACTGGCCGGGGTTTTCGACCATGAACTTGTTTGTCACGAGAGTGAACTTGTCTTTCGTGAAGTTGTCCACGTCAAGCACTTTCTGCACCTTGGAGTCAATAGTGCGGTCTGTGCACAGCCATATCTCGAATGATTCGGGGCAGTTTTCCAACAGGGCGAAAGCCTCTACAGACACGCGGTAGAGATGCTCGGTGTCGGTGAAGTTTGCCATGGGCATGAACAGCCAGTCGTCCGTAGTGTGGCTCTGCCCGAAGCAGTACACGCGGTTCTTGCCTTCGAAGTAGCACCATGTCTGGCCGTCTTTGTTGGCATCGACGATTGTGAACATGTCAAACTCCTCTTTAGTCGGCACAAATCCGAAGGGCACGTCATACACTTCGCCGTACTTCTTGCCTTGTCCCTCGCCCTTGTCAGAGACCAGTCCCTGTGACATGGCCTCTACTCGCGGCACATAGATGCCGAGCGAAGTGGGAGCAGTGAATGTGATGGAATTGCCCTTGACGGGGGTAGTGTTGACCTTGATGTCGCTCAGGTAGACATTGTAAGTCATGTCTGCCATGTCGAGGTATCCGCCGTGTACACTGCCGGCCGGGGTGTCCCACTTGACGGTGTTGCCGTCGATGCGCACATTGGCCGGGGCGAGCGGCGTGTCATAGCCGCTGTAGAACTCAGCCGTGCGTGCCGGGCCGGTTTCGGTGGCGTCTTTGTATCGGCATACGGCAGAGAGCTCATGCAGCCCCTGTGTGGTCGTGACAGTCGTGCTTACGGTCTGGCCGGGCGTGCCGGTGAGGGTGGCGACTGTGTTGCCGTCTATGGACAGCTCGATGCAGAGCTGCTTGGAGGCCGGGATGGCCTCGCCTCCGAATGTAGCCGCTGGCATAGCCACGCTGACATTGCCGCTCAGGCTGTGGCCCTCGAATGTCGCTGCGAGGTCATTGGGAATGCCGGGCAGGTCGTCCGAATAGTCCTTGTCGGGGCAGTAAAGCATCGTGAACTGGTTCTGTGCCGGCATATTGCCACGGAGTGTGAGGTTACCCTCGTTGTCGAGCAGGTAGAAGCCTGTCGTGTTGTCTTGGAGCATTGCTGCCCATATCAGGCCGTGGTCAACAGGGCTGTAGACCATAGACTGTGAATATGTGGCTACCGACACCGGCAGTTCCTTGACCTTCGTGGCGCGGCCGCTCTCGCGGTCTATTCTCATGAACCAGCCGTTCTCGCCTACGCCGTAGAAATTCTTGTCGCGGTAGTCATAGCCGAGTGCCACGGCGCGGGTGTCGTCCCAGCTGAGGTTGTTGTTGAGGTACTCGCGCTCGCGGGTTTCGGGGTCAAATGACGACCAGGCCATACTCGTGCCGTTGGCGTTGTATGACTGCATGTACACCTTGTCTGTTTCGGGGTCGTATGCGCAGTTGATGACATGGTTGCGCATGTCGGAGGCCATAAGCTCCACCTCGTAGACCATATCGCAGGTGTTGAGGTCGTACTCGGTGTAATAATACCACCAATAGCCCATCTGGGTGATGGCAGACCACTGGCATATTTTGCCGTCACGCACGAATCCGGCAGAACCCATCATGCCTGTCTTGCCGTGCAGCAAGGTGACTGTGCCGTTTGTGTTGATGTCATACCAGCCAGTGGGGTAGTCGACGACGTTGCTCGCCTTGAGGAAGCCTTGCAGCGTTGCCCCTTCGGCAGAGGCGCGGCGCAATGCATCGTAGGGCGAGGCGTATTCCACACCGGATATTCCGGTGCCTGTCAGGTAGGACGACAGTTGCGGCAGCTGCGGTATCGTGTGCGCAGGCTGCGGCTGGGCTGTCCTCCCTACCGTAGACATGGTTCTCACCGGCGACTGTGTGCGCACCGGCGAGGTTGCCGACAGCTGTAATGTCATGGCAGACATCGCAGCCGCAGCAATGAGATACTTGTAACCTGAACTCATGTTCTTGATAAATTAGTAAGAGGTAATATATTAGTTAGCAAATAGAGTCATGTTGTTGTGTTACAGTGTGTTGTCTTCTGACGACAACTCGCTGTCCCCTAACAGCACCCACAAAATTACTCATTTATCGGCAAACAACCGACCAAATCGGCCTCTTCACAAGCCGCTTTTGTAGTTATATAGTGTTAATAATCATTCGCGGCAAATCGGTTAATTATGCGTTTTGCGCCGACTGCCGTACACTTTGCAAGCCATGTGTACCCTGCGGCGTTAGGCAGGTTGGGTTGCACTGTCACAGTGCAACCACAACCCGCCCTCTTGCTGTTTTAGTTTTTTTACGCGCCTGGATGCGCATCTGGCTTGCGGCAGATGTAGAACACATAGCCGTAGTACCTGGAGTATCGGGAGTACATCTCCGCCTCTCGGCGTTGGTTGCACACCAGCATTTCGGCTGTGGCATTGTCCGGGTATTGTGCCAGGAACTTGCGCTGCGCCTCGCGCTGCGGCTCATAGAAATTGTCTGTCCAGCACTCGTCGCCAAGTACGAACGCGGCTTCGGGTGCATATCCCGCATTTACAATGTCTGATATGTTGCCAGCTACGCTCTGTATGCCCGGATAGGCATCTTTCCAGAACGCCTCTATCTCTGCGGGTCGCTCAGCTGTCAGCCACGATGCGTCGGTCATGGCTATGTAGCCTCCGTCCTTGAGGTAGTCCCGCCAGTAGTCCAAGGCGCGGCGGAAACCGATGTTGTACACTGCGCCCTCGCACCAGATGGCATCAAGGCTCTGTTTCTCAAACTGAAGGTCGTCCATCGAGCCGACCACGCCCTCGACATTGCCGCATGCCTTGCATCTGCCGCGCAATATGTCTATGAACTTCGGAAACAGGTCGAGAGCCTTTATACGTGCGTCGGGAAAACACCCTGCAAGTGTCAGCGTCTGTCCTCCTGTGCCGCATCCGAGGTCGGCGATGGCTGCGCCGTGAGGCAGTTTTTGCAGGAACGACGCTGCTCTCAGGGTTGCTTTTTCGCTGCCCGGCCCTTGACGGTCTACGGTGGAGAAGTATTCGCATATTATGTTTACGTCGAAATCGTGTATGGAATTGTCGCTCATAGTTTTATTGGTTAAATGGAGGCCCGGAGGGGCATAGCCTTCAGGATGCCCCTCCGGGCCTCGTCAGGTTGAAACTCAATTCAGTATATAGAAACTCTTGTCATTGTCACCAGATTTTCACCCGGTCTTCCGGGGCTACGTACAGCTTGTCGCCGGGCTTGATGCCGAAAGCGTCATACCAGTAGCTGCACTGTGCCACACCGCCGTTGACGCGCAGGTGGTCTGCCGAGTGCACGTCGTTCATTGTCAGGTACTGCAGCATCTGCGGCGAGGTTGTGCTTGCCCACACGTTGGCAAACGAGAGGAAGAAACGCTGCTCGGGAGTGAAGCCGTTCTCAGTGGGGAGCTTGCCGTGTTGCTCCTGCGCCAGCTGCAGAGCCTCGTAGGCGATGTTCAGACCGCCGTGGTCGGCGATGTTTTCGCCCAGGCACAGGCTGCCGTTGCTGCGCAGCTCGCCAGGGATGACCCACAGCGTGTTGAAATAGTCCACCATCTGCTGTGCCGGACGCTTGAACGCCTCGACGTCAGCGTCAGACCACCATTGACGCAGGTTGCCCTCCTTGTCATACTGGCGGCCCTGGTCGTCAAATCCGTGCGTCATCTCGTGGGCTATCACCACGCCGATTGCGCCGTAGTTGGCTGCATCATCGGCGTTGGGGTTGAAGAACGGCGGCTGGAGTATGCCGGCAGGGAAGCAGATTTCATTCGTAGTCGGCAGGTAATAGGCGTTGACCATCTGCGGCTGCATGAGCCATTCCGTCTTGTCAACAGGCTTGTTGTACTTCTTCTCCTTGTTCAGCTGCCAGTAGAAGCGGCTTGCGGCTATGACATTCTCGTACAGCGACTTGGCGGGGTCTATGACCAGTGCCGAGAGGTCGTCCCACTTGTCTGGATATCCCACCTTGACATAATAGGCGTTCAGCTTTTCGAGGGCGACCTTCTTGGTCTCGTCGCTCATCCAATCCTGCGCCATGATGCGGCGGCCGAGCACTGTCTGCAGGTTGTGTATCATCTCGAGCATACGCTCCTTGGATTCGGGCGAGAAATAACGCTCCGCAAACATCTGTCCTACGGCGTCGCCGAGCATGCCGCTCACCAGGTCTACGGAACGCCGCCAGCGTTCCGGCATCTGTGCCACGCCTGTCAGCTGCTGGTTGAACGCGAAGTTCTCGTTGATGAAATCGTCTGACAGATAGGATGACGCCCCCGATATGATTTGCCATTCGTACATCAGCTTCAGGTTTTCGAGCGGCTCCTCTGTGAGCATCTTGCATGCGAGGACTATAGGCTCAGGCTGCCCCAGCACCACCTCCGTGGTCTGGTCATAGCCGTAGTCGCGCAGGTAGCCTGCCCAGTCAAAACCGCCGCACAGCTTGGTGAGTTCGGCTACGGTCATCTTGTGGTAGTTTGCCTCCGGGTCACGCAGCTGCTCACGCGAGTACCATGCCTGTGCCATGCGCGACTCCATGTCCCACAGCGTGTTCATGCGGGCGCGGGCGTCGCTCTCGGAATATCCGCACAGCATGAACAGGTTGACGCAATGCTGCTTGGCAGCTTCGCGCACCTTGACAGTGGCGGAGTCAGTAGCCGTGTAGTAGTCGCGGTTGCCCATCGAGAGGCCTCCCTGACCGATGCCCACGACATTGCGCGAGGCATCCTTCTCGTCGGCAGAGATGCCGATGCCCCAGAGCAGGTCGTCGTGCCAGTGAGCCATATAGCGTATCAGCTCTGCGCGGTCGTTGATGGCCTGAACCTTGCGCACTTCCGCAAGGGCGGGAGCTGCACCCTCGCGGTTGCGGCGCACGCTGTCCATGGAGAGGTTATAGAGGTCGCCGATCTTCTGCTCGATGCTGCCCGCCGCATGTTTCTCGCGAGCGATGTCCTGCACCATCGATGCCACGGCGTTGGTATTGTCGTCAGCCAGCTTGGCGAAAGAACCCCACATCGGGTAAATCGGGGGCTGTGGATGGTTTTTCACCCAGTTGCCCGTCGCGTATTTGAAGAAGTCATCACCAGGGCGCACGGACTGGTCCAAGTTGGTATAGTCGATGCCGCCCGTTGTCTGTTGCGAATATCCGCACAAAACGGATAATGCACATAATGCGGTTGCAAATAGTTTTTTCATATCATTCGTCCTTTGGATGTGTATTATCGATGTTGATTGTCACGCGGTCTGGCGAAAAACGGATGCTCATTTCCTGATCGCGCTGCAAAGTTAGTGACAAAAAATGGAATCACCAAATTTCGGCAAGATTTTTTTATATGGCGGCTATATTTTATCGTAAAACGATATATCAGCCCTGCGGTTTGTCCTCATTGCCGCTGTGTAGTGCGTATGAAACGTGAGAGCCGGTCCATGCAACGCTTTTTCTGCTCCATGCCAGGGTGTACATACAGGTTGAGCGTTGTGGCGACGTTGGAATGGCCGAGCAATGCGCTTACAGTCTTGTAGTCGCAGCCGCTCTCGATGCATCGTGTGGCAAAGGTGTGGCGCAGTCCGTGAAACACGATGTTCGGGATGCCGAGGCGGCGGAGCATCTGACGGAATGTCTCGCGGTAGGTGCGCGGCTCTTTCGCCGTTTCGCCGTTACCGACCACATATACCGGTTGCCGCTGTGACCGCTTGACACGGCACAATGCGTCATACAGCACAGAGGGTATCGGTATTTCGCGGTGCGAGTTCCGGGTCTTGGGCGTTGACATGAATATTTCGGAAGCCCGCTTGTCGCAGTTGTACACTCGGCACAGCGTGCCGCCGACGGTGATGATGCGGCGCGACAGGTCTATGTCCTTCCACCGCAACGCGCATACCTCGCCGATTCTCAATCCGGCGCACAGGGCGAGCAGCACGCCTATGTTATGTCCCGATGGGGCGGCGGTTATGGCGTTGAGCAGTTTCCGGTGGTCTGCGAGCGACAGCACGGGCAGGCGGCGGACAGGGGTGTCGGTAGGGTACACCAGTTCCCAGTCGGCAGAGTGGATGAGCCGGTGGCGTGCGCCGTATTTCATCACGGCTTTCAGCACCGCCACCATGTCATGGACGGTGCTGCGAGACAGCCCCGAGCGCAGTTTGTCAAATATGAACTGCTGCACATCTGTCTCGCCGATAGACGTTGCACTGCCGAATCGGGGCAGCAGGTGTGTCTTGAGTATCAGCATATATGCGCATAGGGTGGTGTGCTTCACTACCTCGCGCTTGCTCTGTTTCCACTGCTCGGCGATTTCGCCGAATGTAATTTCTTTCTGCATATCTTGAGGTGTTTGTTGTGCCGTGCAAGATACGCATTTTTCCGCCGTTGTCAGCGGTTGCCCTTCGCCCGGTTGTGGTGGCGGCACAGCATTTGGCAGTTGTCCGCAGTCGTCGTGCCCCCTTTGCTCCAAGCAGTTACATGGTCTGCGTCCATTTCCGACGGCTTCCATATCTTGTGCGCTGTCGCTTCGTGTCCTATGGCGCAAAGCGGGCAGTTGGACGTGCCGTTGGCCTTTGCCTCGGCGGTCTGCCGGGCGTATGCCGCTTTGATGACCGACGGCTCGAAAAAGCGTATGTCGAGGAGCTGGTATTGCGGGTTGCCGACTGCTTCGGAAAGCGCGAACTCAAATATGCCGCGTCGGTTGCGCACATACTCGTCTGCCAGCAGTGACGAGATGCGCTCGCCCAACGCCTCGACGCTGAACGGATGCTCGTGGTACTCCTCATACAGGCGGCCCCACTCCAAGCCGCACATCTCGCGCTCAACCATCGGGAATGTCGCCGAAATCCAGTCGATGACAGAGTTGAAATACCCCTCGAGTTCTGCTATGCCGCTGTCACGGCGGTGGAGGCTCATGTATGCGTCAACCGTCATGCCGAGGTGGTCGCTCACCCACTGCAATGCCACGGCGAGTATGTCTTGCCGCTTCACGTCGCCGCGAATGTAGCTGCTCCATTTCTGCACATTGGCGTTGGCTGAGTTGCTGAACACTTTCTTGGCAGCTGTCACAAACGTTCCCGAGTAGATAGCGTTGAGCAGCTCCTGCGGTTTCAGAGGCACTCCGGCTATGTTGATAGTCTTGAACCACTCCTTGATTTCATGCTCCTCCCCCTCACATTCGTATATCAGCAGCGGCGTTCGCAGTATGCGTTGCTGCGTCTCGTCGGGAAGCCCCGAGAAATACTGCACATTGTCGGCATCATCTGTTATGGCAAACTTGCCGGTAAGGAAACGCCCCACGGACGTTATGCGTTGCTGTCCGTCCAAAACCTCGAAACGTCCGTCCGTGGTGCGGTTGAAGTATATCAGCCCTATGGGATAGCCGCTAAGGATAGAGCGGATTACGGCCACATCGCGTTTGCCGTCATTGTATATGTAGTGGCGTTGGTATTCCGGCTGTATGGTGAGCCGTCCGTCGAGGCCGAACAGCCCCTTGCCCTCCAGCTCGTTGTAGACGAACCCTTTGCAGACATCGGCTACAGTCCATTCGGTGTGTAATGTTGTTTTCATATATTCGTTGTTTTGTTTGTTCCTTGGAGTATTGAGATTTTGAGATTTCGGAAAGGCGATGATGACAAGGACTTGGTCATTGGCGGCAATCCCACTTATTTTCGGATTCTAATTCGACACTTGAGATTTTAGGGAT
>CAKUKR010000014.1 GCA_934663645.1 uncultured Muribaculaceae bacterium | reverse complement strand
CGTGCCGCCGTGTCCTCACGTTTGACGGTGCAAAGTTAGGGAGAAATTTTTTGGTGAAAACCGCGATTTAACAATTCGGCTGCTGTCGGGGGCGTTATGCGCGTGTTCGGGCGTTCCGTTTCGTTCCACCTTGGGGACGGCGAAACGGCTGGAACGGCTGGAACGGCTGGAACGGCTGGAACGGCTGGAACGGTCGGGACGAAGCGAAACGGAACGAAACGGAACGAAACAGCCGCGACGGCTGTTGTGCTGTCGCGGCTGCGTATGGGGGTCAGAGGATGAACGACACTTCCTTGAATGCGTATGTGCGCATCGCCCCGCTCTGGCCCATGAGCGTGAGCATGCCGTCGCTCGCCACTCCGGCAATGGCTGCGCTGAAGCGGCTTCCGTCGGGTGTTGCGAACTGGTACATCCTCCCGTCGCCGCGCCAGAGCCGCTCCATGTACCGGGCGTGAAGTGCCTGCCGAGAGGCTGGGTCGGCGGTGCTTTGCAGCCGCCGCTCGATGTGTGCTGCGAGCGTCTTGCACACGTCGTCTACGGAATGCTCGCGGCCTGTCAGCATTGCCATTGAGACGGGGTTGGGCGCGTCGGAGATGAAGCGGAGCTGGTTGACGTTCAGCCCCACGCCGATGACGGTCTGGGTGATGTCGCGCCCGGTGACGGAGTGTTCTATCAGTATTCCGCTTATCTTGCGGTCGCCGGCGTAGATGTCGTTGGGCCATTTGACGCGGGCGTAGATGCCGCACTCCTCGAGGGTGTCTGCTACGGCGAGTGCGACGGCCTCGCTGACGGCAAACTGGCACTGTGCGGGGAAGCCTCCGGGCAGCCACAGCATGCTGAAGTTGAGGTTCTTGCCGTCCTCCGATTCCCAGGAGTTGCCGCGTTGTCCTCGCCCTGCGCCCTGGCAGGGCGTTGTCACCACGGTCAGCGAGGGCAGCCCCTCGGCGTGCTGTGACAGCCATGTGTTGGTGGACTGCACCTGTGGCAGTTCTATCCTGTTCATGAGGGGAGCGTGATTGTGCGTGAGCCGTCGTCGCTGGTCTCTATGCGCACCGGGACGGCATCGTCGGGGATAATTGCAGCTACGCGCTCTGGCCATTCGATGAGGCAGAGCGCACCGGAGTAGAAGTAGTCTTCCGCGCCTATCTCCAAGGCCTCGGCCGCGTCGCGGAGGCGGTAGAAGTCGAAGTGGTAGACGGTGTCGCCGCGAGCGTCGCGGTACTCGTTGATGATGCTGAACGAGGGGGAGTTGACCGTTTCCTCCACTCCGAGCTGTCGGCATACCTCGGCGATGAAGGTGGTCTTGCCTGCGCCCATTGGGGCGTCAAATGTGAAGACGCGGCGGTCGCCTATGGCGTTGATGAATGTGCGTGCGGCCTCGGGGAGCTCCGCGAGTGAGCGTATGCGTATTTCCATGGCTGTCAGATGCTATTTTCGATGTTCCAGACGAATGCCCGCAGCCCGAGCAGGGGCTTGTCCTGGTCGAGTGCGTGCAGCCGGTCGAGCAGGTGGTCTGCCTTTTCGTCCTCGACTACGGTGATGATTGCGCCGGCCAGCGAGGGCCATGCGTGCGAGCCGTAGTGTGGGTCGCCTGTCGCGCTGCCGCGCCCGCGCACGGTGTCAACTGCGGTGAAGCCTCGGCAGCCTGTGCGTGTGAGCACGTCGATGATGCTGTCGTAGTGTGCCTGGTCGTATGCTATCAGTATGGCTTTCATTGCTTTTCCTCCTTCTGTTGGTTGATTGATGCTGCTATTCGCTCGCGGCGCAGCTTTTTGCGCTTGTTGCGCACCCCTCGCCCGGCAAACGAGCAGTATAGGGTGGGGACGAACAGGAGCGTGAGTATGGTCGAGAATGTCAGGCCGCCGATTACGGCTACGCCCATAGGCCTCCACATCTCTGCTCCCTGTCCCGAGCCGATAGCCATTGGGACCATGCCGAGAATTGTGGTGAGGGTGGTCATGACCACGGGGCGCAGGCGCGAGCGTCCGCCGTCTATCACGGCGCGGCGTATGCTCATGCCGCGCTCGCGGTTGAGCGAGATGTAGTCTATCAGCACGATGCCGTTCTTGACGACGATGCCGATGAGCATGATTGCGCCGATCATCGACATGATGTTGAGCGTGTGGCCTGTTATCCACAGCATCAGGAACACTCCGGAGAATGCGAAGAGGAGCGATGTCATGATGATGCCGGGGTATGTGAGCGATTCGAACTGCGCCGCCATGACGATGTATACGAGTATGATGATGAGCGCGCCGAGCATCAGGAGGTCGGAGAACGAATCCTGCTGGTCCTCAAACGAGCCGGCCAGTCCTATGGTGATGCCTGCGGGGAGGTGCATCCTGTCTATTTCGGCCTGTGAGGCTGCGACCACGTCGCTCAGGGGCACGCCGTCAACGACGGCGGAGACTGTGATGAGCCTCTCGCGGTCCTTGCGCTCTATGGTCGGGGGGGTGAACCGCTCGACTACGCGGCCGAGCTCCTTGACGCGCACGGGGTTGCCCTGGGCGGTGTATACGGTGATGTTCTCGATGTCCTCGAGGCTTGTCCGGTGGTCGGGGTCGTACATGACCTTGATGTCATACTCCTCGCCGTCCTCGCGGAACTGTGAGGCGGTCGCGCCGTTGACGCGGTTGCGCAGGTACATCGCCACGGTCTGCATGTTCAGGCCGTAGAGGGCGAGCTTCTCGCGGTCGAAGTCCACTTGGTACTCTGGCTGGTAGTCGGAGCGAGAGACAGACACGTCGGCGGTGCCGGGTATCTTCTGCAGCACTGCCTGAAGCCTCCGCGCCACGGAGTCGGTCTCGGTGAAGTCATAGCCGTAGATTTCGTAGTCTACGGTGGACTCGCCGCTCATCGACATGCCGCGTCCGCCGCCTACGTTGACTTTCGCGGTCTTGAATTCTGGGAAGCCGTCGGCGAGGTCCTGTCGCATGCAGTCTGCTATCTCCTTGATGCCACGCTTGCGGTCGCCCGGGTCGGTGAGCGAGATGTTCATCTCGACGATGTGCGAGCCGTTGTCGGAGAGTGAGGCGTATGTGTTGTCGGAGCTTGCCGGGCCTACGGTGTATTGGAGCACCTTGATTTCGGGGTATTTCTTGCGCCACAGCGCGTCGAGGCGTGCCAGCGACTGCTTGGTCACCTCCACTCGTGTGCCTATGGGCATCTCGAGGTTGACGCCGATGCGGGCGTTGTCCTGCGTGGGTATGAACTCAGTGCCGACAAACCGCATGAGGAATATTGAGGCGACGAATATGGCGAGGCATACGGTGACGGTCGCTGTTCGGTGTGTCACGACGCGGCGCAGCAGTGCGGCGTAGCCGTTGTCGAAGCGGTCGAGCGCACGCTCTATGGGGCGGAAGAACATGTCGTAGAGGCGGCTGTGGACGGCGTTGAGCTTCAGCCACTGGCTGCAGAGCATCGGCGTGAGCGATAGGGCGCAGAGTGTGGATATGACCATCATGATAGTGACCATCCAGCCGAGCTGGCGGAACAGCACGCCTGTCATGCCTGTCACCATGGTGAGGGGGAAGAACACGGCGATGAGCGTCAGGGTGGAGGCGATTACGGAGACGGCGACCTCGTTGGTGCCGTGCACGGCGGCCTGCTTGGGGTCTGCGCCGCGCTCGATGTGGGTGGTGACGTTCTCCAGTACCACAATGGCGTCATCGACCACCATGCCTATGGAGATCGACAGCGCCGAGAGCGAAATGATGTTGAGCGTGTTGCCGGTGGCGAACAGGTATATGAACGAGGCTATGAGCGAGACGGGTATGGTGATGACGATGATCATCGTCGCCCGCCAGCGTCCGAGGAACATGAACACCACTATCATGACGAACAGCAGAGCGTAGAGCACCGTCTCCTCGAGTGAGGCTATGGTGTTGCGTATGTTGTCGGAGGTGTCGATGATTACGCCGAGCTTCACGTCGGCGGGGAGGTTCTGCTGCAGCCGGGGGAGCATCTTCATCACCTTCTCGGAGATCTGCACGGAGTTTGCGCCGGACTGTTTCTGGATTACGATCATCGCGCCCTGGCGTCCGCCGGTGTATGTCTCCTGTGTGCGCTCCTCGAGTGAGTCGACTACCCGTGCCACGTCGTGGAGGTATATGACGCGCCCCTCGAATGAGCCTACGGGGATGTTGGCCAGCTCGGAGGTGTCGTCAAACTCGCCCTGGACGCGCAGGGCGTATGTGTTGGAGCCGATGTCGAATGAGCCGCCGGGGGTGTTGCGGTTTTCCGCTCCGATGATTGAGGCAATGGTCTCGACGCTGAGGCTGTATGCCTCGAGCTGGTGCGGGTCGCAGTATATGTGTACCTCCCGCTTGGGCGCGCCTGATATTGACACCGAGCCCACGCCGTCCACACGCGCCAGGGGGTTGGCGACGGCATCGTCGAGTATCTTGTACAGTCCTGGCATGCTCTCGTCGGCCTGGACTGACAGCAGGCAGATGGGTATCATGTCTGTCGAGAACTTGAAAATGATCGGGTTCTCGCTGTCGTCGGGGAGCGTCGATTTGACCATGTCGAGCTTGTCGCGCACGTCGTTGGTGAGCACGTCGATGTCGTATCCGTACTCGAACTCGAGTGTGATGACCGAGGTGTTCTCGCGTGATGCGGAGGTGATGTGCTTGAGGTGCTCGACGGAGTTGAGGGTGTTCTCGAGCGGCTTGGTCACGTTCTGCTCTATGTCCTCCGCGCTTGCCCCGGGGTACATCGTTATGACCATGAGGGTGTTGGTCTCGATGTCCGGGTACAGGTCAATCGGCAGTTTCGCGAGCGAGAACAGGCCGAGTATTATGACTGCGACGAAACAGAGCGTCGTCATCACCGGGCGTTTCACCGCCGAACCGTATAGACTCATGCCTTGGAGTGTTTATATAGGTGAGACAAAGGGGGTTATTTGGCCACACGGACTTTCGCGCCGTTGGAGAGGCGGGATTGCCCCTCGATGACGACATCGGCCTGTGCGGGCAGTCCGGAGATGATTTCGTATGCGTCGCCGAGCCGCTGGCCGAGCTCCACGAGGCGGTACTCGACCTTGCCTCCGCTGTATACGTAGACGTACTTGTTGCCCGAGCCGGGCTGCTTGACGACAGCCTTGTCAGGCACGACGACGTGCCGAGCCGAGCCGAGGCTGAGCGACACTCGTCCGAACATGCCCGGGAGTATGCGGTTGTCGCTGTTGGGGAGGGTGACCTCGGCGGAGAATGTGCGTGTGGCGGTGTCGACGGAGGGCGAGATGAGGGTGATGTACCCCTTGAACACCTCGTCGCCGTAGGTGTCGAATGTCACCTCAGCCGGCATGCCGCGCTTGACCAGCGCCAGCTCCGTCTCGGAGACGTTGATGACTATCTTGACGGGCTGCACCTGCGAAATGGTGAGTATGGGGAGCTGCCCGGTCATGTCGCCCGGGTCGTAGTTGCGTGCCGTCACCACGCCGCTTATAGGTGAGGTCAGGACGGTGTTCTCGGCAGCGTTGCGCAGTGTGCGCTGTGCCGTGGCGAGTGCGTTGCGAGCGTTGATGACCTGTGTCTCCATCTGGTCAACGGCCTGCTTGGTGCCGCCTCCTATCCGGTACAGCTCGAGGGCGCGGTTGTAGTCGTTGGTCACGCTCGCCAGGTTGGCGCGAGCGTTGTCCACCTGTATCTGGTACGTGGCGGCGTTCACGTCGTCCATAACGACGAGCTTCTGCCCCTTGGCGACGCGCTGCCCCTCGTCCACATATATGGCCTTGATGCGGTTTGACATCATCGCGGAGATGTTGTTGACCTTGTCTGCCTCGACGCTTGCGGTGTATACGCTCACCTGCGCCACGTCGCGCTCCGTAACGCGCTCTATGCGCACCACGGGGGTCTCGTCGGCCGCTTCCTTCTGCTGCTCCTTGCCGCCGCACGCTGCCAGCGTCATTAGCGCAGCGAGCGCTGTTGTGTATATATGTGTGTGTCTCATCTGTGTGTCGTGTTATTTGGTTGTGTCGGGAAATGTGTATCCGGCGTTCTGCAGCTCGTCTTCGCGCCCGAGGAGCAGGTCGAGCTGGCTCGCCGATATGAGGTAGTTGTAAATGGCTTGCAGGTATGCGAGCTTGGCGGCGGTCTCTGCGACCTCGCTGTCGCGGAGGCTCAGGTAGGACCCGGCGCCTATCTCGAAGCTGCGTTTCATGATCTCATGCGCCTTCTCGGCCTGCCGCACCCCCTCTGCCGAGGTGTCTATCTGCTTGGCCTCCTTGCGTATGTTCTCCAGGGCGAGGTCTATCTGCATGTTGAGCGTGTTGACCAGGTTGTCGCGCTGCAGCCTTGCCTCCTTGACCTGCACTTCGGCCTGTTTGAGGCCGTAGTATTTCGCGCCGCCGGAGAATAGGGGGACGGAGAGCGACAGCCCCAGGTTGCTGTAGGGGTTGAACTGCTGGCTGCGCAGTGCGTTGCCGTTGCTCAGCGCGCTCCAGTTGTAGGAGAACTGCGCGGCGAGTGTCGGCACCCACGCGAGCTTCTTGAGGCTTGCGGTCTGCTCGAGCATCCGTGTCTGTATGTCGAGCGAGCGCAGGTCGGAGTTGCCCTGCAGCGAGCGGTCTATGCCGGCGATGCGGCCGTACATCTCCTGGCGCATGTCCGTCAGGGTCACGTCGGGGTCGATGACGATGTCGTCGGTGATGCCCATCAGCACCTTCAGCTGGAGGCGTGCGCGGTCTATCGCTATCTGTGCCTGTATCAGCTCGGGCTCGACGTTCTTCACCTGCACCGACGAGCGCAGCACGTCGTATTCGGTGGCTGTCCCCATTGAGAACTGCTTCTCGTAGAGGTCGGCGGTGTATTTGGCGAGCTCGTAGTTCTCGCGCACCACGTCATACGAGGCCTTGGCGAGCATGAGCGTGTAGTACGCCTGGTTGACCTGGTCAGCCAGGTCGAGGCGCGAGGCTCGTGCCTTCTCGCAGCTGGCGAGTATCTGCGTCTCGCTGAGCTGCAGCGACTTCCACAGCGTGGGGGCTATGAGCGGCACGGAGGCGGAGAACCCGAAGTTCCACGTGTTGTCGGTGCCCATCTTGAACGACTGCGTTTCGCCGCCCATGTTCATGCTCACGGTCTGCAGGGCGAGTGCGCGCTGGTATGCTCCGGTGAAGTCGATCTGGGGCAGCAGCGAGGCGCGTGTCTCCTTCTTGGCCAGGTCGAGGCGCGTGATTTCCATGTCGGCAATCTTGATGACAGGGCTTTCCTGCAACGCAATGCGCAGGCACTCGCTGCGGGACAGCACCACGGCCTTGCCGGCAGCCGAGTCCACCGCAGCAGCGTCTGTCGCCGTGGCAGTGTCGGCTATGGGGTCTTCCGTCACCACTGCGGGGCGCGGCTCTTGCGCAGCGGCAGCGGCAGCTGCCAGCACGCACAGGGCGGACGGAATGTATCTTGTCAGGTATTTCATATATCTCTGTTTGTCAGCGTGTTTGTCTGTTGGCCTGTTTCTGTGCCGTCAGGGCGGAGGAGTTTTGCGGTCAGCCCGTCCAGGATTTGCATCCCCTTGGGTGTGGCGATGCTGCGCAGGAAGCCTATGGTGATGCTCTCGTAGGCCTGCGCCAATGTGACGTCTGGCGGGAACACGTCGTGCATACAGGCCAGCGACTCGTATTGCAGCACAATGAGCCGCAGCGTTACGGGGTAGTTCACGTCGGTGCGGAACACCCCCTGCTCCACGCCGCGCCGTGTCTGCTGCGCGATGCACTCTATGGTCTCGCGGTTGCGGCTCTCCATGTTGCGGCGCAGCGAGGCGAGGTTGCGCAGGTCGCGGAAAAACTCCGGGCATACGGACTGCATCATGCGCATCTCGTCAAAGGCGTGCAGCACCATTGCCTCCATGATGTTGCCAGACGTGCGGAAACGCTTGTCGGCATTGGCACGCAGCCGCTTCTGCATGTTGTCGGTCACGCGGATGAGCATCTCCTCCTTGCTGCCGAATATCTCGTACAGCGTCCGCTTGGACATGCCGAGCTGTGCCGCCACCAGGTCCATGGTGCAGCCCTTTATGCCGCGCTCCGTGAGGATGCCCTCGATGCGCCGGTACAGGCGCAGCCGCTCCTCCGTGGCGTTGCCAGCGTTTCCTGTCTTCTCCTCTTTCATGTTATTGCGGCGCAAAGTTAGGACATAAAACTGACAGGACAAGAATAGTTTTCGCCCTGCAGTAATCGATTGTTGTTCAAAACGCCGTTTAGGCTATAAAATCTGTCTTTTGGGCTAATGCGTGTCGTGTGTCAGCGAATGATGACGGATGTGCCGGCACCGGTGTGGTCGGCAGTGAGGGTGACGGTGCGTGTCCTCGCGTCGTATTTCCAGCCCTCCGCAGCCGAGCCGTTTACGGTCACGCTGCGCGGCTTGCGCGTTATGCCTGTCACCTCGAGCGTCATGTGTACAGTCTGCGGCATGGCTTCATACCCCTTCCCCTCGCTGGCGATGCTGATGCGAGTCTCGCCGCCGTCCTGCTGCCCTGTGAATGTGACGAGGCGGTATGCGCCGTCCTGAAACGACGTGGGCGAGGTGCGGTCGTCGTCATACAGGGTGTACGAAGTCTCCTCGGGTGCAGGGAAGTAGCGCACTGTCAGGCATGCCGGGTCATACTGCCCGGTATGCTCGATTGCCCGCGTGTACTGCGGTATGAACGCCCCCCGGCGCACGAACAGCGGCATCTGCGACAGCGGCGCGGCGACAGTGGCGGTCGTGCCTCCCCGATAACGGCGCAGCGGGTTGTTCCAGTCTACCCATTCCCCCTCGGGGAAGGTGACGCGTCGCGAGCGCGCCCCTTTGCGCATTACAGGAGCGACAAGCACTTCATCGCCCCACAGGTATTCGTCGGTGATGCCCGCATGGCTTGCCTCGCCAGTGGTGAAGTCGAGCGGACGCGCGAGGGGGTAGCCCATGGCGGCGTTCTCGTATGCCAGCGTATAGTTGTAGGGCAGCCACTCGTAGCGCATCTTGATGTAGCGGCGGCAGATGTCCTCATATTGCGGATAGCAGTACGGCTCGGGCTTCTGCTGGGCGTGCGTGCGCAGCGTCGGCGTGAACGTGCCCATTTGCAGCCAGCGCACATACAGTTCCGCGTCTGTCGGATGTGCCGGGTCAACGGCAAATCCGCCGATGTCGCTGCTCATGTAGCCCAGTCCGGACAGGCCCGCGCCGAGCATTATCTTCACTTGCGGCTGGAAGCCTCCCCAGGAGCGCGACACGTCCGTTGACCAGGGGAACACGCCGTACCGCTGCAGCCCCGTAGTGCCTCCGCGCATCAGTGTCATTATGCGGCGATCGGGGTACTGCCCGCGCATCATCTCGTAGACGGTGCGGCTCCACTCGTTGCCATACACATTGTGGTACTGCTCGGTGGTCATGCCGTTGTGGTGCACTATCCCCGAGGGGTGCACTTCCGGCTCTCCGAGGTCGCCCCACCAGCCCTCCACGCCGTCGGCGGTGAGCGAGGCGTAACGCGCTGCGAGCCATTGCCGCGTGGCAGGGTTGCTGATGTCGAGCATCCCCGCTTCGCCCACCCATGTGGTCACGTCGGCCGGCTGCCCCTGCGCGTCAGAGGTCAGCATCCCCGCCGCCCGAAGCATGTTGTAATTGTCCAGCGCGCCGGTCTTGTTGATGTACGGCTGCGAGATGAGTATGGTCTTGACCCCCAGGCGGCGCAGCGAGTCGAGCATCCCGCGGTGGTCGGGAAACTGCGTTGCGTTCCACTCAAGCCGCCCCATGTCCGTCTCCTTGCCGTACCAGTACAGGTCGAGGACAATGCCGTCCACCGGGTATCCGTGGCGGCGCAGCGTGTCAACCGCGCCGAGCGTCTCCTGACGGTTGTGGTATCCGTAGCGCGAGGTGATGTATCCCAGCGACCAGAACGGCGGCAGGCCTTGCCTCCCGGTGAGGCAGGTGAAGCGCGATGTCGTGCCGGCGAGTGTGCCGTGGCCGTTGATGAAATAGTATGACAGCAGCGACGGAGGGTTGTCCGACGTGTAGCGTATCGTGTCGCCCAGCGTGAGCGTCGCCCGGTTGTGGTCGTCCACAAGTATGCCGTAGCCCGCGTCGGAGGCGAAATAGGGCATGGTGATGTTCATCTGCGATATGCGCGGGTCGCCCTCGGTATATCCGTAGTTCTGCCGGTTGTACATCACCAGCGTGTCACCGCGCAAGTCGAGCGAGTGTCCGCGCTCTCCCGCTCCGAAGAAGCGTTGCCCGGCCGGAGCTGCCAGCGTGACGGTCTTGCTGTCGCGGCGGTTGTCGAGGCCTTCGGCTTCGGAGATGAGCAGCCTCCCCGCGCTGTCGCTGAATGTGGCGAGCCCCGTGCGGCGGTCTATGCTTATTGACGTTGACGGCGAGGAGATTTCCACGCACGAGGGCGATGCCGACACATTGACATTATTGCCTTGCGGCGTCAGCGCCACTGCCTGCGAGGGGAGGTAGCGGTAGCCATCCATGGTGTCGGGGATGACCGTTATGCGGAATATGTCGTCCGTTATCGGGGTGACGCGCAGCGTGCCGCGTCCGGTGGCTACTGATATTGACGCGCCGTCAGAGGCGATTGCGCCGCGCTGTTGCGGAGCGGTGGCTGCTATTGCTATTGCCGGCAGCACAGCCGCTGCCAGCAGGGAGTAACGTGATTTCATCGTGTGCGGAAGTTTCGGGTGAGAGATTAGGTATGTAAAAGCACGACGAACCGTGCACCACTATCTGAAAAATCATAGATCATTAATGTTGTGAAATGGGTGCACGGCGCGTCTCTTTGCTTTTGGCTGACGGCGAAGCCTTCAGGCGGGTCAGTCCACCTCCAGGTCGCGGTCAACTATGGTGTGCCAGGGCAGACCGTTCTGCGCCAGCGTCTCAAGGAACGGATCAGGGTCGAACTCCTCGACATTGCGCACGCCAGGCATGACCCACTTGCCGGTCAGGAACATCATCGCGCCCACCATGGCGGGAACGCCCGTGGTGTAGCTTACAGCCTGTGCGCCGGTCTCGCGGTATGCCTCCTCGTGCGAGCAGTTGTTGTAGATGTAGTATGTAGACGGCTTGCCCTCCTTGTTCAGGCCGCTGATGCGGCAGCCTATCGAGGTTTCGCCCGTATAGTTCTCGCCCAGAGTGCCAGGGTCGGGGAGGACAGCCTTCAGGAACTGTATGGGGACAATCTCCTGGCCGTTGTACATCACCGGGTCGATGCGGGCCATGCCGATGTCCTGGATGCAGCGCAGGTGCGTCAGGTACTCCTGGCCGAATGTCATCCAGAAGCGGGCGCGGCGTATCGAGGGGAAGTTCAGCACCAGCGACTCCAGCTCCTCATGGTAGAGCAGGTACGACTCGCGCTCGCCGATGCCGGGGTATGTCAGCGGACGGTGTATCTCGAGGTTTTCGGTCTCGACCCACTTGCCGTCCTGCCAGTACTTGCCCTTCTGCGTTATTTCGCGTATGTTGATTTCCGGGTTGAAGTTCGTAGCGAAAGCCTTGCCGTGGTTGCCCGCGTTGCAGTCCACGATGTCGAGGTACGTCATCTCCGAGAAGTGGTGCTTGGCGGCGTAAGCCGTGAATACGGCGGAAACGCCCGGGTCGAAGCCGCAGCCCAGTATGGCTGTCAGCCCCGCCTTCTCGAAACGGTCGCGGTATGCCCACTGCCAGCTGTACTCGAAATGGGCTTCGTCCTTCGGCTCATAGTTGGCAGTGTCGAGGTAGTTGACCCCAGTCTGGAGGCACGCCTCCATTATCGTCAAGTCCTGGTACGGGAGAGCCACATTGATGCAGATGTCTGGGCGGTGGCGGCGGAACAGCTCCACCAGCTCCTCCACATTGTCGGCATCGACGCGGTCCGTAGTGATGTTGGACGCGCCGATCTTGCGGGCCAGTGCGTCACACTTCTCCTTGGTGCGCGAGGCTATCACGATGTCGGTGAACACCTCCGGGTGCTGTGCGCACTTGTGAGCCACCACGGTACCCACGCCGCCGGCTCCGATGATAAGAACTTTTCCCATTGTTATCTCCTGTGTGATGATAAAAACAGAGCCCAATAGAAGCTCGCTGCAAAATTACAAATAATATTTCGGATAAGGCCTCATTCCCACCCGAAATCGCCGAAAAATCGCCCTCACCCTCCCCAAACGGCCCCTCGAAGACGAGCCAAGTGCTGCCAGCCTCAAGCAAAAGACTTGCGCGGCTCATCGAAAAATACTACCTTTGCACACCGACAAGTGCCGAAAAGTGTCGATTTTGGCACAAATCCGCACTTGTTTGTGTCATCACATGAAGATAGAACGCGACATAATCCACCAGTTCCGCGAATGGAAAACTGCGGAAAACCGCAAGCCGCTCCTGTTGAAAGGGGCGCGGCAGATAGGCAAAACCTGGGCAATGGAAGAGTTCGGGAGGGAATGTTTCGAGCATACGGCGAAGTTCGATTTCGACCGTCAGCCGGAACTGCGCTCCGTATTTGCTGCTTCCAAAGAGCCTGCACGTATCATCCGCGAGCTGTCGCTGTACAGCGGTGTGCCGCTTCGGGAGGGGCGTACACTCCTCATTTTCGATGAGATACAGGAGTGCGAAGAGGCTCTGAATGCCCTGAAGTACTTCTGTGAGGACGCGCCCGGCTGGCACGTCATCGCTGCCGGCTCGCTGCTCGGTGTCGCCGTCAAGAAGCGGCGGATGACTGTCCCGGTGGGCAAGGTGCAGGTGATTAGGATGTATCCTATTTCATTCCGCGAGTTCCTGCGCAGCAGCGACCCCGCGACGTGCCAATACGTGGATGAAATCTGCGAGCCGGCACATCTGCCTGAAATAATCCTCAACAAACTGAAGACGGAATACCGCCGCTATATGGTTTGCGGGGGCATGCCCGAGGCGGCTGTCGCCATGCTTGGCAACAAGGGTATGCAAGAGGTGGACGGCATATTGCAGGGGATACTCGACATGTATGAACTCGACTTCGCCAAATATGCCGAGCCTCGCGAGATACCGCGCATACGCGCCGTCTGGCACTCGCTGCCGTCACAGCTTGCAAAGGAGAACCGCAAGTTCATATACCGGGTTATCCGCAAGGGCGCACGCAGCCGAGACTACGAGGACGCGCTGCTGTGGCTTGAGGACGCGGGCATGGTGTATCGCGTCAACGCTATTACGAAGCCCGGAATGCCCCTGTCGGCATACGAAGAGCCGGACGTGTTCAAGGTATATGCCGGGGATTGCGGACTGCTGCGCCGGCTTGCAGGGCTGCCCGCTGTTGTGGTCACGGATTCAGCAGCAAACTATACCGAGTTCAAAGGGGCTATGGCAGAGAACGCGGTATTGCAGAGCCTTGTGCCGGTATGCGGCGAGATGCCGCGCTACTGGTCGTCGGAAGGCAAGGCGGAGGTGGAATTTGTCCTGCAGTTAGGCAGCGACATAATCCCCATCGAGGTCAAAGCCGAGAATTGTGTAAGCGGACGCAGCATAACGGTCTACAACGACAAATATCACCCGCGCCGCCGTGTGCGCTACTCAATGCTCAACCTTCAGGAAAACTGTGGAATGCTCGCGTGTCCCTCACCTCTGGCAGAGTGGTCGCTGCGCTGGCTTCGCGACTGACCGCCATCACACCTTAAGGACTATGGCGGCGGTCAGCGGCCTTCGAGGGCGTCGATAGGGTTGAGGTAGAACATCTTCTTCCAGCCTTGACGCGCTTGGGAGTCGTATCGCCAGAAGTAGGGGATAGGCGTTGCCAGCCCGTAGTGCAGGTGCGAGGGGGTGTTGGCGGCGTTGCCGGTGTTGCCGACGGTGCCGATCTGCGTGTTGTGGCCTACGATTGCGCCTGTCGTGGTGGTCACCGAGTCGAGGTGGGCATAGTAGTGTATGCGCCATTTCGGACCGAGTATGCCTACGACTTTGCCTCCCTTGCCGGGCATGCTGCCAGCGTACAGCACGAGCCCCGGGGTGGCTGCGTATATGGGCGTCCCCTTGGGCGCGAAGATGTCCACGCCTTTGTGTGTCACGGACGTTCCCCACGGATAGTACCAGAATGACTGCGGGTGGTAGGAGTTCTTGGTCGCTCCTTCCACTGGCATCCTCATGTTCTGCGGCAGGAGGAAGCCTATGAGTATTACCGCCCCGATGACTGTCAGGGCTATCCTCCACCTTTTCCGGCGTTTACGCTTGTCTTTGTGCCGTTTCTTCCCGTGGTTGCCTGCGTTTTCAGGCCGTTGTTCAGTGTCGTTGTTCAGTTCTTCCATGGTCGGAGTCCGTGTTTTGGTTGTGTGTGCAAAAGTAGTGAAATATTCGTCATGCTCCAAGTGCCGGTCTCGAAAAACGTATTTGGCGGAAGCCGATACACGCGGCCGTGTACATATATAAATAAAATGGGGTGTGCCGGAAGTGCGGCACACCCTGTATGTTTGTCCTGAAGCTGGCGGCTCGTTGTCGCCAGTCACGGTTTAGGTCGTTGCGTGGTGATTACTCAAACTCGATGAGAGCCTGGTCTGTTCCGATCACGTCGTCTTCCTCGACGAGGATGCGTTTTACCACACCAGCGATGTCGGACTTCAGGTCGTTCTCCATCTTCATGGCCTCGTACACGAGGACAGTGTCACCGGCATTGATCTTGTCGCCAACCTTTACGCAGACCTCGAGCACCTTGCCGCCCATGGGAGCGCGGAGCACTTCGCCTGTGAATTCCTCTTCGGCAGCTTCTTCCTCAGCGGGAGCAGCGGCGGCAGCGCCTGTAGCGGTGGCGTTCACCTGCACGTTGTGCTTGTTCTTGAGGTATGTCGCAGTCACTGACTGGAGCAGCTCGAGGAGCATGTGGTCAGCCTCGCCGGCACCGAGTTTCAGTCCGCCGAATTTGTCGATGAGGGCACCTGTCACCTTGAGGTCGATGTTCACGTCGCCGCAAGCGCAAGATGCAGTGTTGTTCTTTGCTTCGTATTCCATTTTGCGTAGTTTTTTGAGGTATGTTGCAGCCACTTTGGGGAGGAGCTCCAGCAGGAGGTATTCCTCGTCGTTAGATGCGAGCTTCACGCCGCCGAACTTGTCGAGGACGGGATTTTCAGGTTTCTTGTATGAGTTGACGTCATACTCGTATTCCTTGGCGTCGCCTGTGATGAGTTCGCGGAACTTGGGGTCAACGGGAACGGGAGTCTGTCCGTACTGGCCTTTCACGAGGTCAACGAACTGGTTGTTCTTGTTGGTGTAGTCAGCGACACCCTTGCGGCGGTCGAGTGCGAGAGCCACGGCCTGTGAGCCTACGATCTGTGAAGTCGGGGTCACGAGGGGCACGAGGCCTGCATCGCGGCGGACCTTCGGGATGAGGGCCATGGCCTCTTCCAGCACGTCCTCAGCGTTTAGGGCGCGGAGGTTGGCAACCATGTTGGAGTACATGCCGCCGGGGACCTCTGCGTTCTTGACGATCTCGTTGGGCTTGGGCAGGCCGAAGTAAGCCTCGATCTTGTGGCAAGCGTCGAGCAGGTCAGCCTCGCGGTTCTCCTTGGCAGCCTCGATGGCGCGGTCGAACTCAGCCTCGATGTCAGCCGGCATGGCTGCGAGAGCCTCGTCGAAGTCCTTGGGCCAGTTGTCCTTGTTGAGGTCGAACTCTGCGAGAGCCTTGCGGGCGTCCTTGAGCTCGTGGCGTATCTTGGCAACAGCGTCCATGTTAGCCTCAACCTCAACGCCGAGTTTCTGGCAGAAGATGTTGATGAGCTCGATGGAGGGTGCTGCAGAGCCGCCTCCGAACCACCAGATGTTGGTGTCAACGATGTCAACGCCGCGGATGATAGCTGTCAGCACTGATGCCAGGCCGTAGCCGGGGGTGCAGTGAGTGTGGAAGTCAACGGGTACAGAGAGGGCTTCTTTCAGCTTCGGCATCAGGGTGTAGATGCGTGAGGGGCTTACGAGGCCGGCCATGTCCTTGAGGGTGATCATCTTCGCGCCGAGGCGTTCCATCTCCTTGGCCTTCTCAACGAAGTATTCGTCGGTGAAGATTTTCTCGTTCTCGGGAGTGCCTTTGGGGTCAACGGTGTAGCAGACGGCAGCGTCAGCGATGCCGCCGAGCTCGTTGATGAGGCGGATAGACTCCTTTATGTTGTTGATGTCGTTGAGGGCGTCAAATATACGCATCACATTCAGACCGTTCTTGATAGCCTCCTTGTAGAAGCCTTCGAGCACCTGTCCGGGGTAGGGGACATATCCGAAGAGGTTTCTGCCGCGAGAGAGCGCGGAGAGCAGCGAGATGCCCTTCATCTCCTTGGAGCAGGAGCGCAGGCGGTCCCAGGGGCTTTCGTCGAGGTAACGCATTACAGAGTCGGGTACTGCACCGCCCCATACTTCCATGATGTAGAAGCGAGCGTCGCGGTAGAGCGGCAGCAGACGGTCGATGTTCTCCTGTTTCAGACGGGTCGCAAAGAGTGACTGCTGACCGTCGCGGAGAGTTAAGTCTCTGATTTGAAGTTTGTTAGTCATGAATTTATGTGATTTAAGTTTTTTGTTGGTTTTTCTGCTTCAAAATTAGGCAATTATTCCGAGATGAGGAAAGGAAACTGCGGAAAATTTGCGGCCTTTCTTCCCTGCTTTGCCTGTCAGTCGAACATTCCCTCGATGTCCTCCGCATCTTCCGGCACTTCATCGTTTGCAGCAGGTGCGGCTGGCTGGTAGGTGTCGCCCCATGCCCCGTCGCAGGGCATATATCCTTCAGGGAACTCGAACTTGATGTCCTGCCGGTACGGCAGCGACCTGTCGGCAAAGAGCTTCTGCATGAAGATGCCGAATATCGGCAGTGCCGAGCGTGCGCCTTGGCCTATGCTGCTGTTGTTGAAGTGGATATACCGCTCCTCGCCGCCTACCCACACGCCGACGACTATCTGCGGCGTGTAGCCCATATACCAGGCGTCGGAATTGTTGTTGGTCGTGCCGGTCTTGCCGCCCATCTCCGCCGAGATGTTGTATGCCGAGCGCAGGGCGCGGGCTGTGCCGTTGTTGACCACGTTCATCATCATCATCACCATGTCGTCGCAAGCGTCAGACGAAGTCACCTCCGTGCGGTGCGCGTTGGCGGAATATATCACGTTGCCCTGGTTGTCCTCGATGCGGCTGACGTAGACCGGGTTGACGCGGATGCCGTGGTTGGCGAATGTGGAGTATGCGCTGACCATCTCCGAAACCGGCGCGTCATACGAGCCGAGGGATATCGTGACGTTGCTCTCGATATAGCTCGTGATGCCGAACATGCGCAGCTTGTCTATGAACGGCGGCACGCCGAGCTCGTTGAGCAGGTTGGCCGACACGCCGTTGTTTGACGACGTAAGAGCCTGTTTCAGCGTCATTGAGCCGGCACGGCTGCCGCGAGGCGTCCACCCGCCGATGCTGGCGAAGGAGCTGACAGACGAACACGGGTCTTTGCCCTGCTCCATGGCCAGAGTGTAGAGGAACGGCTTGGAGGTCGAGCCAATCTGCCGCTTGCCGCGCGAAGCCATGTCATATTGGAAATAGTTGAAGTCCGGCCCGCCGACGTATGCCTTGACATAGCCGGTCACAGGGTCCATGGCTATCATGCCGGTGCGCAGTATCGACTTCATGTACATCAGCGAGTCGCGAGGCGACATGGTGACAGTTTTCGTTCCTGGCTCGTAATGCCCGTTCTTCTTGACCCAGGCGAACACCTCCATGGTGTACGGCGTGTTGAAGGCCTTCTTGATTTCAGCCTCCGAGGCTCCGGCCTCTTTCATCGAGCGGTAGCGGGCTGTCTGTTTCAGAGCCTTGTCGATGATGCCTTGCAGCGTTGCCCCCGATATTTCGCCGTTGTTGGTCGAGTACGGCCCGTATTTAGAGCCTCGCTTCTCGGCGGTGAACGCCGGCTGCAAAGTGCCGCCGAGGTGCTGGTATACAGCCTCTTCGGCATATTTCTGCATCTTGAGGTCAATGGTGGTGTAGATGCGCAGGCCGTCCTGGTACAGGTTGTAGTACGAGCCGTCGGGCTTCGGGTTCTTCTCGATCCAGCCGCAGAGCGGGTTTTCCTCCCACTGCACGGAGTCTGTGCGGTATGCGCTGAGCGCTATGGTGTATGCTGTCGAGCTGCCGTAGTCGCTGCGGTTAGGGCGTTTCGGCTTGGTCGCTGTCATGAGGCGGCGTATCTCCTCGCGCAGGTAGGGGGCTTCCCCCTCCTTGTGGTCCACACGGTGATAGTCCAGCCCCAGCGGGAGCTGCTTGATGCTGTCCGCCTCAGCGGCCGGGAGCTTGCCGGCCTTTACCATCTGGTCGATGACGACATTGCGGCGTTGCCGCACACGGTCTTCGTACCGCAGGGGGTTGTAGTAGCTCGGGTTCTTCAGCATGCCGACGAGCATTGCCGCCTCCTCGACATTGAGGTCGCCCGGCTCTTTGCCGAAATACACGTTGGCGGCAGTCTTGATGCCGACGGCGTTGTTGAGGAAATCGAACCGGTTCAGGTACATGTTGATGATTTCCTCCTTGGTGTAGAACCGCTCGAGCTTGATGGCGATCATCCACTCTATCGGCTTCTGCAGAGCACGCTTGAAGATGTTGGCCGAGGGCTGCGAATACAGCTGCTTGGCGAGCTGCTGCGTAATGGTGGAGCCGCCGCCCGACGACTTGTCGCGCATCAGGATGGTCTTGATGACAGAGCGTGCCAGCGAGCGGAAGTCGATGCCGGAATGGCTCTCGAACCTCACGTCCTCTGTGGCTATCAGCGCGTCGATGACATGCGGCGACACGTCCTTGTAGTCGCTGTATGTGCGGTTGCCCGCGCCCTGGAAGTAGCGTCCAATCTCCGTGGTGCCGTCGCCGGCGTATATCACCGAGGCAAGCTTGTCATGCGGGTCCTCAAGTTCCTCTATGGGCGGCATATAGCCGATTACGCCGTTATAGATGAGCAGCAGCAGCGTGGCTATGATGAAGCCTGTGCCGAGAAACGAAATCCACATCCAGCGTATGATGCTCTGCTTGACGGTGCGTTTCCTTTCCTTGCGGGCGTTATCGTCGCTGTCGCCGCTTTTCCGGGGAGACGGTTTTATGTTGAAAATCTTCATTCAGTCCAAAGTGTATGCCCAGGGTGTTCCCCACGGACAGTGAAACAAAAAATCGGACGTTTCAATAGGCCTTCTGCAGGGTGATTATGCACTGCAAATTAGGCATATAATGCGTCACCTGCAAAATTAGGAAAAATATCGCAGACAGCACGCACTGCCCACGACATTTTTGTGTGCAGTTGCTTGTCTGCATAGAGGATTCGGCTGAAGTGGCTGTTCAAATCGGGCGGCATTATTGTCGTGCTGGCCCTCTGCGGCTTCTCTGCCGCTGATTGCCGTAGACCGGGGCTTTGCCGCGACGCCCTCTGCAGACGGTTGTGTTGGCTTGCCTCCTTGCCGCAGGTTGTCGTCTTATCTGCCTGTACCTGTAGCCTTTTCCGTATCGTGTGGAGTCTGTCTGTTGCCTTTGCATGGCGGATGCCACGTCAGGAGCGACGTCCTTTGCCCCTTTCTTGATTTTCGGGGGCAGCTTTTTGAATGAAACACTGCCTGTTTTCTTTCCGGCAAATTCAGCAAGTCTGCTGCATCGGCCGGCTGTGCAGAGCAGCAGGGTGCAAACAGCCATTAGAGCCAGAACCGGGAAACGAAATCTTTTCATGTCGGTGATAATTATGTGTTGACGGTTGCGCTGGCAGCCGTGCTGTTGTTTTATGCCGCGAAATTACTGCTGTTTGGCGAATGTTGCAAATATTTTGCGTGGTTTGATGAAAAAATATCGCAGACAGCACACGCTGCCCGCGATATTTTTCCATTGCCGGCAGCGGAAACGGCTGTTTCCGCGCCTTGCAAGCATATGAGACTTATTTCACGATTACTTTGGCTGTCCTGCCGTTGTATCTTACTACATAGATGCCGGCGGGGAGGTTGTCGCTGCCGGTCTGCATGCCGGAGAGGTTGAAGATTTCAGCTCCGGCCGGGGCCTCGATAGCGCCGATGCCGCCGCGTACCATGATGCCGTCAGCCTCGATGCCTTCCACGCCGCTGGTCTTGTCGGCTATCCCGTCGGCGAGCTTGCCAGTCCATGTGGATGTCACGGTGTTTCCTTCTGGTGTGGTGAAATTGACGTCGATGGTGTATTCGCCCTCTCCAGCAGCCTTGGAAATCGTGATTGTGCCGCCTGTGGCAAGCCCAGTCAATTCAGGTTTTGACAGGTCGGCCGCATTGTAGACTGACAGGTATGTGCCTACTGCGAGATATGTGGTGCCGTATACCGGATACCATGTGCCTTGCATGAAGCAGCCGGGCTTGGCCCCGAGTGTCAATGCGTCGTAGGCATTGAAGGTTTGACTCAGCTCATCAAAGTCTGCGTGTTCCGTGTCGTCAGTGAACAATTGCATGCTGATGAGGTCTCCCCCGCCGTCTATCCAGCCGTCTTTATCCAGCGGAGTATTGTACAATACAACATTGTATGAGCCTTCGCCGTCGTAGCGTCCGGATATTTTCGTGTCGGTGACATTGCGGTCACCGCCCAGCGGAGTGTACCCGAAGTAGAATACGTACGGGATTTCGCCTGTGTATGAGGCCTTGCACAATACACCGCCTTCTCCGCTGTTTGATGTGCAGTTCTCCCAAACCAGGTCAACGGTGTATTTGCCGTCGCCGTTGTCTGTTATCTCAACGTAGCCTGAGGTGGGAGAAGACCACTGGTATCCGACCAGTTCGCCGCTTTCGGGATTGTCCGGGTTGAGGAACACGTCCATGAACGTTGAAGATTCTGATTCAACTGTGCCGCTGGTGTATTCGTAGTTTTCGGTAATGTGCACAGGGAACTTTCCAGTCGGCAGTTTCGGATTGCTTTCATCTTCGGGCGGCGGGGCCAGCAGGTAGATGCGGGCCATTTGCCCATCGTGTGTGGGCATCGTTTTGTCCAGACCCGCGCTTGAGAGCATCAGCCAATAGCTGCCCACGCCGTTTGAGAATGTGCCGGCCGGGCAGAAGTTGGCCTCGGTGGCAGTGAACTCAGTCGTTGGGTTTTCCGCTGAACGGAGGGGCGACTTGAGGGGGGTGCTTACGGTTTCGACACGCCCGTTTGTGACGCGCGTCTTGGTGGACAGAGCCTGCGGCGTTGCACTTGTTGCTGTGAGCGAGCATACGCATAATGCCGCGAACATTGCAGGTAGGTATTTTTTCATCTGTTTTGTTGTGGAAGCCGTTTGTGTGACATTGTGGAGGCGCGAGTGAGCCGGCTTCTGTTTTACTGTCTCGCACTCCGTGAATTGTTTGCCGCAAAGTTATTCAGATGCCGTTTTCTGTTGCAAGTTTTTATGGGGTACATTTGGGGTACAAATGATGATGATGTGCAGTTTCCGCGATTTTTTGTAACTTTACGGCGTGAAATGCCTTTGGCCGATACTCATAGCCCTGATATTGTCAGCGTGTGTAAAACAGCCTGTAACGCATTCTCAGTTCCGCTGGCGGTCACTGTCTGCGGCCTCAGACTCACTCATTGTGCATCTTGAGAGGGGGATGATACGGGTGTCGCCGGATTCTGTTTTCGCGCGGGCGCTTGACTCTCTGAAATGTGAAATCGTCCGTTGCCCTGACCCTGCGCAGCTGGATGCAAGGTGCTGCTATTGGTCGGCGATACTGGATACGCGCCGCAATGTCAGCAAGGACTCTGTCCGCAGACTGGTGTCGAGGTCAATTGAATTGTGCGACTCTGCTTCATACCCGTATGACATGGCTCGTTTCCGCCATCTTGAGGGGCTGTTGCTGTTCCCTGACAATTCTTTCCGCCAGCATGAGGCGTTTCGTGACTGTTTTGACTACTTTTCGAGCCAGGGTGATGGCTTCATGACTGCTTGGTTGGCGTTGGATTTGGGCAGGCTTTATCTGGATATCGGCGACTTGAAACGGGCTGGTTGGTATTATTCGCTGTCTGACAGCATTTTAGATCTCATGGGGATTGATGACTGGCATATAAAGACATCTCTCAACAATGCCAATGTGCTGCATTTGATGGGGAAAAACAAGGAGGCTCTTGCCAAGCTTGATTCGCTGTTAGCCAATCCGGTGGCACGCCGCGATACCGGATTTTGTGTGAATGTGCTGATAAACAAGTATCTGATGTCTGGTGACAGTTTAGCAATTGTAGAGGCTCGCAGCCTTGTGCATTCTGGCATTCCCGTATCGGTGTGCATGGACCTGAATCTGGCTTTGTCAGGCTGGTATTGCAGCGAGGGCCATGCGGCTGAAGCGCTTCCGTGCCTTGAGTGGCTGCTTTCTTTGCCGCGCGAGGGCCGGCCGGCGGATGAGATCCGCGACATTTACGGCATAGCCGCCAGAGTGTATGACGCTACGGGAAGGACTGATTCGGCTGACTTTTATTACAGGCAGATTGCAGTGCTTCAGGACTCTATGCTGTCACGTAACGAGGCTCTGAACATACTGAACAGCGAGGTGCGCGAGGAGATAGCGAAAAATGACGAGAAGCGTGAGAACGAATTGAAGCAGGAACGGCTGCGGACATGGTTGGTGGTGCTGGTTTTGCTGCTTGTGGCTGGTGTCGCGCTGTTCTACCTGTACCGCCGTATGCAGTCGCACCGCCTCGCCACGCTGCGTACCAGTCTCGAGTTGGAACGGGAGCGGCGCAAGGTGGTGTCGTCGGCATTGGCGATGACCGAGAAGGACAATGTGCTTGAAGCGGTGCTGTCTGACATCTCAGAGATGAAAAAGGGGGGCGAAATCGGCGAGGCGCAGATACGGCAGCTGGAGCAGAATGTGAAGATGCACCTCATCGGGCGGCAGGACTGGGAGGATTTCAAGGTGCTGTTTGAGAAGGTGCACCCGGGGTTCTCGTCGTTGCTGAAGACGACATATCCGGCAGTGACGGAAGGGGATATCCGCCTGTCCATATACCTGAAAGCAGGCATGAATACCAAGCAGATAGCGCGTATGCTTCAGCTGCAGCCCGATTCTGTCAAGAAGAACCGGCAGCGGTTGCGCCGCCATTTGGGGCTGACGGCAGACCAGTCGCTCGAGGACTTGCTGCGCAGCCTCGGCTGACGCTCTCGTGTGCCTGATACTCGGAGTCCCCCGAGATCTCCGAGTACTCTGATTGCACAGCCAAAGTAGGGACACGGCGTGCCGTGTTTGAAGGGTGTGAGAGTGTATGTTGTTGATTTGTTGTGGCTTATGTGCTGACACGGCACGCCGCGTCAGCATTTGCCCGTGATTGCGTGTATTGCAGCTGCGGCATCTGGGTCGGCGGTGACGGCGTAGATGAACTGCGCATCATCGGCTATTAGGTGCTGTCGCGAGCGTTTGAGGCCGTCTATCCATATAATGTTGCCGTCCGTGTCTGTCAGAGCCACGGTGCGGCGTTTCTGCTCCTGCGTGAGTTTGGCGTCTTTCATTATGTCGCTGACAGCGGATGAGCCGCGCATGCCGAGCGGTGCGATGCGGTCACCCGGACGGACGAAGCGCAGGGTGTAATTGCTGCCGTCCATGGGGAGGAAGCACGCCGTGGGTCGGTGCATCGAGCGCATCAGCGAGCGGGCCTCGGGCGTGTTGAGCAAGCGGAACCACCTGTATTCAGGCAAGGCCAGGTCTCCACTTGTCGGGACTATGTGCAGTCCGTCGCGCTCGCTGCAGATGTCAGTGGTGCGCAGATGCCATACGCGCCCCGGCAGGGGATTGCGCGACAGTGCGGTCATCTCCGCTATTTGGCTTGCGTTTGCGCCGTGGGGTGCTGCGAACCGCTGTATTGCTGTCATAGCGTCGCCGCACTTTTGTATCTCTGCCCATGTCAGCACGCCGTCGGTCTTTGGGCGGACGGCGCGGGCGATGACGGCGGCTTCGCCGCGCAGGTTGCGCTGTGTGGCGGCGATGCTTCGGCGTGCGTTGGGGAACCGCTCCTCGAGCAGCGGCAGCACGCGGTTGCGTATGAAGTTGCGGCGGTAGTCGTCGGCAAGGTTTGTGGAGTCGGTCACGAAGTCTTGCCCGATTTCGTGCAGGTAGGCCTCTATGTCGCGGCGCGACAGCGACAGCAGGGGGCGTATTATCTCGCCAGTGTCAGGGAGCATGCCCCGCAGCCCCTCGATGCCGGTAGTGCGCATCAGGTTGAGCATGAGCGTCTCGATGTTGTCATCTGCATTGTGAGCCACGGCTATGCGGGCTGCGCCACGGTCGTGCATCAGCTGGCGGAACAGGCCGTAGCGCAAGTCGCGGCACGCCATTTCGACCGACACGCCATGCTGGCGCATATATGCCGGCACGTCCATGTCGGCTTCTGTCACCGGCACTCCGAGGCCTTGGCAGAGGGAGATGACAAACCGGCGGTCGCGTGTACTCTCGTCGCCGCGCAGGTGGAAGTCGCAGGTCACGACATGGACATTCGCGCCAGCTGATACCAAGGCGCGGAGCATCGCCGTGCTGTCTGCGCCGCCGCTCACGCCAGCTATGATTTCGCCGCTGATGCCGCTGACGGCTTGGCGCACAGCCGCTTCAAACTCCGGGCGTGTCATCGCAGGTATACGGGGATGACGCAGGTGATGCGCCCGCACTCGAGTATCTCGTCCTTGCGCATGCGGAATTCCGGGTATTCCTCGCGGTTGTACGAAGAGCAGCGTACGAACTCTGCGTCATCGTCTTGCAGCAGTTTCTTTATCACCACGCCGTCAACTGTCGAGAGCATGTATACCTCGCCCCAGCGCATCGACTGCCGCTCGTTGATCTTGCTCACGCCCACAAGTGCACCAGGCGGTATCGACAGTTCCGGGCGTTCCGGGTATGTCATGGAGTAGCCTGCCGCCTGAATGAAGAAGTCTGTTTCGCGGGGTATTCCCGGCAGTCCGACCACGGGGAGGTTGTCCGCCAAAGCCGCTTCTGACAGTCCGCCGGGGCGGCCGCACTCTGCGCGAGTGGTGTCGATGAGCGGGAATGTCGGGAAATCGGGGCGGCGGCTGTCGCGCATCATCTCTCCCTCGCCGTACAGGAACCATTGCCGGCTGATGTCGGTATATTGTTTGAGGAAAATTGCGGCGACGCGGCGCGAGATGTCCTTGCCTGGTTTGCGGGATTTGCCCAATGTGCCGACTGCGAGGCTGCATACGCGGGTTATCTCCGCATCCGTGAGGTTGCGGAAGCGTGCGTATGCGTCCAGCCGGTCGATAATCCTTTGCGATGATGAATTGTTCTTGTCCGTCATTTGATGCTCGCTGTTGATTGCATTGCAAAGTTAGGAAATATTCCCCGGTTTTCAAAATCGGGGATGCGGAAATCAACGGCGGTCAACGGCGTTTCAGAACTCGAACAGGTCGCGTATCGAGCCTATGTCCTCCTCGTCCTCCTTTTTGTCCTTGTCAGCGAGGCGATTATCCAGGATTGTACGGCTCTCCTGGATTTTATGGCGTTCCTCTATCTCGCTTCTTTGTGGAGGGACCATGCATGCCTTTGGCATTAGGCCTTCACGGCAATCCAGCAGGGACGCTGTGTTGAAGTGTTTGGACTGTGCTGAGGGAGAGGCCATGCGCAGCATCTGGACCTTGCGCTGGGTCTTGGGGTTGAGCGCGTACACCCTGGGCGGGCGGGAAGCCACTTCCGGCTCGCGTATGCCGCGTTCCTCGAGGATGTCGGCTTGCATGAGCTTGCGCTGGAAGTTGCGGCGGTCGTATTTCACGCCGTTGATAGCCTCGTATACTTTCTGCAGCTCGGTGACCGTGAACTCCTCGTTGAGGAGGGTGAAGGCTATAGGGCGCATCTTGATGGCTTGGCGCAGGTACTGGCGTGCGGCGAGGATTATCTCGCCGTGGTCGAAGGCGAGGGGCGGCAGCCTGTTCTCGTCAAACCACTGTGCGTTGGCAGCGTCGTCGCCGGCGATGAGCTGATACTCCGAGGTGCGCACCAGTGCAATGAAAGCCACGGTGACGACTCTCTCGCGAGGGTCGCGGTTGAGGGTGCTGAACACATGGAACTGGTCGAGGTAAACGTCGGTGACGCCAGTTTCCTCTCGCAGCTCGCGCATTGCAGCCCGCTCCAGGGTCTCGTTGATTCTCATGAAGCCTCCGGGCAACGCCCACATCCCCTTGTACGGCTCAAGTCCGCGTTCTATCAGAAGCAGCTTCAACGACTCGCCGTCGAAGCCGAAGACAACGCAGTCAACGGTCAATGCCGGATGGGGATACTTGTAGGTGTACGGCCCGTCGTTGTCATTCACCCGTTCAGGCTGAACGACAGCATTTTCGTTGTTTGATGTACTGTTCATGATATAGCCTGTTATGCGTTTATGCTGCAAAGTTAATGCAGAAAAACGAAACTGCCAAATATTTTGCGCGTGATATTGACGCAAAGCACTCGGCAGTTTTCTCAGAGATGCAAGTCGGCCAAGTCAACAAGTCCGTTGACGATGGCATATATCGTAAGGCCCGTAGCGGAGTGTATCTCGAGCTTACGGGCTATGTTGCGGCGGTGTGTCACAACTGTATGCACGGAGAGGAAAAGCTGTTCGGCTATTTCCTTGTTGGTCAATCCTTTGACCACAAGTGTGACAATCTCTTTCTCGCGGTTGCTCAGGGCTTCCTTGTCGTCATTGTCGGCTGCCGGGGCTGCCGACAGCTTCTCGAGGCGGTCGGCGATGCCCTGCATGTCGTCGGCAATGGGGAGGGTGGCGTCGTAGAGCGTGCGCGTGGAGTGGGCGAGCGGCCCGGACTCGACGGCGATGATTTTCAGCGACTCGGGGCCGAAGTCGCGGACAGTCTGCGGGTCGAACACGCCGCCGAAGTTCGGGTTGACGATGAGTATCGGCGAGGACTGCTCACTGACCAGGCGGCGTATGTCGTCTGCGCTCTGCGCCTCGACCACACTGCAGCGCGGCTGCGTCAAGGCACGCAGGCAATGCACCAGGCCGGCAGCGATGATGGGCGCCGGCTCGGCGACGATGACATTCAGCATCGGCAGCTGGCGGTTCATTGCCCGGCACCCCCTTCCGCAATTTTCTGCTCGAGCAGGCGTATCGCCGGCACGAGTATGTCGTTCTCCACGCGGCAATGGCTGTCGAGCTCCTCCTCGCAGCGGTATATGTCGTAGAGGGCGCTGTTGAGCAGGTTGGTCGATGCGCTGTCCGGGCAGTACTTGATGATGAGGCTTTTCAGCTCGTGCAGCTTGTCCGCCACCTGCTCGTGGTGGTCGCTGTAGATGTCTATGCGGTAGTCGGCTGGCGCGTCGCCGCTCAGAAGGCGGTTGATGTGGGCGAACACGGTGCGTTCCTCGTATTCCATGTGCGTGCGTACCTCATGCAGGTATTCGTCGAAGAACTTGATGATGAGGAACGACACGTCGGAGGTGCTGAACTCGATGCCGTCGAGGAGCTTGCGGCGTATTTCGGGCAGGGAGTACTGCAGGAAATAGATATGCGACTGGCGGAGGTACTGCATCAGAGCCTTGACGCTGACGCGGCTGATTTCATTATCGCTTATGGTGCCTGAAAGCACATAGTTGACCACAGCGAGGAATGTGGGGCAGTCCACCTTGTTCTGCCGGCAGACGGTGCTGATGCTGTTGTCGCCGAAACCCACGGCGATGCCGAAGCGGCTCATCACCTGGATAATCTGGTAATGGTCGGCGATGAGGTGGCTCATCTTCTCGCCGGCGGCATACGGGTGTGATGTCTCTCGTGTCATGGGGTTGTCTGTGTAGTTTCTGTCGGTGCGGCAATGCTGAGAGGGCGGAGAGCTCTCGCCTCCGCCTCTCCCGGTCTCACCTGTTTCCGGGCACGGGGCATCGCCATGGATGCCTGGTCAGTCCCGTCACACTTAAATCTAACTCTAAATAACTAATAACTCTAATCGTGAACCGGATGGCAGCCGGATTTCACATTGCAAAGTTACAAGTTGCCTGAAGTCCACGCAATACCTACAATTAGGTAAAATGCAGAGTGAGGCGGTTTTTTGCCGTCATTTCTTGCGCACGGAGAAGCCGAAACGGCCTATCAGGTCGCCCACTTCGTGGTAGAAACCGTGCTGGTAGACGAGCATGCCGGCCTTCTCCATGGAGAAAGCACCGGTCGTCGGGTCGATGTAGCGGTCGTCGGCGCGGACGTTGAGCACCTCGGCGATGAACATGTCGTGCGAGCCGAGCTTTATCACCTCCTTGACGCGGCACTCTATGCTCAGCGGCGACTCCTCGATGGTGGGGGAGGCTACTTTCTCGCCGGGCAGCGGCGTGAGGCCGGTTTCCTTCCACTTGTTGTAGTCGCGTGTGGAGCGCACGCCCGCCCAGTCGGTGGCACGTGCCATCGCTGCGGTGGTCAGGTTGATGGTAAACTCCATGTTGGCGGCTATCAGGGGATAGCACGCCCGCTCGGGGCGCACGGAAATGTAGCACATCGCCGGGTCGGAGCAGATAGTGCCGGTCCACGATACTGTGAGCATAGACCACTCCTGCGGCGTGGCGCCGCAGGTCACGAGAACTGCCGGCAGCGGGTATATCATCGTGCCGGGTCGCCAGGATACCTTTGTCATCTGTCTGCTATGGTTATGTTGTCGCCCTCCGCCTCGTGGCCGCAGTAGTGGCAGCGCACGCGCACCGGCTGTGTTGACACGACGTTGAAGCGTGTGGCTATCGGCTCGTTGCGCGACACGCACTTGGGGTTGTTGCACACCACCAGCCCTGTGATTTCGTCTGGCAGCGAGACGTGCCGTTTCTCTACGACTTCGTATTCGCGTATGGTGTTGATGACCGCCGAGGGGGCGATCAGCGCGATGCGGCTCACGGTGTCAGCGTCGAGCTCCACGTCGGCTATCTTGATGATGCCCTTGCGGCCGAGGCGTTGGCTGGCGAGGTTGAAGCCTATGGTCACGCTCTTGTCGAGCGAGGGTATGCCCAGGAGGCTGACAGCCTTGAAGAGCGCGGGAGAGGGTATATGGTCTATCACGGTGCCGTTGCGCAGGGCGGCTACGGCGAGTTCCTTCTTGTCTGGCATGTTGTGTCTGGTATTTATGGTGTCGGAGATGAGGGTTTATTCGGCTGCGGGGACGGGTATGCCCATGGCGCGGCATATCATGGCCTGGCGGGCATAGAGGCCGTTCTTGGCCTGCTGGAAATAATACGCTTTCGGGTTGTCGTCCACGTCCTGGGCTATCTCGCCCACACGCGGCAGCGGGTGGAGGATGCGCAGGTTGGGGCGTGAGGTGGCGAGCATCGCGTTGTTGAGGTTGTAGAGGTCTTTGACGCGCTCATACTCCAGCAGGTCGGTGAACCGCTCGCGCTGCACGCGGGTCATATATATAATGTCGGAGGAGTCTATTATTTCTCGCGAGAAGTCGCGGCTCTCGTTGAAGACGATGCCGTTTGAACGGCAGAACTCGCGGAACTCCGCTGGCATGCGCAGCTCGTCGCACGCCACGAAATTGAAGCGCACGTCGAAATGGCTGAGCGCCATGAGCAGCGAGTGGACCGTGCGGCCGTATTTCAGGTCGCCCACCATGGTGAGCGTCAGGTTGTCGAGCCGTCCCTGTGTCTTGCGTATGGAGTAGAGGTCGAGCATCGTCTGCGAGGGGTGCTGGTGGGCGCCGTCGCCGGCGTTGATTACCGGGATGTCGGTCACTTCTGTTGCGTATAGAGCCGCGCCCTCCAGATAGTGGCGCATCACGATGAGGTCGGCATAGTTTGACACCATTTTGATGGTGTCCTTGAGCGTCTCCCCCTTGGAGGTGGAGGTGGCAGCCGGGTCGGAGAAGCCGATGACACGTCCGCCGAGGCGGTTGACCGCAGTCTCAAAGCTGAGGCGCGTGCGCGTGGAGGGCTCGAAGAAGAGCGTGGCCACCACCTTGCCGTCGAGCAGGTGCGAGTCGGGGTGTTGTTCAAAATATGATGCGTTGTCGAGCAGACGGATGATTTCCTCTTTGCTCAGGTCGTTGATAGAGACGATGCTGTTGGGATTACTCATGTCCGGGGTGTTTTGTTTGCAAAGATAGGCAAAATCCACGGCTTGCACGCGGCTTGCGCGGCGGAAAATTCGCCCCTCCATGAGCGGTAAATGCATCATTAACTATAATTAATCGTATTTTTGCGGCATAATAATGCCGTTCCGGGTGAAAACGATTAATTTTGTGACCGCAATAGAAGTAAAACAATAAACTATCCATCAAGATGAAGATCAGAGCAGCAATAGTCGGCTACGGCAACATCGGGCATTTCACACTGCAGGCGCTGCAGGCAGCCCCGGATTTTGAAATAGCGGGTGTGGTACGCCGCGACCCCTCACGCCGTGCCGGCATACCGGCGGAAATCCCCGTCGTGGCATCTGTCGCCGAACTCGAGAACGTGCAGGTGGCGATACTCGCTACCCCGACGCGCAAGGTCGAGGAGTACGCACGCGAGATACTCGCCATGGGCATAAACACCGTTGACAGCTTCGACATACACACCGGCATACCGGCATTGCGCAAGTCGCTCGGCGAGGTGGCTCGCCAGCACGGCACTGTCTCCGTCATCTCCGCTGGCTGGGACCCGGGCAGCGATTCCGTGGTGCGCACGCTGATGCAGGCTCTCGCCCCCAAGGGCGTGACATACACCAATTTCGGCCCTGGCATGAGCATGGGGCACACCGTGGCTGTCAAGGCTATCGCCGGTGTCAAGGCCGCGCTCTCGATGACTATACCCACCGGCACGGGCATACACCGCCGTATGGTATACGTTGAACTCCTCCCCGGACACGACATCGCCAAGGTGGCTGCCGACATCAAGGCTGACCCGTATTTCGCTTCCGACGAGACACACGTCATGGCAGTGGACTGTGTGGACGACCTGAAGGACATGGGACACGGCGTGAACCTGGTGCGCAAGGGCGTTTCCGGTATGACGCAGAACCAGCTCCTCGAGTTTGACATGAAGATAAACAACCCGGCACTCACCGGTCAGGTGCTTGTGTGCGCCGCCCGCGCCGCAATGCGTATGCAGCCCGGCTGCTACACCATGATAGAAATCCCCGTGGTTGACCTCCTCCCCGGCGACCGCGACCTGTGGATAGGCAAGCTCGTCTGACCACGGCCAGCCTCATAGTACAACCGGGCGCATCAGCAGTTTGATGCGCCCGGTTTATTTCATCGGAGTACTCTGAGAACTCGGAGTTCTCAGAGAGGGATTAGCTGAAGAATGTCGCGAAGAGCTTCACGGCGGCGATGTGGTCCTCGACAGAGGCGGTCTCGCGAGCCGAGTGCATAGCCCAGATGGCGTTGCCCATGTCCACACCGCGCAGGTCCATCTGCGCTGTCAGTATGTTGCCGAGCGTAGAGCCTCCCGCCACGTCGCTGTGGTTGACGAAATACTGGCACTTCACGCCCGCCTGCTGGCACAGCGACTTCATCACTGCCGAGCCGTCGGCATCGGTCATGTACTTGCAGTTGGCGTTTATCTTGATGACCGGGCCGCCTCCCATTACGGCGTGGTTGGTCGGGTCATACTTCTCATTGTAGTTGGGATGCCAAGCGTGCGCGTCGTCGGCGGAAATCATGAACGAGCGGTCCACGGCGCGGAAGAACGACTGCGCATCGCCGCCGGCACAGGCGCAGAGGCGTTCCAGCATGGAGCGGAGCACCGGCGAGTGTGCGCCCTGCTTGGTGCCCGAGCCGGTCTCCTCGTTGTCAAATATCGCCATGACGCGGGTAGCGTCGGCAGCGGTGCCGGCCTGTTGGAGCAGAGCCTCGAGGGCTGCGAATGCCATTGACAGGTCGTCGATGCGTGCAGACTGGAAATACTCATTGTTGACGCCGGCGAGGCCTGACGGCTCGAGGGGGTAGAAGCACAGCTCATATTCGAGTATCTCCTCCGGCTTGATGCCGAGTTCTGCGGCTACGGTCATCTTGACGATGCCGCCATTGGCCTTCTGCTCCTCTATCTGCTCGGGCGTGAAGTATCCCATCACCGGCTTCATGTCCTTCTGCACGGAGAGCTTGTTGCCCTCGTTGACGGCGCGGTTGAAGTGTATGGCGAGGTGGGGAATGAACGCCACGGGGCGTTTCATGTCGATGAGGCGAGTCTCGGGGTGGAGGGCATCCTTGCCGCGCAGCATCACACGGCCTGAAATGGAGAGTGGGCGGTCAAACCAGGTGTAGAGTATTCCGCCGCCGTATTTCTCCACGTTGAGCGTCACCACGCCGCCGTCGCCGTATATCTCGGCGTTGGGCTTGATTTTGAAGCAAGGGGAGTCGCTGTGTGCGCTGATGATGCGGAAGCCGGTCTCGGCGGGGTCTTTGCTGCCGACGATGAACGCGAACACGGCAGAGCCGTTCTTGACCACATAGCGGCGGTCGCCAGGGCGGAGCTGCCAGGCGTCGGCGGGGTTGAGCCGCTCAAAGCCGTTGGCGTCGAGAGCCTTGCTTATCGTGTCTGCCGCGAGGAAATTGCAGGTCGAGGCATCGAGGTATTTCAGAAGTCTTTCTATCATGATGTTGATTTTATTGGTTGCTTGGTTATTGGTGTAAGAGGCGCGTCACTGGTGGAAACGCAGCCGGTTGAGCGCACGCATGACGTTGCACAGCGTTTGCGACCAGTAGGCGCGGAAATTGCCGCGGCAGGCAGCGAATGACTCGGCGAGGCTGTCGCCGCCGCTCTCGCGCACCGCCGCCACGAAGTTGAACAAGTCCTGGTACATGTCGGCGGTGCATTCGCCTATGGAGGCGGCTATCGGCGTGTCGCTGTATTTCATGTCCTCCTCAAAGGTCTCGAGATACATGTCGTCCTCGCCCAGCAGTGCAGCCACGCGCCGGCGTATGCTCTCGTAATGCTCTTCGTCCACATACGGGTGTATGTACTCCTCTTCGGCATCGGTGTCGCTGGTGCTGAAGTCCATGTACAGCTGCGGCAGCAGCGTGAGCATCGCGTCGATGAACTCCTCCCGCCCCAGCTCCGCGCAGTTTTCGGCAGCCAGGCAGAAGTCGCGGGCGTGTGTGAGGGTGCTTATCAGTTTGTTGTCAGTCATTGTGCGAGTGGGTATGTCATTTCATCTTGCCGGCGAAACGCACCTTGCGCACCGGCATCAGCGGGTCGTCGCTCACCACCATTATTTCGCCGGTGATGATTTCGCCGCTTATCTTGCCTGTGTCTATCTCCACGCTCACCTTCTGCTTCTTGCCCGGGGCGATGCGCTGCGGCATCTTCGTTACCGACAATGCCTTGCAGGGGGAGTAGACTCGGGATATGTGCAGGTCGCTCTTGCCCGTATTGCGCACCTCGAATGTCAGCCGAGCGGTCTTGCCGCGCTTGATTTCGCCGATTTCGAGTATGTCGGGGCGGGTGTCGGCTTGCGGGGCGAGGCTCAGGTCGCCGCCCGGGTATTTCGACCTGTCCGGGACGATGTTGACCTTTACTGTCAATTCGGTGCAATCATCGCCGGCGCAATAGGTGTATGTGCTTTGCAGCGGGCCGAGCGTTTCAGCCTGTGCGGTGTTGAGGTATACGCTTATGGTCTGCACCTGCCCTGGCGGCACTGTGCCTGGGGTCATGGTGACATAGTCCGGCATCGGGAACTCTTCGCCGCCGTTTGCCCGCAGGGTTATCGGCATGGGTTGTTCGGAGGCGTTGTATGCCGATATGTATGTGTGCTTGGATTTGCCGTGAACCACATCGCCGAAATCGACGGTGCGTTCCGACAGGCGCATCTGCCCGACGGCTACGGGATACTTGTCGGCAAGCGAGTTGGCTGTGCCGATGACCGTGCCGGTGATGCGTATGAACTTGGGCGTGTCGCAGTCGGAGAGGTATACCTTGACCGTCTTGCCGAACTTGCCGGGGCGGCCGGCGGGGTTGTAGCTGAACCGCACGGTGGCAGTGTCGCCCGGCGCAATGGGGTCTTCCGGCCAGTCCACGTCGGTGCAGCCGCAAGAGGGCCTGACGCGGCGTATGGTGACGGCCTGAGTGCCATGGTTGACAAAACGAGCAAACCCCTGGCGCGGGCCTTCCGCCTCACGCCAAGTGCCGAAGTCATACTCCTCTTCCAGCCATTCCACCTGCGCCAGCATAGCCAGTGAGGACAGCATTGCGAGCGTCACGGCTGCTGTGTGCCTGAACCTGAAGCCGCTCATTTCTTGGCCTTCGGTATGACGTTGCCGGTTATCTTCAGCCGCACTTTGCCCGGCGAGCCGTTGGTGCGCACGGTGACAACTTTCTCAAACCCTCCCGGGCGGCCGTTGGGGTTGAACGTCACCTTGATTTTCCCCTTCTTGCCCGGGGCAATGGGCGATTTGGGGTATTCCGGGCGTGTGCAGCCGCATTGTGCTGTCACGTCGATTATCACCAGGTTGGCGTTGCCCTCGTTGACAAACTCAAACGTGTGCGAGGCTGCGCCCTTCGCCTCCTGGATGTTGCCGAAGTCGTGCTTGACCTCCTCAAACACGATTTTCGCCTTGCCGCCGCCACCGGCGTACAGTGCTGTTGAGATGACCGCCACCATGGCGATGACGACCAGAGAGATGATCCTTTTCATATCAGTTAGAATTATGGCCTCCGCCGAAAGTTTAATCACGGCGGCAGTCATACATTATAACGGCGAATGTGCGGTCATGTTGTATGGCGCGTGGGTCAGTCGAGCAGCTGAAGGATTGTCTCGTTGGCATTGTCGATTACGGCCGTGTCTATCGATGCGAGGTAGATGCGTGTGGTGCGTTCCGAATCGTGGCCGAGGCCGGAGCTGATTACGGCTATCGGGATGTTGTTGCTATAGGCAATGCTCGCCCAGGCGTGCCGTGCGACATACATGGTCAGGTTCTCCTCCAAGTCTGACATCACCCCGACGTTCTTGAGCGCCCGGTTCACGTTGTGCATGGCATTCTTGTATTGCTTCCACCTGTCGCCAGTCGGATTGTTGATGATAGGCAGCAGGAACGGCGAGTCTTGAGGCGCTGGGTGCCGGTCGATTATCGCCTGCATACGGTGGTCCCATCTCATGGACAATAGCTGCCCGGTCTTGCGCCGGCGGTACGAGAGGGTGCTCATGCGCAGGTCCGTCTTCCGCAGGAATGCCATGTCTACGAATGACATGCCGCGTGTGTAGAACGAGAACAGAAACATATCGCGGGCGAATGCCTCCATGGGGTATTTTGACAGGTTGATGCGCTTTATCACACGGACGGCATCGACGTTGATGGCTCGCTTCAGCGTCTTGTCCACGCCGGTATACACATTGCGGAACGGCATTGCCTGGCTCACAAGCCCCTTGTCAACAGCCTTGTTGTATATCGCGCGCAGGTTGCGCATATAGAAAGAGCAAGTGTTGTCCGTCAGCCCCAGGCCGCGCAGGTATGCCTCGTATTCCAGCATGGTCTGGGACGTTATTTGCCCCAAAGGGATGTCGCACCCGTCACGGAAGCGGCGGAAACTGTTCAACGCAGTGTTGTATTTCTCGGACATTCGCGATTTGCCGACAGAGCGCATCTCGCGGATGACCTGAAGGGTGAATGTGAACAGCGACGGCTTGGGCTCGCCTGGGATTGTTTCGGGACTGATAGCAGTGTGTGTCATTTTCTTAGTATGTTTTGCGAGTGATGTATGTGGTGCAAAAGTAGCAGGAGGAGTGGAATGACGCCCCTGAAGCACGCCTAAATCGCGGCATCGGCGATTTTTGTTTTGCGGGAACAGAAATAGTCGTTAAATTTGCGTAATGAAAAACGATGCGGCGGCCCGCACCGCTGCGCAAACGACAATACTATGGCTGATATCGGCAACAATGCACCGTACACGTTTGACCGCGTGGTGCGCATACTCGGGGGCGTGCTGCTCCTGGGCGTCGCGGTTTACCTGCTCAATTTCCTCAAGGGGGTGCTGCTCCCCTTCTTCGTGGCTTGGCTGATAGCGTACATGCTCGAGCCGGTGGTGAAATGGAACATCCGCTGGATGCATTGCCGCAAACGGTTCCTCCCCGTGGTGTTCACCCTCGTTGAGGTGACAGCGGTCTTCGGCGCGATACTCGCCGTCACCGTGCCTTACATCATGAGCGAGTGCTCGGAGATGGGCAAGATGCTGCGCACATACGCCAACACGCAGATTCACCTGCCCTGGGTGGCGCAGCAGGTGCATGACTTCATCAAGGAGCACGTCAATTTCGAGTACATCGCCTCGCTCCTCAGCCGTGAGCAGTGGATTGCGCTGCTTAAGGAGACCGCAGCCTCGTCGTGGAACGTGCTGAGTTCAGGGCTGACCTTCGTGCTCGAGCTGCTCAGCTGGCTGATAGTCTTCCTCTACCTCATATTCATAATGATAGACTACGAGCGGCTGTCGCAGTCGTTCCGTCATCTGGTGCCTGGCCGCCACCGCCACCGCGTGTTCAAGATATTTGACGATGTCAAGAGCGCGATGAACCGCTATTTCCGCGGCCAGTTCATCATCGCCATGTCAGTGGGCGTGCTTTTCGCCATAGGCTTCTGGATTATCGGGCTGCCCATGGGCGTGCTGCTCGGACTGTTCATCGGCATGCTCAACATGGTGCCTTACCTGCAGCTTATCTCGTTGCCCATTACACTGGTGCTGTGCATAGTCGCCACTGCCGGCGGCGCAAACTTCTGGGTGATACTGGGCGCGAGCATAGCAGTCTATTTGGTGGTACAGTGCATACAGGACCTCATACTGACCCCGAAAATCATGGGGCATGCCATGGGGCTGAACCCGGCAATAATACTGCTGTCACTCTCGGTGTGGGGGTCGCTGCTCGGCTTCATGGGCCTCATCATTGCCCTGCCGCTGACCACGCTGGTGCTGTCATACTATGACATGTATGTGCTGCAACGCCTCAAGCGCAAGTCTGACCGCGAGAGCATCGAGAAGATAATCCATGAGGAGAACCCCGCGCAGGAGTGAGAAATTTGAGTTAACTTTGCGGTTGTTTTCCCAGCATCAGATGACATGGCTCAAGACATAGACGACATTCATACGCGAGTTCCGAAAACGTTGCACCTCTGCTGGTTCAGCGGCGACAAGTACCCTGTGGAGATACAGCGGTGTCTCGACAGCTGGGCACGAGTGCTTCCGGACTACCGCATACGGCTCTGGACGGCAGACGATGCGCGTGCGATAGGCTGCAGGTATATTGATGAGGCTTTGGAGATGCGCAAATGGGCCTTTGCCGCCGATGCCGTCCGCTTCTATGCCTTGTGGAAGGAAGGCGGCGTATACCTCGACAGCGACATATTGCTGCATCGCCGTTTCGACCGGTTCATTCCCGCAGAGGGTTTCGCCACATTCCACGAGCATATAGGCGACCACGTGCAGCTGCAGGCAGCGTTCCTCATAGGCAGCGCCGGCAACGCTTTCTGCCGCGAGGCGTACGCCTATTATGCCTCCCGTCCGTTCATAGCGGCTGACGGCAGTCCAGACATGACCATCTCGCCGGTGGTGATGCTCGACATCGCCAAGCGGTTCGGCTACACCCCGGGCGACAGCGATCTGACGCTCGAGGAGAATACATATATTTATGAGGGGAAATATGTCACGCCATGCAACCGCTGCGACAACGTCTACCCGGGCGCGGTGGCGCGGCATACCATATACGGCAGCTGGCGCAAACGCAAACTCGGGCGGCGCATAGAACTGGCCGTGAAGCATCTGGCGCATGTAATACAGTACCGCCTCGGGCTGATGCGGTGAGCAATACTGGACGATAATGAGAATCTGTTACCTGACACGCAACTACAAGACCGCACGCCACGCCGGCGGCAAGGCCCGGCAGGACATGGAGGAGCTGATGCGCCGCCACGGCTGCCGCAACCTGGGCATACCCACTACGCACTGCCGCAACAAGGTCGCCGACTTTTTCCTGACGCTCTTAGGCGTGCTGGCATACACGCTGCGGCTGCGGCGCGGTGATGTGGTGGTGCTGCAATATCCCGTCAAGAAGTATTTCCGCTACCTGTGCTGCATGGCGCGGATGCGAGGCGCGAAAACGGTCACGCTCGTGCATGACCTCGGCTCGTTCCGCCGACACCGCCTTACGCCCCGCGAGGAGGTGCGCAAGCTGTCGCTGACAGATGCGCTCATCATCTCCAACGAGGCGGAAATCGGCTGGCTGCGCGACCACGGCTGCCGCGTGCCGATGACACCGCAAGTCGCTTGGGACTACCTCGCCGACAGCAAGCCGCAGCACGTCCCCGACCCCGAAGAGGCTGTGGCGCATCCCTCGCTGATGTATGTCGGCAACGTGAGGCGCAAGGCCAACGGCTTCCTGTACAAAGTCAAGGGGTTGCCCATGCACCTGTACGGAATGGGTGATGTCTTGCCCGACGACAATCATATTATGTACGGGCATACGCTGGACAGCGAGATAATCCGCAGCGCAACAGCCTCGTTTGCAGTGGTATGGTACGGTGGCTCGCTTGACTGCACGGACGGTTTTATCGGCGAATACATACGCTACTGCAACACGCACAAGCTGTCGCTGTATATGCGATGCCGTCGCCCTGTCATTATCAGCTCCGAGTCGGGCATGGCACCCTTTGTGCGCCGCGAGGGGATAGGCATTGTTGCAGATACGCTCGAGGGCATCGCCGGGCGGCTTGCCGCCGTCACCCCGGAGGAATATGCCGCGATGCAACGCAATGTGGAGCGAGTGTCAGCCCTGATGGCAGAAGGGCATTACTTCTACGCCGCCCTTGACCGCGCCATCTCCCTGCTGCACGATGCAGCGGAGGGGTG
>CAKUKR010000013.1 GCA_934663645.1 uncultured Muribaculaceae bacterium | reverse complement strand
TTGCGGAGACGCTCATGGCAAACCTTTATGTAGTCAGTTGCCTTGGTCTTGTGCAACATCACATTCTGGTTCTTTTCTATGCCTATGTATCTGCGGCCTTCGAGGGCTGCGGCAACCAGAAAACTGCCGCTGCCGCAAGCGTTGTCGAGGATTATGTCTCCACGGTTGGAGAATGTCTTGACGAGATACCGCCCAAGCTCAACCGGCTTTTGTGTAGGATGATACACGCGGCCTTCCGCTTCCGCAGTCTTCACATATACGTAGTCGTCGGCATTGTCCTCCTCAAAGCACACGACATCATTGGGGTATCTCAGACCGTCACTTTTCACGTGGGACGGCTTAAAATCGCCGTAACTTCCGGTAAACTGATCCTTGCGCACCCCTTTGTCATAACTCTCCCCATGGGTCATCTGGGGGTTGTAGGTAGGTTGCGACTTGTAGAATATGCAAATGTCCTCGTGCTTGCGGAGCGGCTGCTTCTTGGCGTTGAGGAAATTGGTGGATTTAGACTTTATCCATACTATCTTGTACCGGAACCAATCCTCCTTGCTGAGTATCAGCTTGGCAGTAAACAGCCCCTGCGACGTAAGCACAATAGCTCCGTTGTCCTTGACAATGCGGGCATATTCCGCCCATAGCCTTTGCAAGTCAATGACTGAATCCCATTTGTTTTGCGTTGTACCATACGGCAAGTCGCACAATACCATGTCTACGGAATGATCAGGCATCATCGGCATGATATCCAGGCAATCCGCCTCAAATACCTTGTTCTCAAAAAAACTGATGTCGTGTTTGCTTGCCATATCAACTTGATAAAAGTAATTTTGCCGCGTTACCCCTGCTTCCAAGCGGCTGGAATCCACATAGCGGCAACACTATGCAAAGTTAGCACTTTAATCGCTAACATCAAAGGGGATTTGCGCTGTTTTCGGGATAGGCGTCGGAGATGGATTGCGAGAGGAGGGCGTATATCTGTTTCAGGCGAGGATTGCCGGCGGCCATTTCGAGGTGCCGGGCTATGGTGCGCGTGTCGTGGCGGCGTGCCGGGCCTGTCTGCGCCTCCTGCGGTGAAACGCGCTCTATCTTGGCGGCGGTCTGCCGTATCAGCGGCTTCAGTATTCCGAATGGTATCGCGTCGCCGGCAAGCAGCTGTTCAGCGAGCGTCCACAGATGGTTGGTGAAGTTGCACGCCAGCACGGAGGCGAGGTGTATCTTGCAGCGGGTGTCAGAGGAGCAGCGTGTTACGCTTCCTGACCACATCGCAGCGGCACGCTGCAGCGTGTCTGCCACACCGTCGTTGCAGCCCTCAATGAATACGGGTATCTCGCTGTAGTCAAGCGGCACTTCGCGTGAGAATGTCTGCAAGGGGTACAGCACTCCCGGGCGTTGCACACCAGCCTCAGAAAGCACCGACATGGGCGTTGTGCCGGAGGTGTGGGCAACAATGCCCGGCAGATGACAGAGCCGCGAGGCAACGCCCGCTATTGCGTTGTCGCTGACCGATATGATATATATGTCGCTGTCATCAGGCAATCCCTCTAGCGTGCGCGGAGGCACCTGCGTCACGTCGGCGGCAACACTCCACGCTTTCATCAGGTGGAAGGCGACGTTGCCCGAACCAATTACCGATATTTTCAGCCGACTGTCATCCAGCATACTCGCTTTCGAGGTATTTCTTCACCTGCTGGAACAGCTTGGAGGCAAACACGAAGTCGTTGAGAGAACCGCTTGTGCTGCGGAAAATGGTCTTGTCGGTACCCGTCCAGTCGCAATGCCCCTTGTTGATGAAGATGATGTTCTCCCCTATTCCCAGCACGGAGTTCATGTCGTGCGTGTTGATGACGGTCGTGATGCCGTACTCGTGGGTAATGTCGGAGAGCAGCTCGTCGATGAGGATAGACGTTTTCGGGTCGAGGCCTGAGTTCGGCTCGTCGCAGAACAGGTATTTGGGGTTGAGGGCAATGGCACGCGCAATGGCGACACGCTTCTGCATACCGCCGGAGATTTCCGAGGGGTACTTGTTGTCCGCATTCTCCAGTCCCACACGGCGTATGCAGAACTGTGCGCGCTCTATTTGCTCCTGCCGCGACATGGGGCTGAACATCTTGAGGGGGAACATGACATTGCCTAGCACAGTCTCGTTGTCAAACAGAGCCGAGCCCTGGAAAAGCATGCCTATCTCCATGCGCAGCTCCTTGCGCTGCTGCGCGGTCATCTGCGTGAACGGACGCTCGTCATAGTATATTTCGCCCTCCTCGGGGGTGAGCAGCCCTATGAGGCATTTCATGAACACGGTCTTGCCCGACCCGCTCTGGCCGATTATGAGGTTGGTCTTGCCTGTGTCGAAAGTGGCGTTGATGTCATGGAGCACCTGCACGCCGTCAAACCATTTGCTTACTTGATTTGCCTGTATCATTGCAGCAGAAGTTTTGTGAGTATCACGTCGGCAAGCAGAATGAGTATCGAGCTTGACACGACAGCCGAGGTACTTGCCTTGCCCACTTCGAGCGCGCCTCCCTTGACGTAGTAGCCGTAATATGCCGCCACGCTTGTTATGATGAACGCGAAAAAGTACGTCTTGATGATGCCGTACCATACATACCACTCGGTGAAGAACGTCTGTATGCCGTAGACATAGTTCTCAACAGACAGCATATCGGTGAACCGCGCCACGCACCAGCCGCCCAACAGCCCCATGAACATGGAGAGGACACACAGGACGGGGACGAACAGAACAAACCCGACTATCTTGGGCAGGACAATGTAGTTTGCGCTGTTTATGCCCATTATGTCGAGCGCGTCAATCTGTTCGGTCACACGCATAGTGCCGATTTCGGAGGCTATGTTGCTGCCCACCTTGCCGGCAAGTATCAGCGACAATATCGAGGAGGAGAACTCCAGCAGCAATATCTCGCGAGTGGCAAGGCCGGTGGAGTATGACGGTATCAGCGGCGAGACGATGTTGAGGGTCATCTGTATGGTGATTACCGCGCCTATGAATATCGAGATGATGATGACCAGGGGAATGGAGTCCACGCCGAGCTTGCTGATTTCAAACACGGTGTTTTTCAGTGTCACGCCCCACTTGTCTGGCCAGCGGAACACTTGTGTCAGGAACAGGCAGTAACGCCCGAATGACCGTATGGAGGATATAAGCATATCTGTATGCGAGTTTTTTGTTTGTCAAACGCGGGAAGCCCCGTTGCCGGCAACAGCTGTTGAACTTGTAAAGTTACAACAAAAATCCCAGCCGTATTGATTATGTTCTCTTTTTGACCAAAATTGCATCTCAATGGGAAAACGCATCGCCATTCGCATTGTCGTTGTCACAATAGATGCGGTCATGTATCAGCCGTATGGCCTCATCGCTGCGGTCTGCGCTCACCACAAGCGAGATTGTGGTGTCAGACGAGCCGTCTGAAGTGGCATGTATCTTGATGCCGGCGCCGGCAAGCAATGCCACCAGCCGGGGCAGCAACAGCGGGCGGGAGTGCATCTTCTCTCCTACCACAGCTATGGTGGCAAGGCGGTACGTGGCGGATATGTTTTCCAATTCGCCGCGCGAGAGTTCGGGGCTGAACTCGTCGGTCAATACCTTGACGGCATTGCCGCTGTCCGCTGCGTTGACGGCAAATGTGAACGCGCTGCTGTCGAGGCTGTTGACCAGGTATACGTTGACACCGTTCTTGGTCATCGCGTTGTATGTGCGCGAGTTGATGTCCTCGCCGTCCGGTCCGGCTGGCGAGGAGCCGTCCACACGTATGAGCGTGGTGTTGCGTATGGAGGAAATACCCTTGACCGCCATGTCGTCAGGACGCGAATTGTCCGTCACCCACGTCCCCTCGGCACTAGGGTTGAACGTGTTGAGTATACGTATAGGTATGTTCTTGTGGAACACGGGATAAATCGTCGGCGGATATATCACCTTTGCGCCCATGGTGCAAAGCTCCATGCTCTCGATGAAAGTCATGTGGCCAACTACACGCGCCTCGGGAATGAGCCTCGGGTCGGCTGTCATAAACCCGTCCACGTCAGTCCAAATCTCCAGCACTTCGGCATCGAGAGCCGCTGCTATCAGCGCGGCGGTGTAGTCGCTTCCGCCGCGTCCGAGGTTTGTTATCTCGCCGCTGTCGCGGTCTGTTGAGATGAAGCCTCCTGTCACGGCTATGCTGAAATCGCCGTCGCCGAAAGTGCGGCGTATGAGGCTAGTTGTCAAGTCGGTGTCGGCAATGTTCTTGTTGAACCATTTTTCGGTCTTGATGAAGTCAGGGGAATTGTAGTGCCTTGCGCCGCTGATGATGTTGGCGACGACAATGCTCGACATCCTCTCTCCGAAGCTGACTATACTGTCCTGCGTGCGTTCAGTCAGTTCGCCGAGCATCGCCACTCCGTCATAAATGCGGCTGAGTTCGGCAAGGAGGGAGTCAACGCGGGCTTTCACATCATCACGGCGGGATGGCGGCACGAGAGCATCGATTATCTCATGGTGCCGGCGCGTCATTGTCTCCAGCTCCGACTCATAGCCGCTGTCATGGCGGCGAGCCATTTCGGCAGACGCTATCAGGCGGTCTGTCAGTCCGCCGAGCGCGGAAACGACCACTATCACCTGGCCGCCGATGCCCTCAACTATCTTCTTCACATTCTCGAGACTGCGGACTGTGCCGACCGAAGTCCCACCGAATTTCAAAACCTTCATCTGCTCTGTATGATGGTGTGTTGCTGTCCGTTATGCGTGTTGTGCGTGCCTGCGAGGCAACGTGTCACTGTCCGAGCCTCTGAGCAAGTTCGCCCATGGGTATCTGCTCTTGCGAGCCGTTCACCATATTCTTGAGGGTGACAACACCGCCGGCAAGCTCCTCCTCGCCTATTATGGCGACATACGGTATGCCCTTGGCGTTGGCGTAGCTCATCTGCTTCTTCATCTTGGCAGCGTCGGGATATACCATTGCGGCTGTGCCGCTGCGGCGCAATGCGTCGGCGCATTTCATGGCCTCTGCCCCCTCGCGCTCGCCAAAGTTGGCAAAGAGCACCTGCACGCCGGCATTGACAGCCTCGGGGTACAGGTCGAGCTGGTTCAGCACGTCATAGATGCGGTCTGCGCCGAAGGACACACCCACGCCGGACAGTCCCGACACGCCGAACACGCCGGTCAGGTTGTCATAGCGGCCGCCTCCGGAGATGCTGCCTATTTCCACATCGAGAGCCTTGACCTCGATGATAGTGCCTGTATAGTAGTTCAGTCCGCGGGCAAGCGACAGGTCAACCTGCAGCTCTGCCGTATGGCCAAGCGCGTCAAATCCGCTCACAACCGTTTGCAACTCGTCCATGCCGAGCATACCCTCCTGCGAGGCTGAAAGCATGCTGCGCATAGCGGCAATCTTGTCGGCGTTTGAGCCAGAAAGCTCGAGCACCGGGACGAGCTGCCTGATGGCATCCTCGTCTATGCCCTTGCTGCGCAGTTCGTCGCATACGGCATCGAGGCCGATTTTGTCTATCTTGTCAATGGCGACGGTGATGTCAACTATCTTGTCTGCATGGCCGATAACCTCGCCGATGCCGGAGAGTATCTTGCGGTTGTTCACCTTGACGGCGATGCGTATGCCGAGCTGTCCGAACACATAGTCCAGCAGCGACAGCAGTTCAACCTCGTTGCTGAGCGAGTCAGAGCCTACGACATCCGCGTCGCACTGGTAGAACTCGCGGTAACGTCCCTTCTGCGGCCTGTCGGCACGCCATACGGGCTGTATCTGGTAGCGTTTGAACGGCATCTGCAACTCTCCCCGGTGCTGCACCACATAGCGTGCAAACGGCACAGTCAGGTCATAGCGCAGCCCCTTCTCGCAGAGTGCGCCGGTCAGGTGAGCCGTATCACGGCCAGCCAGCTGCTCGTCGCTGATGCCACGCAGGTAGTCACCGGAGTTGAGTATCTTGAAAAGAAGCTTGTCGCCCTCCTCGCCGTACTTGCCCATAAGCGTCGACAGGTTCTCCATTGACGGGGTCTGGATTTCCTCATACCCGTACAGGCGGAAAGCGCGTGAAATGGTGTCGAATATATAGTTGCGTCGCGACATCTCCACGGGGCCGAAGTCGCGAGTTCCCTTGGGGATAGACGGTTTCTGTGCCATAATCTGATAAGTAACTGTTCAGACTGCGAAATTACTAATTTTTTTTGACATTGTTTGTGTCAGAGCCACGGCAATGTGCCGTCTGTTGGAGTGAATATGCACATCAAAAAAACTCATTTTGCATCATGTATGACGTTCCTTGCGCGAAGCATCAATGCGCAACAGTATGAAAATCAATATGGTAAATCCCCATAACGACGAGCCGCCGTAGCTAAGGAACGGCAATGGTATGCCTATGACAGGGCACAGTCCTATCACCATGCCCACATTTACAGCCAGATGCAGTATCAGATACGACACTACACAGTAGGCGTAGACGCGCCCGAAGGCGGTATGCTGCCGCTCGGCAATGTGTATGATACGCAATATCAGTGCAAGGAACACGGCAAGCAGCGCAACGGTGCCTACAAAGCCTTCTTCCTCTCCTATGGTGCAGAAAATGAAGTCGGTATGCTGTTCAGGCACATATTTCAGCTTGGTCTGAGTGCCGTTGAGAAAGCCCTTGCCGGTCAAGCCGCCCGAGCCTATGGCTATCTTGGACTGGTTGACGTTGTAGCCGTGCTTCTTCAGGTCATCCTCGATGCCGACGGCAACCTTAATGCGAATCTGCTGGTGCGGCTGAAGAACGTGCCCGAAGACATAGTTGACTGAAAACAGGAAGCATACCGAGGCGAGCATGAAACTGAGCGTGACGGCGTATTTGTGTATGCGGTGGTGCAGCATGGTGATGGCGACATAAATGCCGGCACCTAAAAGCATGATGATGAAAAACAGCGTGCCGTTGATGTGTATGCCGCACAGCTCCAGCACCGTCACCACTGCGCCGCCGCCAAGGAAACCGAAAGCTACATTGCGTGTGCAATAATAGTCACGGCAATAGAAACGAAGCATCGCAATGAACACCGCCGTTATGAGCAGGAACACGGTGAACTCGCCAGCCGGTATGCCGAGTATAAGCGGCGTGGAATATTTCACCGCCACGACAAAATACGTCACTGCCATCACTATCGCAAAGAGTATCAACCCGCTCATACCCTCGCGGTAAAGCACCAGCACAAGCGCGAAGTAGACCAACGCGCTGCCTGTCTCCTTCTGCAAGAGGATAAGGATAATCGGGACGAATATGATGACAAAGGCCCGGAAATAATTGCTCAGCTTGGCGTTTAGCCTGAAGTCGCTTGAGTCAAACAGCTTCGCCAGAGCCAACGCCGTGGCGAACTTGCCGAACTCTGCCGGCTGCAAACTCACCGGCCCGAATGACAGCCACGAGCGAGACCCCTTGATGTCCGGGGCGACGAATATGGTGACAAGCAGCAACAGCAGCACGCACCCGTATATCGGATAGGCATACGCCTCATACAGCCTGTAGTCCAGCAACATAATCGAGCAGCCCAATATCAGCGACAGCCCTATCCACAGGAACTGCTTGCCCGAGAACTCGGAGAGGTCAAACAGGCTGGCATTGTCAAAGTCGTAGCTTGCGGCATAGATGCTCACAGCGCCTGTGATGACAAGTATCAGGTACAGGACTATCGTAAGCCAGTCTATTGACCGGAACATCGACACATTGGCGTCAGTGTTTGTCTTTGCCATTTGATTTCGCTGTTATGGTTCTGGATGTCATCATCCGTTCCTCAATTCCCTTGCGCTCGGGCGCAATCTCGCCGCGCAGGTATTTCTCTATTATAAGGCTGCCGATAGGCACGCCGTATGTCGCGCCGAAACCGGCGTTCTCTACATATACAGCCACTGCGATGCGCGGCTTTTCGTACGGGGCGAAGCCCATAAACGCGGAGTGGTCCTTGCCGTGAGGGTTCTGCGCCGTGCCGGTCTTGCCAGCCACATCGAGCCCCGGGATGTTGGCAAGTCGGCAAGTGCCGCCGAGCACAGCCATGCGCATACCCTCTGCCACTATGTCATAATACGCCTTGCGGATGTGCGGCGCATGCCGTGAACGGTATTTCACGTCTATGACCGTGTCCTGAATTGCCTTGACTACGTGAGGTGTGTAATACCAGCCGCGGTTGGCTATCGTAGCGCACAGGTTGGCTATCTGCAACGGCGTAGCGAGGATTTCGCCCTGACCTATGCTGACAGATATGACGGAGTTGGCAGACCACATCCCGAGACGGTCGTTGTAAAAGCCGCTGTTGGGGATAAAGCCGCGAGACTCAGCAGGGAGGTCGATGCCTAGGCGGTAGCCGTAACCCATCTCGACAAGGTAATTCTTCCATTTTTCGAGCTGTGCAGCCGCCGTCGCTCCCTTGCGGTCTATCATATTCTTGAACCCCCAGCAGAAATATGCATTGCACGATGTCTGCAACGCGGGCTTGAGAGCAATGGGCGAGGCGTGGCCGTGGCAGCCCACACGCAATCCGTTTACATAGCCATGATGACAAGGATACACGGTCTTGTCAGAGACAACACCCTCTTGCAGGAATATGAGCCCCTGTGTAGGCTTGAACGTTGAGCCTGGCGGGTATGCCGCCTGTATGGCGCGGTCAAACAACGGCTTGTACGGGTCTTTCACCAATGCCGAATAGTTTTTGCCACGGTTCTTGCCAACAAGCATCGAAGGGTCATATCCCGGCGATGTCACCAGACAAAGTATCTCGCCGGTACTGGGTTCAATGGCCACTATCGCGCCCATCTTGCCGGCCATGAGCTGCTCGCCGTATTTCTGCAACTCGAAGTCTATCGACAGGGTCAGGTTTCTGCCGGACTTCGGGGCGATATCATGCACGCCGTCCTCATATTTTCCCTTGATGCGCCCGAGGGCGTCCTTCATCAGTATCTCCGACCCTTTCACGCCGCGCAACGCCTGCTCATAGCTGCGCTCCACACCGAGGTCGCCAGTGAAGTCGCCAGAGCGGTAATAGCGGTCCTTTTCGATGTCAGCGGCAGAAACTTCCCGTATGTTGCCGAGTATGTTCGCCCCGCAAGCGTAATTGTACTGCCTGATGTTGCGCTTTTGTATGAAAAAGCCCGGGAACAGGTGGAGTTTCTCCTGCAAGCGGCCGTAGTCCTGCTGCGAAAGCTGCGAAATGAGCTTCTGCGGCGTATATGAGGAGTAGCCTGGATTTTTGCGAGGGTCTTTCATTTCCCGCCACTTGTCGTCAAGCTGCTCGCGTGTCATGCCCAGCACCTGGCAGAGGGCAAGCGTGTCAAACTGCCCCACATCCTTGGGTATGAGCATGACATCATACGCCGGCTGGTTGAACACCACGAGCCGTCCCTCGCGGTCATATATCAGCCCTCGCGCAGGATATATGATTTTCTCCAGAAAAGCGTTGCTGTCGGCAGATGTCTTATACTTGTCATCGCCCACCTGCAGGTTGTACAGGCGTATTATGTATATCAGGACGATGAGGCATATAAACCCGCCTATGACATATTTCCGCTTTTCTAACTTATAGTCTTTTCTCACGTTTTGCAGATGATAAGCTGTCCACGATGAGTATCAGCACCGTTGTGAGAGCTGCACTTGCCGCCCCTTTCACCAGTATCTCGCTGATGTCGCAGAACGAAAAGTATTCCACACTGAACACCAGCATGCAGTAAACAGCGACAAGCAACGCCGAGTAGCGCAGGTACTGCCCGAAGCCCATGGATGTTACCGAGGGGGAGAGTGTGACCGACTTGTCGTCCTTGAGCACAAACCTGAAGAACAGAGGGCGTTTCATCATTGCAACAACAGTACACGCCAATGCGTTCATGCCGGCAGTGTCGGAACATACGTCCACACCAAGTCCCAGCAGGAATGCCAGAGTAAGCAGCGTGCATTGCCCCACATCGAGAGGCAGCGTGATGATGAAATACACGAATACAAACGGCACGGCCACCCCGAACAGCACGATATGGTTGCATATCAGCACCTGAATCAGGAGCAGTATGATGAAAAGCGCGGCTATCGTTATAATCCTGCGGTTCATATCCCAATAATTCTTGTTTGCCCTGAGTGTTATTTCAGGTCATATTTGGCAAGAGTATCTATCTCCGCCCTGCGCACATCCTTGATGACACGGACTGCCGTGAGGTTTGCGAAATCGGTGGCAAGGCGCACCTTGAGCGTGAAATAGTTGTCGTCGTCGCCGCGCACTGCCCCCATGACCGTGCCGACATGGATGCCAGCGGGGAATGTGGTGGAAAACCCGCTTGTCACAACCGTGTCGCCAGTGTGGTATTTCGCATGACGCGGCACTTCCTCCATATAAGCGATTTTGCGGTCATTGCCCTTCCACCAAAGCGTGCCTACGTATGGCGTGCCCTTCAGCTTGACCGAGAAGGGCTGCGCCTCGTTGAGCAGCGACACAATACGCGCCGTATGCCTGCTGCACGCATTTACAACGCCGACTACGCCATTGTGGTCCACCACACCCATGCCTCGATGGACACCGTCCTCGAAACCCTTGGAAATGGTGATGTAGTTGCGTGGGCGATGGAAGGTGCTTGAAATGACCGGGGCGAGTATATATGAGAAACGAGCCTGCGGCATAGCCACATCTTGCCCCATGGAGTCACGCACTATCGCTTGATAATAATTCAACTGCTCACGCAGGTTCAGCACCTCCGCTTCGAGCTGCGCAGTGCGTTGCTCGAGCGAGGCGTTGACGCTGCTCAGGTTGAAATAGCCGGTGACGCCCGAAGTCGCCTCGTTCAACGTTGCGGTGACAGCGTTAGCCGAAGTCATGTACACCGACAGCCTGTATGCGGAGCCGCTGACTATCAGGACACAGCTTACCAGCACATAGAATATGAAGACAAACCATGCTCTGTACTTAATCAGGAAATTAAGCAGGTTGCGCACTTTCCGAAGACTTTAAGATGTACCGCTCACGGCACGCATTTACCGTATCAGGAACGAGAAGCGGTGGATATTCTTCAGGGCAACGCCCGTACCCTTTGCCACTGCATGCAGCGGGTCGTCTGCCACCTTGAACTCGATGCCGATCTTGTCGGTAAAGCGTTTTGCCAGGCCGCGCAGCAACGCGCCGCCGCCGGCGAGGTAGATGCCGTTGTGAACGATGTCTGCATACAGCTCAGGAGGAGTCTGTGAAAGAGCCTCAAGCACGGCATTCTCCATCTTGCTGATAGTGTTCTCGATGCACTTGGAAATCTCGTCGTATGTCACCACAACGTCCATAGGCAGACCGGTTATGCGGTTCGGGCCGATGACGGTAAACGGTTCTGGCGGGTTGTCGAGCTCAGGAAGAGCCGAGCCGACTTGTATCTTGATGAGTTCCGCCGTTGTCGTACCCACCTTGACATTGTGCACACGGCCCATATACTCCTTGATATCTTCGGAAAGGTCGTTTCCGGCGAGGCGTATGCTCTTGTTGCAGACTATTCCGCCGAGTGATATGACGGCGATTTCGGTGCTGCCGCCGCCTATGTCAACAATCATGTTGCCCTCCGGAGCCTCCACGTCGAGACCGATGCCGAGAGCAGCAGCCATAGGCTCATATATCATGTACACGTCACGACCGCCGGCGTGCTCACTGGAGTCGCGCACAGCACGGATTTCGACCTCCGTTGAGCCGGAGGGTATGCAGACTACCATGCGGAGAGCCGGAGTGAACTTCCACCGTTTCGAGCCGACCATCTTGACCATGCCGCGTATCATGACCTCGGCCGCCTGGAAATCGGCTATCACGCCGTCGCGCAGCGGGCGGACAGTGCGCAGGCCCGGAGGTTCCTTGCCCTCCATCAGGTGGGCTGCAGTGCCGACAGCCTGCAGCTCCTCGGTCTTGTTGTCGATAGCCACAACCGACGGCTCGTCTACGACAATCTGGTCGTTGTGGATGATTATGGAGTTGGCAGTTCCCAAGTCCATGGCTATCTCCTGCGTGAAGGAGAAGAGCCGTGAGAACCACGATTTGCTTGTCTTTACTTTTTTGGCCATTTCTATTCGATTTTGAGAGGTTTGCCGGAGACTGCCGGCTCAGTTAGTGAGGAAGTTTGGATATGACAGCCATCCCCCAGGCTGCCGAGGGTCAATGACGGAAATGACGGAAACCAGTCATTGCCATTGCCATGTCATGCGCGTTACAGTATTCGACAGACTCGTTGTCGCGTATTGAGCCGCCAGGGTGAACCACGGCGGTAATCCCGGCCTCGTGTGCTATCTCAACACAGTCGGCAAAGGGGAAGAACGCATCCGAGGCCATTACGCCCCCAGAGAGGTCAAACCCGAATGAACGAGCCTTCTCGATAGCCTGTTTCAGCGCGTCGACACGCGAGGTCTGCCCCACGCCAGATGCCAGAAGACGGCCGTCCTTGGCAAGCACGATAGAGTTGCTCTTGCTGTGCTTGACCACCTTGAGGGCGAAGAGCATATCCGCACACTCGCTCTCTGTGGCAGCCCGCTTGCACACCTGGCGCAAGTCAGCAAGCGTCTCCACCTTCGCATCCTTTTCCTGGCACAATACACCGTTTACCGCCGAACGGTAGCGGTATTTGCACTCAACTGCGCGTTTTTGTATCAGTATGATGCGGTTCTTCTTCGTTTTCAGCACCTTCAGGGCATCTTCGCTGTATGCCGGGGCGATGATTACCTCAAAGAAAATGGAGTTAATCTTCTCGGCGGTGGCAGCATCGATGTCGCGGTTGGCTATAAGCACTCCGCCGAAAGCGGAAACCGGGTCGCAAGCGAGAGCCGTCTCCCATGCTTGCATGATGTTGTCGCACGAAGCGATGCCGCATGCATTGTTGTGCTTGAGGATAGCGAATGTGGGAGTGTCGAAATCAGCAATCAGCGAAACGGCGGCATCGATGTCGAGAAGGTTGTTGTAGGATATCTCCTTGCCGTGAAGCTTGTCGAACACCTTGCTGAAATCGCCGTAGAAGCACGCTTGCTGGTGAGGGTTCTCGCCGTAACGCAGGTGCATCTTGCCGTCGTCCGCGAGGCGCATTGCCGACATGTCGCCGCCGTCAAACCAGTTGAAAATCTGCGAGTCATACATCGAAGAAACAGCAAATGCCTGCTTGGCAAACTCACGTCTCTGTGCGAGAGTGGACTGTGCGCCAGACTCACCCAGCAGCTGCGCGAGGGTAGCGTACTGCGCCTTGGAGGCCACAATGATGACATCATTGTAGTTTTTGGCAGCTCCACGGATGAGCGAAATGCCGCCTATGTCGATTTTCTCGATGATGTCAGCCTCCGACGCGCCGGAAGCGACTGTGTCGGCAAACGGGTATAGGTCTACGATGACCAAGTCAATTTCGGGGATAGAGTATTTCGAGGTCTGCTCCCTGTCGGCAGCATTGTCGCGACGGCACAAGATGCCGCCAAACACTGAGGGGTGAAGCGTCTTGACACGTCCTCCGAGTATCGAGGGGTAGCCCGTGATGCTTTCCACCGTTTCACACTCATATCCGAGACCCTTGATGAACTCGTGTGTGCCGCCTGTTGAAAAAAGGCGTACACCATTGTCGTTCAACAATTTGAGTATCTCTTCGAGACCGTCTTTATGGTAGACGGAGACCAATGCTGACTTTATCTTTTTCGTAGACTCCATATATCGGCTCAATTACTTTGCAAAGTTAGCACATTTTGCCGTAATGATAAAAACTAATATCGGAGAGGAGATTGGATTTTTACTAAAAAAACAATAACAGAGGCGACACCGTATACTCGCGGTGCCGCCTCCTGATATCGGGCTGTCAATGACAGAATTGTTATCTCAGTGATTCAAGAGCGTAGTTGATTTGGTCAATGAGGTAATCAAGGTCGGACGCATTTGCATCAGCGGGCTTAATCATCTTGGCTTTGTTCGCGATCTCAAATGCGCGTCCCCAATAGTTCTCGCGTACCTCCTTACGCTTGGCGTTTGCCTCTGCGGAATTGCCCTCGATTTCGTTCCACAGCTCAGTACCGCGACGGAAAATCTTCTTGCCCGCATTCTTGAGCGTCTCGAAATCAGCGTCTTCCATGGAAGCAGCCTTGCGGTAGTCTGCTTCGGACTCTGTATCCATGCCCATGCGGTCATAGACATATCCACGCAAGCCATAGAGGGCTGCTGACTCATTCTCTGCAATCAGCGACCCAATCAGGTCAATGGCTTTCTGTTCCTGGTTCTGCTCAACAAGCACATTTACCATATTATTGAGGAATACAGGCTGGCTCATGCCGAACTTGGCATACCCGAGCTTCGAAATCTCGAATATTTCAGACTGCGCCATGTCATTGACAGTGGAGTCATTCTGCATCATGTTTTGCCAGCAAGCGAGTCCATAGATATAAGCCTCGGGCTTGTCATAGTTTGCGTTGATAGCCTTCTTGAAAGCTGCAGCTGCGGCGGGAAGTTCGCTTGCAGCCCAGCCGCTCAACCCGGCATTGAAATAGGCAGTGGCACGGATAGAGTCAGGGATGCTCACAGAACCTTGCATGAACGGGAGTTCGGGAATGTCGCCATAGTAAACGAATGCACAGTATGCCTCAGGATAGTATTTCTTTGCGCCATACAGGTCCGCGCCGGCCTGAAAATAGTCATTTAGATGGAGGGCGAGCTTCTTCTGGGCCTCGCCGAGCGCCTTGCTCTTCGGGTCGTTCTCCCCTACCTGTACAGACTGGAGGATGAGGGGATATGCGTTGAGCAGATAACGGTTCATCTGCGCGAGTTTCTCAGGTTCAGCATTCTCGCTGTTCAGGCCGAGATCCTTTTTGGCCTTGTCGTATGCCTTCAGCTCAATGTCTGATGCAATGACGTATGTATTGGCCTGATCTTTAGTCTCGGGGTTGGCGATAGCCTCTTTGATGAGAGCGCGTGCCTCCTCGATTTTGTCAATCTTGCCAGCGAGCTTCTTCGCGGCATCGACATTTGCTTTCTGCGCACTTACCGAGCCAACAGCAGCGGTACAGAGTGCAATGAATAGAAGCTTTTTCATAAGTTATCGTGAAAATGTTGTTGTTATTCGGTCGTGTTGTTGTCCTCTTCAGTTTCAAGAGCAGCGGTAGCGTCGCCAGAAGCCTCTGCACCGGCAGTATCTTCTGTTTCCTCCGCCTCGCCACCTTCGGGGTCAGATGCCACCTTGCATACCGAGGCGATGCTGTCACCGCGCTTGGTCAGGTCAATCAGCTTGACACCCTGCGTGTTGCGTCCCATCACGCGGATAGGCTGCAGGGGAAGGCGCAGCGTGATGCCGCTCTGGTTAATGATGATGAGGTCGTCGTCGTCAGTCACATTATTTATAGCTATGACTTCGCCGGTCTTTTCAGTCACCTTCATCGTGAGCACGCCCTTGCCGCCACGGTTGGTGATGCGGTAATCCTCGAGTGCAGAACGCTTGCCGTAGCCCTTCTCTGAAACTACCATGACGGTTTCCTTATCGTCGCCGCTCATGGCTATCATGCCGATTGCCTCGTTGTCAGCGTCAATCTGCATACCCTTGACACCGGCTGCCATACGCCCCATTTCGCGGACCTTCGACTCGTGGAAGCGTATAGCGCGACCCTTGCGGTCGGCTATGATTATTTCAGAGTTGCCGTCAGTGAGTTTCACCTGTATCAGCTGGTCGTCCTCCCTGATGACGATAGCGTTGACACCCTTCTGGCGCGGACGGGAATATGCCTCGAGCGAAGTCTTCTTTATCAGGCCGCGCTTGGTGCAGAATATGAGGTTATGCGTGTTGATGTACCCCTGGTCGTCAAGGTGCTTGACACAGATGAACGCATTGACGCAGTCATCAGAGTCAATGTTGAGCAGGTTCTGGATAGCGCGTCCCTTCGTGGCCTTCGCGCCCTCGGGTATCTCATATACACGCAGCCAGTAGCAGCGGCCCTTGCGTGTGAAGAAGAGCATATAGCTGTGGTTGGACGCGGAGTATATATGCTCTATGAAGTCGCTCTCGCGGGTGCTGCTCCCCTTTGCTCCCACGCCGCCTCGGTGTTGTGCGCGGTATTCGGTCAGCGGTGTGCGCTTGATGTACCCGAGGTGAGAGATGGTGATAATCATCTCGTCGTCAGGATAGAAGTCCTCGACATTGAAGTCGCCGGCGAACTGGTTGATGCGCGTGCGTCGCTCGTCGCCGTACTTGTCGCGTATCTCGATGAGTTCGTCCTTCATCACCTGCCGGCATACGGCATCATCGGTGAGTATCTTGTTGAACCACTCTATCTGTCGCTGCAACTCGTCAAACTCGGCGTGCAGTTTGTCCATTTCGAGACCAGTGAGCTGACGCAGACGCATCTCCACGATAGCGCGTGTCTGCACCTCGTCGAGCCCGAACCGCTCGCCCAGCCGTGTGCGGGCTTCGTCAGGGGTCTTGGAGCTGCGGATTATGGCGATAACCTCGTCTATGTTGTCACAGGCTATCATCAGGCCTTTCAGTATGTGGGCGCGTTCCTCGGCCTTGCGCAGGTCATAGCGTGTGCGGCGGATGACCACCTCATGGCGGTGGTCTACGAATGCCTGGAGCAGCTCTTTGAGGTTGAGAGTCTTTGGACGGCCGTTGACCAGAGCCACGTTGTTGACGCTGAACGAGGTCTGCAGCTGCGTCATCTTGTACAGCTTGTTCAGCACGACACGCGCATTGGCATCCTGCCTTATTGTTATGGCAATGTGCATTTTGCCGCGAGCCGTAGTGTCTGATATGTCGGTGATGCCGTCTATCTTCTTTTCTACCACCAGAGCCGCGATGCTCTCGACCAATTCCTTCTTGACGACACCGTACGGTATCTCGGAAATGACGATAACGTCTCGGTTGCCTTCGCTCTCGATTTCAGCCTTGCCGCGTATTATGATGCGTCCGCGGCCGGTCAAGAAAGCGTCGCGCACGCCCTGCATACCGTAAATCTCGCCGCCGGTGGGGAAATCCGGAGCCTTGATGTACTCCATGAGGTCCTCCACCTCGAGTTCGGGATTGTCTATCAGCGCGAGCGAGGCGTTCAGCGATTCCGTCAGGTTGTGCGGCGGCATATTGGTCGCCATGCCGACAGCGATGCCAGATGCGCCGTTGACCAGCAGGTTTGGTATTCTAGTCGGCAGCACTGACGGCTCAGTCAGCGTGTTGTCAAAGTTGGGGACGAAGTCCACGGTGTCCTTGTCAAGGTCGCGGAGCATCTCCTCGCCCATTTTGGCGAGCTTGACCTCCGTATAACGCATCGCTGCGGGAGCGTCGTTGTCTATCGAGCCGAAGTTGCCCTGTCCGAACACCAGCGGATAGCGCAGCGACCAGTCCTGTGCCATACGCACCATGGTCATGTATATCGACGAGTCGCCGTGAGGGTGATACTTACCCATGACATCGCCGACTATACGCGCCGACTTCTTGGTTTCGCCGGAGAATGTGTTGCCAAGTTCGTTCATGCCGAAAAGCACACGACGGTGAACGGGCTTGAAGCCGTCGCGCACATCGGGAAGCGCACGGGATACTATCACAGACATCGAGTAGTCTATGTACGCGCTCTTCATCTCCGACTCTAGATTAATCGGTATTATCTTGTCCTCTGATTGCATTGCAATATATTTTGTGTTAAGACTGCTCCTGCAAGCGGGGCATTTGCCCCATGCCGCAGCATGAGCCTATTCAGGTACAAAGTTAGTGATTTTATTTCAAATTTGAAAATCATACGCCGCTTTGCACCTCCACAGCGTGATGGGCTGAGTGCTTCGCTCGCTGTGGGGTCTTGTTTGTTGGAGCGTTTAGGGAGGCAAAAGTTACTCCGGCAAGCCGTTTTTTTATTACCTTTGCAACGCTGCGGCGCATACATCCGCTGCATATCATTGTACACAAACACATTACGACACCTCATCATGAAAAAGACCGTTCTTATAACTGGCGCGACAAGCGGAATAGGCCGCGCCTGTGCCTGCAAGTTTGCCGAAGCGGGCTACCGCCTCATCATCACCGGACGCGACACCAAGAGAACTGCAGGCCTCGCTGCTGAACTGGAAGAATCCGGCGCACAGGTCCACACCCTCTGCTTTGACGTGCGTGACCGCGAAGCCGCAACTGCAGCAGTAGGCTCGCTCCCCGAGGAGTGGAAACAGATAGACGTGCTGGTCAACAACGCCGGCCTCGCCCTCGGCCTCGAACCTGAATATGAAGGCGACTACACCGACTGGGACACCATGATAGACACCAACATCAAGGGGCTGCTCACCATGACCCGCCTCATAGTGCCGGCAATGGTGGAACGCGACTGCGGCCACGTCATCAACATAGGCTCTGTGGCAGGTGACGCGGCATACGCCGGCGGCAACGTGTATTGCGCCACAAAAGCCGCTGTCAAGACGATAACCGACGGGCTGCGCATCGACGTGGCACACACCTCCGTGCGTGTCACCAACATCAAGCCAGGGCTTGTCGAAACCAATTTCAGCCGCGTGCGCTTCCACGGCGACAACGACCGCGCCGACCATGTGTACCAAGGCATCAAGCCCCTGACAGGCGATGACATAGCGGATGTCGCGGTATATGCAGCCAACGCGCCCAAACACGTGCAGATAGCCGAAGTGCTCGTGCTCGCCACACACCAGGGCTCGGGCTCTGTAATAGTGCGTTCTTGACCCGAACTGCGTTTTTGGCATAAGAATTGCAGCCGTCCGCTCCAAGTTTTCATATTTTGACTTATAAAATGAGAAACGACTTCGCAAAGCAATTCAAGCCGATACTCGAACTCGCGCTGAAAGAGGCCCAACGACTCGGGTCGCCTGTCATCACGAGCGAACATTTCCTCCTGGCATCTCTCCGCCAGGGGGAAACTGGCAATGTCAACATCGTGGAAATACTCCGCCGGGTAAACGTTGACATTGAGGCTCTCGTAAACGAACTCGAAGAACACATCACCAACGACAAGTCCAACATCGAGTCTACCACACTGTTCGAGCAGCAGTACAAAATTGCCATCCCGGCAATACGGCATCTGCAGCTCGCCACCGCAGAGGCCCGGAAGCTGAAAGCCGAGACTGTCGGCGGCGAACACATCTTTCTCGCCCTTATTCACGACAAAAGATCTATGGACAGCGACTTCCTGAAACAATTGAAGGAAAAGTATTTCAACTTCAACATATCCATACAGACTATCGACAGCCTCGACGCAGAGCCAGTTGCCGGACCGACATTCGGGAACGAAGACGAGGAGGACGACGATGAACAGCCATTCCGGCAGTCCGTCGACAAGAGCAAGGGCAAGAAGCGCAAGGATGGCGAGCCAGGGTCGGACACCCCTGCCCTCGACAAGTTCAGCTATGACATGACCAAGTCAGCCCGCGAGGGGAAACTCGACCCGGTCATAGGCCGTGACAAGGAGATCGAGCGGCTGGCGCAGATACTCGCACGGCGCAAGAAGAACAACCCAGTGCTGATAGGCGAACCCGGGGTGGGCAAGTCTGCAATAGTCGAGGGCCTCGCCCTGAGGATAGTCCAGCGCAAGGTGCCTCGCATACTGGTCGGCAAACGACTGGTCGGCCTCGACATGGCGGGGATGCTTGCCGGAACAAAATACCGGGGACAGTTTGAGGAACGCATAAAGGCGGTCCTCGACGAGCTGACCAAAAACCCCGACATTATCCTGTTCATCGACGAGCTGCACACCATAGTCGGTGCTGGCAGCACCCCTGGGACCATGGATGCCGCCAATATGCTCAAGCCGGCGTTGGCTCGCGGCGAAATACAATGCATCGGCGCTACGACACTCGACGAATACCGCCAGAACATCGAAAAGGACGGTGCGCTGGAACGCCGTTTCCAGAAAGTGATGGTCGAACCGACATCTCCCGAAGAGACGCTCGAAATACTTCGCAACGTCAAGGGCAAGTATGAGCAGCATCACAACGTCACCTACACAGATGAAGCTCTCGAAGCGTGCGTTTCTCTGACCGAACGGTATGTAAGCGACCGCAATTTCCCCGACAAGGCCCTCGATGCCCTTGACGAAGCCGGTTCTCGCGTCCATATCTCCAACATCGTCGTGCCGGAGGAAATTGAGCAACTCGAGAAAGAAATCGACGAGGTTACGGAGAAGAAGCTCGCCGCTGCCCGCAATCAGGATTTTGAACTGGCGGCATCTATGCGTGACAAGGAAAAGGCTTGCCGCGCACGCCTCGACGAGGCAAAGGAGAAATGGGAAGCGCACATGGACGAGGAGCGTCAAGTGGTTGATGACGAGAAAGTAGCTGAAGTCGTCGCCCTGATGACCGGCGTACCCACACAGCGCATAGCCCAAGCCGAGGGCAGCCGCCTGCTCAAAATGGGCGACGCGCTCAAAGGCTCTGTTATCGGACAGGACGAAGCCATCAAAAAGATTGTCAAGGCGATACAGCGCAACCGCATCGGGCTGAAAGATCCGGACAAGCCTATAGGCACATTCATGTTCCTCGGCCCGACGGGTGTCGGCAAGACATACCTTGCCAAGAAACTCGCCGAGTATCTGTTCGATTCGCCCGACGCGCTGATACGCATGGACATGTCGGAATACATGGAGAAGTTCACCGTCTCACGTCTCGTGGGCGCGCCTCCGGGATATGTAGGCTACGAGGAGGGAGGCCAGCTCACCGAAAAGGTCCGCCGCCGCCCGTATTCCGTAGTGCTGCTCGACGAGATTGAGAAAGCTCACCCCGATGTGTTCAACCTGCTGCTGCAGGTGATGGACGAGGGACGGCTCACCGACTCGCTCGGCCGCCGCATCGACTTCAAGAACACCATCCTGGTCATGACCAGCAACGTAGGGTCTCGCCAGCTGAAAGACTTCGGCGCAGGCGTAGGCTTCAATACCGCCACCCTCACCAAGGAACAGAGCCATTCGGTCATCTCCAAAGCTCTGAACCGCGCCTTCTCGCCCGAGTTTCTCAACCGCGTGGACGATATAATAATGTTTGACCAGCTCGACCGCGAGTCTATATTCAAGATTATTGACATCGAGCTGAAAGGCTTCTACAGCCGCATCGAGAAGCTCGGCTTCAAGCTCAACCTCACCCCGGAGGCCAAGGACTTCATTGCCGACAAGGGGTATGACAAGAACTTCGGGGCACGCCCGCTGAAACGCGCCATACAGAAGTATCTCGAGGACGACCTTGCAGAACTGCTGCTGCGCCTCAACACCGAGGGCGCGCTCGGCGGAACTGTCGATGTCTCCTACAAAAGCGGCGACGAGAAGCTGACCATGGATTTCCGTCCGCTCATTCCCGCCGAGGATGCGGAGGGCAATACCGATGACCATGACAGGGCAAATGCCTCTGACACCGGTAAGGTCGGCTGACCCGCAGGACATAGATGATACAAGAAGAGAGATGGCACTGTAGATGCGCCATCTCTCTTCTTTAATTAGGTATCAATTAATTGTTTTCTCTATCATCGTCCCATGGGTACTTGCGCCGGGGATTGCGCGGAAACCACCCCTTGCGCACACGCTTCTCCTGCTGCCTCACCTCGCCGATACTCCAGAAACAGCTGAACGCCGTGACTCCGAGCAGCGACGACCAGAACAAGTCTGCTACAAACAGACACCCGGCCATTGCAGCCAGTCCTGCCAGAAGAAACCATTTCCAGCATTTCACCCCGAAATGATACTCTCCCTTGATGACAAGAGGATGGAACACGCCTATGATGAGGAATGTGCAGATGCCTATTATCAATCCTCCTATATGGTACTGCGACAGCATTTCGGTCATTGGCTCACTTTATTATTGTTGTCATGAGTTCGGTTTGTTGCCAGCCCTGTCGCCTGCCACGGCTTTATCCTTAAGAGCTTCCCTTTGGCTGGCGGGCATGAACACCTTGCTCTTGAAAACAGTCCGCACCATGATATAGTTTACAGGGATGCAGATAGCCATAGCCGGCAGCAAAGCAAGCGTGGAACCGACAATGCCTTTGAATATAGCCACCAGCCCCGTCTGCAGCCCCATGTTGACCAAATGGCTCAATATGAAGCCCAATCCGCGCCCGCCGGTAGGCTTGGCGCGGAAGGTGAAGTATGCTGACAGGAAAAAGTTGGCTATGAAGCTAAGCACATAGCTGATAAGCTGCGAGGGGACAGCCTTGACCCCTACTGCATCGACAAACACGACATAGATGCCGTATTGGAGCACCGTGGCAATGCCGCCAGTTATGGCAAAGCGCAGTATCTCGTCGATACGGCTCTCGCCTTTCACCTTCTCTGTCGCTATTTCGCGTATAGATTTCATTTCATGATACTAGATTGCACGAATTGGCGTGGCTCGCACGCTTCTATTAGTTACAAAGTTAGTCAAAAATCGCGAGATAACGCACCTCCAGAATAAAAAACAACCAATACATTATATTTCAACAACTTGCAAAGCATACTTGCAGCCCCAAAAGCAACTATACGTATAGTCGTTGCACCTTTTCGGCAATAATTATTCGTCTAAATATTTGCCATGCGAAATATAATTGCTACTTTTGCGAAAAGTCACTAAAATCATCAATATGAAAAGATTTCTACCCCTTCTGCTGATGGCTGGATGCATTCCCTGGCTGTCAGCAAACGCGGAAGTCCTGATGCAGGATGATTTCGCATACCAGGCGGGCAATCTGTACCAGACGAACGGATGGCTGCGCAACAACAATTACAACAAAAGTCCTATCCAAGTGGCGGCAACGCCGCTTGCGTACGCCGGCTACCAGACAGACGCAACAAGCAACGCCGCAAAAATCGTGGCTGACGAGGAATACAGCTGGACCAACTGCGAGCAGCTGAAGAAGTACTTCACTCATGCAACCGCCTCGGGCGACGTGTATGTGTCGTTGCTGGTAAACGTGGAGTCTGTCAATGACGACACCTGCTTCCTCGGGCTGATAGACGACAAGGGAAACACTCGCGCCGACCAGGCTGCTGCTACCGATCGCGGCCGCCTGTATGCCGTCAAAGACGGCAACAACGCCAACGGCTTCAAATTCGGTGTATCAAAGGGGAGCATCGGTTTCGGGGCAAAGACCAACGCCTCATTCGAGTTTGGCAAGACATACCTGGTTGTGGTGAAATACACATTCGTAAGCGGGCTGAAGAACGATGTCATCTCGCTATACGTAAACCCTTCAGCCTCAGAACCGGCAACAGCTGATGCTTCTGCCTCTGACAGCTATGACCTCGATGCGAGCGGAGCTGCCGGGCTGTGCCTCTTCGGAAGCCTGAAGAACAACCTCGGTCCGACTGTAACGGTCGATGCCATCAGGGTTGCAACATCTTGGGACGAGCTGGGAATAACCGGCGAAGACGGCAATGCCCTAACAGCACAATTCTCATCGCCCCTCTGCGCAACAGCTGCTTACAGCAACGGCTTTGACACCAACGCCAGCATCTCCGACTGGACCCAGGACAGCTACTACGAGCGTTGGCGCATCTCCGAAAACCCGTACTCCAACACCGTGCCGGCTTTCAGCAGCGTCAACCCCGAAAGCACTGGCTCGCTCTACATAGCACGCTCATCATCCACACTCGATGAAAACATCACCTCGCCGGAAATCACAATCCCAGCAAACGCCAAGCTGCGCTTTTGGGGCGTTTTCAATCCCGTATGGCTGTACTATGCTCACACCAACCTCAACATAACCGTTGACGGCACGACGACAACCCTCTGGGACTCATTCCTGTGGGCGCAGAATAACAACATTGAAGACACGAAGTGGACACAGCACGAGATTGACCTGTCGCAATACGCTGGCAAGACCGTGCAATTCACGTTCAACTACAGCGGAACGGACGGCGACGATGCCATGTTCGACGATTTCGAGATTGTCACCACTGACAACAGCGACGATGCCAAAGTATACATCACCCCGGGCAGCAGCGTCACATTCACTGACATGACCGAGGGCGAACCCTCGTCATGGCAATGGACATTTGCCGGTGCAGAACCCGCCACAAGCAACGAGCAGTCCCCCACGGTCACCTATCCCAACACCGGCACATTTGACGTGTCTCTGACAGTATCCGACGAGGCCGGCAACATCTCCACCAAGACTCGCACTGGATTTGTGGTAGTGCGCCGCGAGGCGCCGCAAGCCGCCATCGGCACGCCCGAAGGCGCATACTACTCGCCGGAAGCATCGCTGGTTGTGCCTCTCGATGTGCCCCTTACATTCACTGACGAGTCAACAGGCGACCCCGACACCCGAAGCTGGACATTCCCCGGCACTGACACCCCGACATCTGATGCTGCCGAAGTCACTGTGAAATACCTCAAGGCCGGCACTTACGACGTTGACCTGACTGTCAGCAACGAGGCCGGAGAATCATCCACATACCTCTACGCGCTGAAAGCCGGCGGCGAGAACCTGATATGGAACATCCCTGTTGAGGAGAACACCATGCTCGCCCCGATCAGCCTGTCGTGGTACGGCTACTATGGCGGCACCAACTGGCTCGACATGCCCGGTTTCGCCGAGCATTTCACAGCTCCCCTCGCCAAGATTACCGTATCTGGGGTTAACGTATATTTCGCACGCGCTACAGCCGTCAGCACAGACGCTGACATCGTGGTATCGCTCACCAACGCTATCGACGGCCTCCCTGGCGACGTGCTCGCCACCAAGACTCTGAAAGCCTCACAGCTCGTCGATGCCTCGGAGACATACAACGACCCGACCATATTCACTTTCGACACCCCGGTTGATGTCGAGACCGAATTCTTCATCACCATCACCGGCTTCCCCAACGCTGACGGCGACGACATAGCCATGTACTGCTCGCCCAGACGCGAAGATCTGTCTAAGAGCACCGTATACCACTGGCTCGAAGACCTGGACGAAAACAATCAGCCCACCGGCACACGGACATGGGTCAAGAATGTAGACGAGTCCCTCTCGTTTGCCATTGCCCCGCGCATCAGCTTCGACACCAACACCGGTATCGTTGACAGCGTCATCGACAACGAGCGCGGCGCAGACACCATCTACAACCTTCAAGGCATGCCCGTACCGGCCGACAGGCTGACCGATGGCATCTACATCATCGGCGGCAAGAAAGTGCTTATCAAGCGATAACCTACCGTCACTCACTCAACACAGAGGGTATGCCTGTTCATTAAGGCATACCCTCTTTCGGCATTGTTGCCACACGCTGTGATATAATGTTTTATCGTTTTCTGCGTTATATCAGTAACGTCATTACCCATTTGAGGGATTTGAGGTAAAAATAGCACACCCGATGAAGCTGACAAAGATACATATCCATAATTTCAAGTGTTACGATGATTTGCATATAACGCATTTGCATCCGAATATGAATATCCTTATCGGCAACAATGGCACCGGCAAGAGTTCATTGCTTGAAGCTCTGCGCATATCCATCGGCTCTCTATACCTCAATTTCGACAAATATGACAACAAGATAAGCGTCCCAGGAATTGCCCCTGACGACATCAGGCTTTCCCGCATCGGCAAAAACCTGGAGCCGTCACTCCCATGCTATATATTGACGGATGCGGTTGTTGACGTTTTTGACACCGAGCTAAGAGGACAATCGCCCATGAAAAGCATTTCGTGGAAACGTGCAGTTGAAACGAAAGGAGGGAAAACGACCCACAAGGATGCCAAGGAAATGAAACAGCTTTCCAAGGATATACAGCAATCCGTCCGCAGCGGCTGCGGCTATGACATTCCGCTCATCGCTTTCTTCTCAACCAACCGCTATAAAAAGGAACGGCGCGACTCAGAGGTCAAAACGCAGGGAAGCCGTCTGCAGGGCTACTTCAACGCGCTTGACGCAACAACAAACATCCGTTTTTTCCTCGATTTGTTCTATACGGAAACTCTCGATGAAATTCAAAACGGCAACAACTCCGAAATCCTCCAGACCGTGTGTGAAGCGGTGAAAAAGTGCATCAACTGCTCTTCTCTGCGTTACGAGCTTAAACAAAAGGAGCTGACGGTCGGATACGGCAACGACACTCCTCTGCCGTTCAGTATGTTGTCTGACGGTATTAGAAGCACTCTGGCCCTAGTGATGGAACTGGCGTTCCGCTGCTATCTGTTGAACCCTCACCGAGGCACAAATGCCCCAGAAGTTACCAAAGGCGTTGTCCTGATAGATGAAATTGACCTGCACCTGCATCCCTCATGGCAGACGCACATACTCAATGACCTGCGCAAGGCGTTCCCCTGCATACAGTTCATCGTCACCACGCACGCACCCCTGATTTTCAGCCAAATCGGGGACTGCTGCATCTTCAGCCTGTCGAAACGGCAGATCTACGACTTCCCTAACCAAAACGGACGCGATGCGAACTACATCCTCCAACAAATGGATGTGCCATATATGCAGCAAGACACACAAAACGCCCTTGACCGATACATCGGCATGATTGACAGCGGAAAGGGGAAATCGGCAGAAGCCCTGCATCTACGCAGCCAGCTGGAGCAAACCCTCGGAAAAGATCATGCAGAATTGCAACGCGCCGACATGCTTCTGACATTTTTCTAACCGAGGACAGCAATGAGATACATCAAAAAAAGCAGTGTCGAGCCAGACTGCATGAGGGAGTACAAGGCTGAATGCAGACGTCTGCGGGTCGCAGAGCCTTTGCTTTACAAGGACTTCAACAGAAGCAGTGAACTGAAAGCCGTCCTCTGCCGAGAACAACAGAACGTATGCTGCTACTGCCAACGTTCGGTAAAAGGATTTCGCATAGAACATTCATACCCGGAGAACGGCCCTGACAAATCAAAAAGCGTGAGCCTGCAGCTGGACTATTCAAACCTGTTTGCATCTTGCATTGACTCGCAACGCCGCCCCCCGGAACTGCAATACTGCGATGTTGCCAAAGGCAACAAAGTGATCCGCGAATTTATCAAGGAGTGCAACTGCCAACACTATTTCCGCTATCTGTCAACAGGGGAAATCATACCCAACGGCAGGTTCTACACATTGAGCGAATACACCGCCGCAGCGTCCTCATTGCCTAAAGACGAAAAGGATGCACTTGATGCGATACAGACGCTTAACCTCAACTGCCCCACTCTCAAAGAAGAGAGAAAGCAATGCATTGACATACTGCTGACCCTTCTCAACAAGAAAAGCGAAGAAGAGTGGGAACAGACCATCAACTCCTGGCTCAAGACGGACACACTGCCTCCGTACATAGAACTCCGCATCCAGTACATTACCAATTATATAAACCGACAACCGCCAGCTATGGAAACACTGGCATAAACACACTCGTTACATGGCTGCTTGGTCAATAGGAGGAGTACTCGAAAACATCGGGCTGAAACGGGCTGAAACCTACGGCATCGCCTTCAGCGGAGGCGGGGCACGCGGCTTCGCTCACATCGGCGTGATGATGGCTCTTGAAAAGTTCCGCATCGTCCCTTCCGTCCTCGCCGGCGTGTCCGCCGGGTCGATTGCCGCCGTGCTGTACGGCGCGGGGCTGACGCCCAAGGATATACTGGAGTGTTTCAACCAATACTCCAAGGTGACAGACTTCGCCGAATGGACCATTCCCAAGGAGGGGTTTCTGCGGCTCACGAAACTGCAGAAGATACTCGACAGCTGGCTGCCCGTCAAGAACCTCGAAGACCTGAAAATACCGACCGTGGTATGCGCCACAGACTTCGAGAACGGCAAGTCCACCGGCTGGTCACAGGGGGCGATAGCCGAGCGCGTGGCAGCGTCATGCAGCATCCCGATAGTCTTCGCGCCCGTGAGGATAGACGGCGTGAACTATGTGGACGGCGGAGTGCTGCGCAACCTCCCGGCATGGGCTATACGCAACCGCTGCAGCTGCCTGATAGGCAGCAACTGCGACCCGCTGAACCGCAATTTCAAATACAAGAGCTCGATCATCGAGGTCGCCCTTCGGTCATACCACCTGATGCTCAAGTCTAACGCCGTCCAGGACCTGAAACTGTGCGACGTGGTGATACAGTCAGACGGCATGGCAGACTTCAACACCTTCGGCATACGCCAGATGAAACGCATAGTCCTCTGCGGCTACGACGCTGCCAGCCGCGCCCTCGAAAAACACCTCTCCAACAAGAAATAGACAAGTATGACAATGGATGAGAAGCTGATAATATACCAGGTGTTCCCGAGAATACTGACCAATGACAATGCCGCGTGCGTCCCGTCGGGGACATACCGGCAGAACGGCAGCGGCAAGATGAATGATTTCACAGACGAACTGCTGGGGTCGATACGGGCGTTGGGCGCGAATTGCGTATGGTACACCGGGATAATCGAACACGCCACCAAGACGGCTTTCCAGGGCATACCGGCTGACAACCCTCACATTGTCAAGGGGGAAGCAGGCTCGCCGTATGCCATACGCGACTATTATGACGTTGACCCGGCTCTAGCCGTCGATGTAGATAGGCGCATGGCAGAGTTCGAGGCGTTGGTGGCTCGTACACACAGTGCCGGCATGAAGGTGCTCGTCGATTTCGTGCCAAACCACACGGCGCGTGTCTACCGGTCAGACTGCGCCCCTCGCGGCGTGCGTGACTTCGGCTCGCAGGACGACACTACACTGTCCTTTTCGCCGCGCAACAACTATTATTACATTACCAACCAGCAGTTTGCGCCTTCGATTGACCTGGGCAGCGGCGCGGATACCTACCGCGAATTTCCCGCCAAGGCTACGGGCAACGACTGCTTCACGGCTTTCTGCTCGGAATATGACTGGTATGAGACCGCAAAACTGAACTACGGACATGACTATGCCTCGGGAACTGACCATTTCGACCCGATACCGCCGACATGGCTGCAGATGCGCGACATTCTGCTGCACTGGGCGGCAAAAGGCGTTGACGGCTTCCGCTGCGACATGGTGTTCATGGTGCCGCAAGCGTTCTGGCACTGGGCGATACGCGAGGTAAAGGCGAAATTTCCGGACATCATTTTCATCGGCGAGATATATGACGTAGGGCTATACCGCTCGTTCTTAGACTATTGCGGCTTCGACTACCTGTACGACAAGGTCAACCTGTACGACACGCTCGTCGGCATCGAGCGGCACGGGTATTCCGCAGCCCGCCTGACAGGGTGCTGGCAAACTGTGGACGGCATCGGCGACCGCATGCTGAATTTCCTCGAGAACCATGACGAGGTGCGCTACGGCTCACGCGAATTTGCCGGCGACCCGCTGCGCGTCACGCCGTCACTGGTGACGAGCGCGCTGATGAGCCGCTGCCCCTTCATGATATACTACGGCCAGGAACTCGGCGAGAGCGCAGAGGACAACGAAGGGTTTGCCGGCGACAACTTCCGCTCAACGATATTCGACTACTGGAGCTACGACACAATGCGGCTCTGGTACAACCACGGCAAATGCGACGGCGCGGGACTCAACGCCCACCAGCAGTGGCTGCGGTCGCGCTATGCCCGCGTGTTGAACATCTGCAACAGCGAGAAATGCGTGGCGCAGGGCAAATTCTTCGACCTGATGTATGTCAACCTCCAGAACCCCAGGCTGAACCCGCACGACACATTCGCGTTCCTGCGCTACACCGGCAACGAGGCACTGCTCGTCGTAGCCAATTTCAGCAATGAGGAGAAGAAAGCTGAGGTGGTCGTCCCCTCACTGGCATTCGAGATGGCCAGATTGCCTGAAGGCCGCATCCGCGTGCAGGAACTGCTCACGGACACGGCCTCCGAAATCTCATTGTCGCCGGACTGCCCGGCAGCGGTGCGTGTAGGTTCACGCGATGCCGCCATACTCAAATTCAGCTGTAGACAGGCGTAATTTCCCCGACACAGTAGGGACACGGCGTGCTGTGTCCGAAGAGCAGCTAGTGCGTATATTGCTGAAATGTAATGACTTGTAGCGAACACGGCACGCCGTGTCCCTACCCTGCCGACCCAATTACGCACTACTGCGGTCAGTCCTTCAAGTAGAACTCGACTGTCGAAACCACGCGCACTCGCTTGATGTCGGGCGTATACTGGTCGCGGTCTTCGATAGAAATCTGCCCTTGAGAGGCGGAACGTATCTTGCCGAGGCTGCTCTGCGAGTCATCGGCAAACTTCTGTGCGCTCTTGCGGGCATTCTTGGTCGCCTCGGCTATCATTGAGGGCTTGATGTCGTTCAGCCCCGTATAGTCATAGCGCGTCTGGTAGTTGTAGTCGCCGGCAACGATAGCTATCCCCTTCTGCAACAGTTCCGCCTGCCGCGTTATCAGCTTCTTGACCTTGTCAACCTTGCTTGATGTCACGACAACGACAGTCGTCACATTGTACCGGAACAGCGAAGCCTGGCCGCTGTAGTTGTCAGCCTGCATATCCACCACCTGCGGCGCGTTGATCTGGATTTCACTGTCCGCTATGCCGTTGGTTTTCAGAAACTCAACTATCGCATTGTTGGTGCGCTGCACATTGTCGTATATCGCCGTCAGGTCATTGCCGACTTCCTTGCTGACAATAGGCCACGTCACGCGGTCGGCCTTGACATCCTTTTCGCACAGTCCGCGCACCGTCACCACGCGGTCGCGGTCGGCAAAACGCACCAGTCCGCCCTTGATGAACATGCCGAGAGCCACGATGCCAAGCCCTATGAGCAGTGCCGGCACGCAAGTGGAAAAACGAGAGAGAAATGATTTCTTTTCCATAGCTGTATGATTAAAAAAGTTTGTTGTCCGTCTTTTTGTGAATAGACAGACAACAAACAGGTACGTTTAACTGAACGGCGGAAAAATCAGGCGGCGTTACTGCGTATATTGAGCTGCTTATACGTTGAGCAGCCGCATGAACTCCTCGCGCAGAGCCGGATCATCCACGAACCGGCCGGAATAATCTATCGTGGTCGTCGAACTCTCCTGCTTCTCCACGCCGCGCATCTTCATGCAGAGGTGCTGAGCGTTGCAGGTGACGATGATACCGTCGTTGGGCAACGCCTCCCCCAGCATGGAGCATACCTGCGCCGTGAGGCGTTCCTGCACCTGAAGCCGCCGCGCGAAACAGTCCACCAGCCGCGCCAGCTTCGACAGGCCGATCATCTTCCCCTTAGGGATATAGCCTATTGAAACCTTGCCGAAGAACGGCAGGATATGGTGTTCGCACAGACTGTAGAACTCAATGTCCTTGACTATCACCATGTTTGAGCCGGCATGCTCGAATATGGCCTTTTGCGCTATCTGCAACGGGTCTGTGCGGTAGCCCACCGTAGCGTCAATCATCGCCTTGGCGGCACGCACCGGAGTTTTGAGCAGACCCTCCCGTTCCGGGTCTTCCCCGAGAAGTTTCAATATTTCACGGTAATGAGAAGCGACCTTCTCGACAAGCTCCTCATCGTGTTGTTCTTTACGGCTCACTTATACTGATGTATTTCGTAATCGTGTGTGTATTACTTGACTATCGTGATTTGGCATCTCACCAGACGCATCTCGCCAGCAAACTGCGGGAACGCCCGCTTCAGCTCCGCCAGGGCGCGGTTGGCCTCCGCAGCCGTCTGGAAATTGCCGACGCGGGTGTACCAGTTGGGCGACTTGGAATATGAGTAGACCTGCCCCCGGTATTTCGGGAACTTTGCCACCACTGCGCTGCCGCGTGCCTTGGCACGTGCCTCCACAGATCCCTGCCCATGGCCCTGGCTGAACACCTGTATGCGGTAGCCCGACAGCTTGTTGACACCCGAATGGAGGACATTGGCTTTGACGCTCTTCTGCGGCTTCTTTTCCTCGCGGAAACCGGAGAATATCAGGTCGAGCACATTGTCCGGGATGTCGAAAGTCACGTTGCCCTCCGACTCTGCCTCGATGCGCTCCACATAGTTCGGCGTGTTCTCGTCAGCCGCCGCCGGCGCGAAGACCAGCAACGCGGCAAGGGCGATGCACAGCCGGCAGATTGCTTTGTCAAGTTTTGCACTCATATCTATTGACGGTTTCGTGGGGGGCGCGTCCAAATCAAAACCATATTCGCTTCATCCCTGGCAGCGTAGGGACACGGCGTGCCGTGTCCGCTCCTGCCGTATAGGATAACTGTTTGATTGTCCGTATCTTGTCTTGCGGACACGGCACGCCGTGTCCCTACATTGACGGTTCAAACACTCATGGTCTGCATATTTCGGCACACCCTCACGGTGTTGTTCCTTGGGTTGTGTTGTCAGTCAAAAGCCTCGATGATGCCCATGAAGTCAGCCGCTTTCAGAGCCGCGCCCCCTATCAGGCCGCCGTCAACGTCAGGCTTTGCAAACAACTCGCGGGCATTGGTCGGCTTGCAGCTGCCGCCGTAGAGTATCGTGGTGTCGTCAGCCGCCTGTGCGCCGAACTTGGCAGACACGAGCGAGCGGATGTGAGCGTGCATATCCTGCGCCTGGTCAGCAGTCGCCGTCTTGCCAGTGCCGATGGCCCATACAGGCTCGTATGCTATCACCACCTTGGCGAAATCCTCGGCAGAAAGGTCCAACACCGGCTCGAGCTGCGATGCCACGACCTCGTTGTACGTGCCGTTCTCGCGCTGCTCCAGCACCTCGCCCACGCAGAATATCGGCAGCAGGCCGTTGTCAAGCGCAAGGCGCAGCTTCTCTGCCAGCTCAGCATTGTCCTCGCCGAAATACTGGCGACGCTCACTGTGGCCGAGGATTACGTATTCCGCGCCGGTAGACTTCACCATTGCGGCACTCACCTCGCCGGTATATGCACCCTTCTCGTGGCGAGCGCAATTCTCCGCGCCTACGCGGACTTTGCTCCCCTTAAGAGCCTCAGCCACAGAGGTCAGGTGCGTGAACGGCGTGCATACTATCACACCGCAATTTATCTCTTTTCCCTTGACAAGTCTGTCTACATCCTGGGCAAGCTGAACGCCCTCCGCTACGGTGGTGTTCATCTTCCAGTTGCCTGCAACAATGTTTTTTCTCATCATCTATGTCTTTGCGCATCGCAGCCGCCTCGCGCTGTTCAGCACGCCACAGCCGCAAATGCAGGATTAGAATATTTGCAAAGATAGTTCATTCGCGCGAATTGGGCAAATCCATGCCCCACGGCGAAAGCACTGATAAAGTACCGCAATTTCCAAGAGGGCTTCGTTTTGCAACCGCGCCGTTGCATTCTGACAAGGCGGAATGTTTGGCAACCTCGAAACAGGGAAAGATGCAGCTTTTGGGGTTCGTGTGGCTGCGCAGCCAAAGTAGGGACACGGCATGCCGTGTCCGCACCGATAGATTGCAGTAAATCAAACAATTGCGATTGTCGCTCGGCGGACACGGCACGCCGTGTCCCTACACTGTCGGGGATAAGCCGAGGACAATTATGACTGCTGCCAAAAATCTCGTTGGTTGCAAAATGACACCTCCGAAAACTTTATCAGGGCTTTCTCCACCGGCAGCGCATATTCACGCGCCGTCAGTCGCGGAAACGGTCTACAGCACGCAGCTTCTTCTCATCGGAACAGATCATGTTGCGAGCCACGAAACAAGCGATTATCCCCACGAAAGGAGCAGCGGCGAGGACACGGTACGACACCTGCTGCGCACTCATGTTCAGCACAAAGCCCACCACAGCGACAGCCGCCATGATGAGTGCGCTTATCGAGCATAGACGCTTCTGGAGGCGCAAGTTGCGGTAACGGAATATCGCGATGAGCGGCAGAATCGCGCTCAACAGGGAGATTGCGAAGAAATACCAAGTCGAAGCCGCGACACCGGCAGAGCCGCCGTCGGCATATCCCATCGCCGAGAAAGTGAACGTGCCGAGGTCATTGACGACCGTCGCAAGGTCGCCGAAAGAGAAGAACGCCATGACGGCGCACGCTATGAGCAGCACCACCGACTGCCAACGCTGTATTACCATATACTGTCTTGTTTGAGTTCAAAAAATGTTTTCACTGCAAAATTAGCCATTTTGTCCCAATTACGCAAGTGCGTGGCAAGGCAGGGACACGGCGTGACGTGTCCGAAGGATGGCAAGTACGCATATTATTGAAATGCAGCAACTTCGAGCGGACTCAGCACACCATGTCCCTACTCTGCCAGCGCAATCACGCGCCACTTCAAATATAATTCGTTATATTTGCACTGTCATATGAAGCCTACAAATCACAGATATGCAGTTTATGACAATATTTATAGTCATCGCAATCTTCGCACTCCTGTATTATTTGAGGACCAAACAGCCGCAAATAATAGGCCGCATGGGCGAAAAGAGCGTGGCACTCTCCCTGTCGTTTTTGCCAGACAATGAGTATATAGTCCTGAACAACATACTGTTAAAGTCAGGGAACTATTCGTGCCAGATAGACCATATCGTCATATCAATCTACGGCATCTTCGTAATTGAGACGAAAACATACAAGGGCTGGATCTACGGCAATACCAACAAGCAATACTGGACACAGAACATCTGGGGCAACAAATACCGGCTCTACAATCCAATTTGGCAGAATGAGAAGCATGTCCGATTTCTGCAACGGATATTGCAGGGGCATCAATATCCTGTTTATTCGGCGGTAGTATTTCTGAACACTTCTTCTATCAGGCTATATGGCGAAGGCGGCAATGTATTGTGGAGGGAAGAATTGAAACCCTACATATTTCAGTACCGGGACATCGTGATGAGCATAGAAGACTGCCGGCGGATTGCAGATTATCTGACGCGGCTCAACGTCACGGACAAAGAAGGAAGACAATCACACAACCTCTATGCGCATCAAGCAGCGATGAAAAACGACTGCTTGACGGAGAATGACCGATGCCCCAGGTGCGGCGGCATGCTCATACGGCGGCACGGCCGCTACGGGACATTTTTAGGGTGCAGCAATTATCCGAACTGCAGGTTCACAAAATGAGCTATATACGAGTGCAGAGACTATGTTGCCGCCCTAAAACTGGCGCGAGAGACGGGCGGCAATGTTGGGTGTTTGCGGCGAGGTGTGTTAATTGTTTGCATAAATCGGGAATATGATGTAACTTTGCAGCGTTGACCGCCGCAGAAGCCGGTTTGGGCTAAGGGGCGGGCAGCAGACATGATGAAAAGCGTTTACTGACGTTCTTTCTTGACACCCCGAAATCTGGTAAATTTCAATCTCAGTCAAGGATGAAGCAGCGGTAGATGCCTAAACGGATATGTACATATCGACCACCAAGACACGCGAGTGTCGCGGTGGTGTCGTATCATACTCCGCGTGAGGCTTCTGCAAGTTGTTGCGTTTGACTGAGATGGGCTTACCAGAGCCTCGGGATGTGGAGCGAGCAACTAAACAAGGCACTCACGCTTTTTTTTGTTCAACCACACTTACCGCTGCGGAGGGTGTCCTGCGGCATGAGGACTGATGATATGCAGAAGACACGCATATTCAAGGCGACTCAGGTAGACCCTCCCGGCAACTGCCTGACCTACGAGTACGACTACTTTGTCTGGATCCATTCCAGCAATTTCCGGGAAATCTTCGGCTCGCCGCGCACGCTGAGCGGTCGCCGCAACCATGTCAAAATCAGCTACGGCGGCAAAACGATATACCGCACTATCGAGACCGCCGGCTGCAAGGGCGTGAACAAGGACACCGTCGGGCTGTCATACAACAGTCTGTGCGACCTCGGATGCAATCCGAGAGATCTGGAAAATGTGGAGCTGAAAATCGAACCTGTCAGTGGCTACACCTACCTCTTGCATCATCCAGACAGCGACCGGCGCATCGCACAAAAGACGGCACTCGCAATATTCATAATCGGAACCATTGTGAGCATCGCAATTAACTGGGTATTCCATTTATGCAAGTAATGATGAGATTGCCCGTCAAAAGCAACAATCAAAAAACGACCAACCCATGAAACCAACAAGAACTATCAACGGGGTGATGCGGCAGCTGCTCCTGCTCATCGCGCTGCTCGCCGCAATCCTCCCCTCCTCCGCCAAAGACGGCGACACTTTCTCCTATAACGGCTTAAACTATCGGGTATTGTCTGAAGACCAAAAAACAGCCGCTGTAATTAGCTACGATTCTGACAAGAAGTATTCTGGAGACATCGTAATCCCCAAAACTGCTGGATATGCCCACAAGGGATATACAGTTACACGTATAAACGGTTACGCGTTTCGTGACTGCTCTGCACTGACCTCCGTAACAATCCCTAATTCTGTCACGTCTATCGTCGAAGGGGCATTCTACCACTGCTCCGCGCTGACAGAAGTGACTATCCCTAATTCTGTTACGTCTATCGGTGACTATATGTTCAACGGTTGCTCCGCGCTGACAGAAGTGACTATCCCCAATTCCGTCACATCTATCGGTTACAGTGCGTTCTCCAGCTGCTCCGCGCTGACAGAAGTGACAATACCTAATTCCGTCACGACCATCGGGAAATATGCGTTCCACTGTTGCTACGCGTTAACAGACGTAACAATCGGCAATTCGGTTAAGACTATCGACAACGAAGCGTTCTCCCACTGCAAAGCGTTGGTTTCCATCAACATACCGAACTCCGTAATTGAAATTGGATGGCTGGCGTTTTGGCGATGCGGTAATCTCAAATCAGTAACTATCGGCAATTCTGTAAAAACGATTGGGCAAGGAGCTTTCCAAAGATGCAATTCATTGACCTCAATACAATTTCCAGAGTCAGTCTCTAAAATCGAGAATGGTGCATTTTATGGTTGTGATGCATTGACTTCGGTGTATATTGGCAAGAATGTAGAGCTTGAAGGAAATCCTTTCGCCTCGTGCAAGTCCTTGACCAGCATTGCTGTGTCAAAAGACAATCCAAATTACAGTTCCGACAACAACGTACTCTACAATAAGGACAAGACAGAGTTGTTATGCTATCCTGCGGGGATAAAGGGCAAATTCGACATCCCAAATTCCGTCAAAACAATCAGCGATGCATTCGTGGGCTGCTCTGCACTGACTTCAGTAACTGTTGGCAATTCCCTGCAAGGCCTAACTGGTCAAACATTTTTCGACTGTACATCCTTGACAGAAATCAATGTCAACTCAGGCAATCCGCATTTGTGTTCAGAAAACGGAGTTGTTTACTCGAAAGATAAGTCTACATTGTGCTGTTACCCACCGGGCAAAAAAGGCTGTTTCTATATACCGGATTATGTAACGGCTATTGGAGACTATGCGTTCTACGGCTGCTCCGCGTTGACAGACGTGGCAATCCCTAATTCTGTTACGTCTATCGGTGACTATATGTTCAACGGTTGCTCCGCGTTGACAGACGTGGCAATCCCTAATTCCGTCACAACTATCGGAAACTATGCGTTCTCCAGCTGCTCCGCGCTGACAGAAGTGACAATACCTAATTCCGTCACATCTATCGGTTACAGTGCGTTCTCCAGCTGCTCCGCACTGACTTCAGTGACAATACCTAATTCCGTCACGTCTATCGGAAACGGTGCATTCAGCGGCTGCACTTCAATGACAACAATGACAGTTGACATGACCAATATATCCACGTCATTCGCACCAAAGCTCAAAACGCTGATCCTTACAGAATCTGTAGAATCAATTGGTAATTGCCAGTTCGATATTGAAGATGCCATTTACTGTCTGTCCAAAAATCCCCCTGCATTTTCTAACAATTGGGTCTACCATAGTTTCACGGTAACTTCAATAGATAATGCAATGCTTTATGTACCAGCTGGACGCGGTTTCAAATACGTTGTAGCAGAAGGCTGGAAGGAGTTCAAGAATGTCGAGGAGATGGATTCGGGGGTTGAGGACGTTGTCGGCGAGGATGCTGTCATCCGCGTAATTGACGGCAGCATCGTCATCGACGGCGCGGCGGCTGATGCTGCTGTAGAAATTTACGACATGACCGGCAAGGCGGTATATCGCGGCTCGGCTGCGGAAATACCCTCCATGCCTCGCGGCATATACATCGTCCGCACCGGCGGCAAGTCCGTCAAAGTCGCGGTATAACCGCAACAGCCAGACACTCTATCATAGTCCTTAAGGTCGATAATGTCCTTAAGGACTTTTGTTATCGGAGAAAAAAGATGCGTGGGAGGGTGTGTCAAAATGCGCAGACTGTGTATGGTTGGGGCGACAAAGTAGGGACACGGCGTGCCGTGTCCGCAACCAAGTCATTGCATATCAATTAATTGTATTTGTCACCATTCGGACACGGCACGCCGTGCCGTGTCCCTGCCAGCACAAATTCAAGCAAGGGGGGTAATGGGCGGCAATGTTGGGTGTTTGCGGCGAGGTGTGTTAATAGTTTGCATAAATCGGGAATATGATGTAACTTTGCAGCGTTGACCGCCGCAGAAGCCGGTTTGGGCTAAGGGGCGGGCAGCAGACATGATGAAAAGCGTTTACTCGACGCTCTTTCTTGGCCCGTTGGAACTTCGCAAACTTCATGGTTCGTCAAGATTGAAGCAACAGTAGATGCCAATGCGGATATGCATATCACGGCTTCCGGCACGCGCGAGCGTTCTGGAAGCATCGTATCATATTCTGCGTGAGGCTTCTATGTTGCCCATTCTACGAACCGCGGCAATGCGAAGGCCTCAACGAGCAGGATGGGCAACGAAACAGGCTCTCACGCTTTTTTGTTCAACCACACTTACCGCCACAGAGAGAGTCCTGGGGCATTGAGGACTAATGATATGCAGGAGACACGCATATTCAAGGCAGTTCAGACAGACCTTCCCGGCAACTGCCTGACCAGCGAGTACGACTACTCTGTATGGATTAATTCCAGTAATTTCCGGGAAATCTTCGGCCCGGCGCGCTCACTCAGCGGACGCCATAACCATGTCAAAATCAGCTATGGCGGCAAAACGATATACCGCACTGTCGAGACCGCCGACGGCAAGAACATGGACAAAGACACTGTAGGGCTGACATACAACAGCCTGTGCGACCTCGGCTGCGATCCGGGAGAACTGCAAAATGTGGAGGTGACAATTGAGCCTGTCAGTTGGTGCACCTACCTTTTGAACCAACCTCTAAGTGCCTGGAGCGTGGCACAAAAGGCTGCACTCGGAATATTCATAATCGGAATTGCCGTGAGCATAATAATCAATTTCATTATGAGCATAGCGATTAGTCTGATATTCCGTTAATCTATACATCAACGAAAGTCGTAACAAGAGCCGTTCCGCACAAAAACACGCGGAAGGGCCTGATTTTCAGGCAGGGGATTTTGTGCCTGTCTAAGTCTACGACAAGACTGGCATATACATAGTCCGCATCGGCGGCAAGTCCGTGAAAGTCGCGGTATAACCGCAGCAACCAGACACCTCATTAAAGTCCTTAAGGTCGGTAATGACCTTAGGGGCTTTTGTTATCGGAGAAAATATGTTGCGAGGGTCTGGGTCTGTCCTTGCGCAACGCAGTCTCGGCAAAGTCGTTGGATGTCAAAGGAATTTCGTAATTTTGCAGTCACATCTCCGGATATGGAAAATCAGAAGAAGTCAAAATACTACCTGTACATCGACGAGTGCGGCGACCAAAACCTGGAGAACTTCAACCCGGAGTTCCCAGTTTTTACGCTCTGCGGTATTTTAGTGTCTCGCGAAAACAAGAAAAAGTTGGAGAATGACTTTATTTCGCTGAAGCGTGATTTTTGGGGCAGTGAGGATGTCATTATACATTCCCGTGACATACGACGATGTAAAAAGGAATTCCAAATTCTGATTACTCCTGAAATCAAACAACGGTTTTACGAGAGAATCAACGAAATACTCTCGCAGAATAATTCATATATAGTCGTCGCCTGCACTATACTGAAAGAACCGTTTATCAGGCTTTTCAGCAATTCCGAGGATGTTTATGGACTATCCCTATCCTACTTGTTAGAGCGCAGCATCTTTTATGTCGATGATTTGGACGAAAATGCGATTATCGACGTGATATTCGAGAAACGTGGAAAACACGAAGACAGGAACCTCTCTCAATTCTACAACAGACTACGCGCCACCGGCACTAAATGGGTTACAGCCGACAGACTTTGCAACCGTATAGGCGCATTTTCAGCACGGTCAAAAAGGGAGAACCTTATAGGACTGCAAATTGCGGATCTCGTAGCATACCCCATTGCGAGGAAAGTGTTGACACCTGACAGTGCCAACCTGGCTTTCGACATCATCAAGCCAAGTATATATTCAAGCAATGGTGCAATGCTGGGCTTTAAGGTTATTCCCCACTAAATAAAAAAAGAGCAACCTTGCGACTGCTCTTCCCATCCGCGCCTGCAGATGCCTAAAATCGTTGCTTTCGCCCCGAAGTATTTCTTTGAGGGGGAAACCTGACCCCATTTGACAATGCAAAATTAGCAA
>CAKUKR010000012.1 GCA_934663645.1 uncultured Muribaculaceae bacterium | reverse complement strand
GACATCACTGACTGCTGCGCAAGCGAGGGGATGCTCGCCAAGGCGGTGCGCATAGACCTCGAAACAGCATCACGGATGCCCCTGCCGGCGATATTGTATTGGCGGCAGAGGCATTTCGTCGTGCTGTACCGCGTGGACGACAAGCGCGGCAAGTATTACATAGCCGACCCTGCGCAGGGGAAGTCGGTGTACAGCCGCGAGGATTTCAACAAGTACTGGATTCCCGAGGGGGGAGACCGTGGTCTGGCGGTACTCGTCGAGCCTGACGACACGTTTGACGACCATGTGTATGAGCGGACGAACAACCTGCGGCAGATGTTCCGCTACATGGGCAGCTTCATACGGCAGCGCAGCAAAAGCTTCATCGTCATCCTGCTGCTGTCGCTGCTTATCATGCTTGCCGACATGGCGATGCCGCTGCTGCTGCGCGAGACCATCGACAACGGCATCGGGCTGAAGGACATGGGGCTTGTCGTGACGCTGCTGCTCGGTCAGTTTGCCATGATACTGGGAAGCATGGTCTCTGGCGGCGTTATGGACATCCTGCTCACCAAGCTGGGGCTGCGCATCGACATCGAGATGGTGACAACGTTCCTCGTGAGGCTGACGAAATTCCCGCTCTCGTTTTTCGACCGCAAGGTCAGCTCTGATTTCATACAGAAGATAGACGACCAGTCGCGGATAAAGGATTTTCTGCTGTCGTTCCCCAACTCGATGCTCGTGATGATACTCAATTTCATCGTCTTTTCGGGGCTCCTGTTCTATTACAGTCCGCTGATATTCGCTGTGTTCATCGCCATTTCGCTGCTCGAGATAGGGTGGAGCGCACTATTCCTGAACCGCCGCAAAACACTCAATTTCACCACATTCGTCTATTCGTCGGAAAACCGCAACCATGCCTACGAGCTTACCAACGGCATGGCGGAGCTGAAGGTGAACAACGCGGAGGATGTGCGTGTGTCGAAATGGCGCAAGACGCAGGAGCGGCTTAACGAGGCTGCGATGAAGTCGGCGTGGCTGAACCTCTTTGACAGCAACGGCCGGTCGGTGCTTGTGCGCATCAAGGAGCTGCTGGTGACGGGTATAAGCGCGGCGATGGTCATCAACGGCGACATGACGATAGGCATCATGATGACGCTCGGCTACATCACTGGGCGGCTGTCGCAGCCGTTCAGCATGCTCTCGTCGTCGATCAAGTCGGTGCAGGACGCGCTGCTGTCATACGAGCGCATTGACGAGGTGATGAACAGCAACACGGAGTTCCGTGGCAACGCCCGCTACGAGAACGCCTCGATACGCTTTGACGGCGTGTGGTTCAAGTATGCCGGCGCGGGGTCACCTTTCGTCATACAGGATTTCTCGCTCGATGTCGAGGAGGGGAAGGTGACTGCGCTGGTGGGTGAGAGCGGCTGCGGCAAGTCAACGCTCATCAAGCTCATGCTCGGCTTCTACATACCGCAGCGAGGAAAGCTCTACCTGAGCGGCAAGCCAGTAGAGGAGGTTGACAACAGCGACTGGCTGCGCCATTGCGGCGTGGTGATGCAGAGCGGGCAGATATTCACCAGCTCGATACTGGAAAACATTTCGCTGTCGGAGGAGAAGCCCGACTGCGAGCGAGCCATGGAGATACTCGAGGCTGTGGGGCTGCGCAAGTTTGTCGAGATACTGCCGATGGGTATCCATACGCGGCTCGGGGTGTCGGGCATAGAGCTCAGCGGCGGACAGAAGCAGCGGCTCATGATAGCCCGAGCGTTGTACAAGTCGCCGAGCATCCTCTTTCTCGACGAGGCGACCTCATCGCTCGACGCAAACAACGAGCGCAACATCGTCAACAACATCCGCGAGTTCGGTCGCGGCAGGACGCTTATAATCGCGGCACACCGCCTCAGCACGGTCAAGGATGCTGACAAGATAGTATTCATCAAGGAGGGGCGCATCGCCGAGGTTGGCACACACGAGGAGCTGATAGCGCAGCGCGGCGATTACTGGATGCTTGTTAAAAACCAGTTGCAGCTCTCCAAGTAGCAAAGTTTTTTGGCAGTGTCATTTTGCAACTGCCAAGATTGTTTGTCGGCGGAAGCCGCATTTGCACTCGCATTATCCCCGAGAGGGTAGGGACACGGCGTGCCGTGTCCGCCGGTTGGTGAGAATGTAAATTGGTGAATTGCACGGATTTGGATGCGGACACGGCACGCCGTGTCCCTACGCTGACGCAGTTGCCGCAATCGGAATTTTACTTATTTTGGTGTGCGAAAAATTTTCACCGCGAAAAAATTATTTGTTTTAATTTGGCGGTCTGAAAATTTAATCGTAACTTTGCTCCTGAGGAGTTGTCAGCGTCCCGATGCTGACACGTAGTGTGTAACCCGAAAAACTGATAGAATGAAGAACTTATATGCATTTGCGATATTGGCAGCGTGTACGCTGCCGGCACGGGCAGAGACAGCTGCCGCCGACACAGTCTCGACCGAGCTGAAAGAGGTAGTCGTCAAGAGTGAACGCGCATGGATTGAGGGTGACAAGATTGTGTTTATTCCCAACAAACGCGAGAAGAACCTGTCGAACTCTCCCGAATCTCTGCTCGAAAAGATGAATTTGCCTGTATTGACGATTATCAATAATAGGGTTATGGGTCTCAACGGCAAGGACGTGGTGTATTTCATCAACGGCGTGAGGGCTGAGTCAACCGACATCGCGACATTCTGGCCGAAACAAGCGAAGCGCGTAGAGTATATGGAGAACCCGACCGACCCGCGATATGAGGGGTGTGCTGCAGTGGTCAACTTTGTGATGACAGAATACGAGGTCGGCGGTGTTACTCGTTTTGAGGCAATGCAGAGAATCCCCAATAGCGGCAGTTACAGTGCCGCGACTAAGGTGGAGCATCACAAGATGAGTTACGGTATCATGTTTAACGGCGGCTACAGCCGCGACCATAGCACGTCCTATCAGGGTGAAGACAACTACAATGGCATATATTACAAGGGATTGCAGTATGACAATGTGCGTCGCGAGTATGAGGGTCATTCGTGGTCGCGGAGCGATGACATCGATGCCGGTCTCAATGCGCGGTATGTGAGTGACAAGATAACCGCGACTCATACTCTCGGCTTCCGCTGGCGCAGAAACCCTGGCAGCGGCTCGTATGACGCGGAAAGCTGGTCGAGGAACTTGTTCAACTCTTCGTCTTCAGTGTCGAACAGTTCGGGTCGTTCTGCATCGCCGCAGATGTCAGGCCGTTATCGTTTTGAACTCAATCCGAAGTGGACTGTTGTTGCGCTGTGGAATTACGGCTATTCGCACAATGACAGCCGCTCGATGTCCCAGAATGGCGACCTTGCGCCGATATATAACGCCTCGGAGGAGGATGTACACACAGCGGGATTGCTTTTTGTGCCGACGTTCAAGCCAAGCGAGAAATACGTTGCCCAAATTTTCTTGTCCTCTGACATGAGCTGGTTCTCAACGCGCTATGCCGGCTCGGCAGACCGGACGGTAGACCAGAGTCGCGGCGAGACCAGTGTTGCACTGCGGTTCGCATGGATTCCGTCTGACAATTTTTGGGTGGATTTGAAGCCGGGGATTACAGCAACGTACTGGAAAGTCAGCGACCTGGACCGTTACAGCAAAGTCGAGCCGAAGGGTGAGCTGGGGCTGTTTTGGCGCATCAGCCGCAAGTTACGTCTCTCGGCGAGCATGTACTATTTCAGCAAAACTCCGTCTGCAAACCAGTCTGGCGATGTCATGTTGCGGCAGAGCGAGCTGATGTGGCTGCAAGGCAACCCTGCGCTGCACAACGAAACGTCGTGGTCGCCGAGCGTCCGCTTGTTTTGGCTGCCTACCGGTTGGCTCAACACAACGCTGATTTGCTGGTACTCAAGGAGCAACAACGAGCTTGTCAATCAGTATGCCGTCGCTGGTGCAGAACAAGGGGGCATCATAGACATGTACACCAACGGCGCCCCAGAGGACGACTTCAGCGTGATTGGAAATATTAACATGAATTTCCTCGGCAGCAACCTGCGTGTGCGTCTCCAACCGCAATACACGTATACACGGACTCATGGGCTTTATGCGGATAAACTCGGCTGGTTCAAGTGCCGGGCGAGCGTTGGTTATGACTTGCAGCACTGCGGCTTCACTGTAGGTTACCAGAGTTCGCAGAAGGCGTTGCAAAATTGCGGCATGGTGCGTGAGTGGATGCCTGGAGAATGGTATGTTTCATTCACTTACGGCACAGGTGACTTTTACCTGTCAGCGGCTGTTCACGACATATTCAACTGCAAGAAAAAATCATGGACTGAACTGAACGGAGGCGTGTACTCATCGATGCATCATAACTTTTCAACTGGCCGTTGCTTGCGCGTATCGTTGTCATATACATTTGGCTACGGCAAGAAAGTCGAGAAAAGCATCGACATCGACAGCCCGCAGGAAATCGAGTCCGGCGCATTGGACTTCTGATGTGTTATTTTTGCGTGATTTTATTGCAGAAAAATGATGATTTAATTTGGCACATTGAAAATAAACAAGTAACTTTGCCCATGAACACCACGCTAAGTCAGTAATCGGTGGTGCAAGGCTGTTCATTTAGACCCGATAAAAACAAGACAAAACGCGAGCATAAAATGCTCGCTGAGAGAAACAACCAAAATATCAACCTTTAAAACAGTACAAGTATGAAAACTCGTGAACAACGTATCGAGGCGTTCATCAACTCCCTCGAAACAGTTGAATCGGATGGCTGCCAGTCCTTCCTCCTTACCACCGATATGAGTGCAATCGGTGGTGACAATGGGGGAAATTGCAGAAACTCTGATACTGCGAGTTGCAGTGGAGTGGCAAACCAAGGAAATTGCAAGAATTTCCAATCCTCCTGTGGCGGAGCAAACAATGCCCTCGCATGTGAGAACAAACCTGGACTGGATCCATCTCTCCCATCACAGCCTGATAATGGCAATACTGCTTGTGGCGGATAATGCCTAAAGACTGAGAATGACAATGCTATTTGTAGCATTATCAGTATGACAAGGTAGGGATGCGGTGTGCCGTATCAGCGGCCAAATAGCGGATCTGGAATGATTTGCTCATATATTTTGGTGAACACTGCATACTGTGTCCCTGCCTTGCATAGATTAATTCAAATGAGGTGTGTCACAATGCGCAGACTGCGTGTGATTGGGCGCAATCAAGTCATTGCAGTTCAATTTATTGTGCTTGCCGCCCTTCGGACACGGCACGCCGTGTCCCTACTTGGCTGCGCATAAAAATGGTGATGAGCCTATTTTTGACACACCCTCGAGTAGTGTATAACCTCAAGAACTGATAGAATGAATAACTTATACGCATTTGTGATATTGGCAGCGTGTGCGCTGCCTATGCGGGCGGAGACAGCTGCCGCCGATACCGTGGCGACTGAACTGAAAGAGGTCGTGGTCAAGAGTGAGCGTGCGTGGGTCGAGGGTGACAAGATTGTGTTTATTCCCAACAAGCGCGAGAAAAACCTGTCGAACTCGCCGGCATCGCTTGTGCAGAAAATGCACATACCGACGGTGTTGGTTGATGAGGGCAGTGACGTTATAAAAAGCACTACCGGCAAGACGGTAGTGGTCTTCATCAACGGAAAACGGGCGCAAGACACCGACCTTGCCACGTTCTGGCCGAAACAGGCCAAGCGTGTCGAGTATATGGTAAACCCGAAAGACCCATGTTACGAGGGCAACGAGTTTGTTATCAATTTCGTCATGTCGGAGTATGAAGTCGGCGGCGTGACACGGATTAATGCAAACCAGTGGCTGCCAAATTACGGCAACTATGAGGCAGCGTCAAAGCTCGTATACCGCAAGATGACCTACGGTTTCCTGTTTAACGGCAGCTACACTCGTGACCACCGCACTTCGTCATGGGGAGAGGACAACTATAACGGCGTGTATTACGGAGGAGAGCATTATGACAACATCAAGCGGGAATTTGACGGTCACTCCTGGTCGAGCAAGGACAAAATCTCCACCAGCTTCAATGCCCGCTATGACAGCGAAAAGTTCTCCACCACGCATACGTTGAGTTTCTATTGGTCGCAAAACCCCGGCAGCGGCACTGTCGATGCTGACAGCTGGACACCGAGTTTGTTTGCACCTGCGTTTGCTACATCCGGGAACTCCGGACGGTCGGCATCTCCGCAGATGTCGGGCGAATACACATACCGGTTCAGCCCGAAGTGGAATTTCTACGGGTGGTGGCAGTACGCTTATTCGGACAATGACGTCAACTCGAAATACCAGAACGGTGAGCTCGAGCCAATCGTCAATGGCTCTGACAACACTTCCAACTCAATCTCAGTCGGGCTGTTCCCGTCGTACAGCATAAATGACAAGATGACCCTTCGCCTTCATGTGCTGTCAGGGTTGGGCTGGGTGTCTACGCAATATGCCGGCACTGCAGATGACAAGGTCAGCCAAAGGAACGGCACGACAAGTGCGAGCGTATCGCTATATTGGTCGCCTAAAGACAACCTGACAATCGCGGCAAAGCCTGGCGTTTCGGCAAACTACTGGAAGGTAAGCGGTAACAGCACATACAGCCGGGTAGAGCCGACTTGCGATGTCTCTGTGGACTGGGGTGTCAGCCGCAGACTGTATGTCAGCGCAAACCTGTACTATTTTGTCAGGACACCAGGGACAAACCGGTTGGACGATTTGACAATCCGGCAGAGCGACCTGGTGTGGCTGCAGGGCAATCCGCGTATGCACATCTCTTCAACATGGAATCCGATGCTGTCCGTGACGTGGCTGCCTGTGGGTTGGTTCCGTGCCAATGTCGTAGGCTCTTATCAACGGGAGGAAAATCCGATGATATTCCAATATTCTGCTGCGACTGCAGACAAAGGGGGCATAATCAAGAAGTATGTGAACGGCTCGTCTAACGACACGTATCATCTCGATGTGAATCTTTCCGCATCGTTGTTTGGCAACCGCCTTACGCTGCGTTTATACCCCCAATATAGCTATACAAAATACTATGGGCCGTATGCCGGCGACCTCAGCTGGCTGCGCATGCGCGGCTCGGTAGGCTATGACCTGAACAGCCATTGCAGTTTCCGCGTGGCATACGAAGGCGCGGAGAAATACCTCGATGAGGGGGGCATGGAGCGTTCATGGTTTGCGGACGCATGGAGCGCGTCATTCATTTACGGCAACGGCAACATATTCTTCCGGGCTTCGGTGCAGGACATTTTCAATTCACGCAAAAACAGCTGGACGGAATTGCGCAGCGACGTGTTCTCGTCGATGCAGCACTCGTTGGCGACAGGCCGCTGCCTGCGGCTTATGCTCACCTACACTTTCGGCTATGGCAAGAAGGTGAACAAGGGCATCGACATTCAGCGGCCAAACGAAGTGCAGTCTGGCGCGTTGGGCAGCTGACAGCGGCGTGGCGGCGCGATGAAAATTCTTGAGAGGAGGGACGCTGTAATGTCACGATTTTTATGTACTTTTGCGGCATAATATTACCTCGCGGTGATGCCGCGACCTAACACGCTGATTTATATGGCAAAGATCAAGTACAACAGCATGATGAACAGCGCCAAGGACTATATCGTCATCCTCTTCGGGCTGGCACTGTATGCCGTCGGCTTCACATTCTTCATCCTCCCGCACGAGATTGTCATCGGCGGCCTTGCCGGTCTCGGCTCTCTTGTCAAGCTGGCTACCGGCGGCCTGATACCAGTGGCAGTCACGCAGTATGCCGCCAACCTGCTGCTGCTGGCCTTTGCGTTCCGGATAGTGGGGCGGACATTTGTGTTGCGGACTATCTTCGGCGCGACATTCGCATCTCTGTTCATAGGTATCGCCGAGACCATTTCAGCCAAGCTGCTGACACATCCTATAATGGAGGATACGACCATGAGCGCGATATTGGGCGCGATACTTTGCGGTATGGGCATAGGGCTGATATTCATACACAACGGCTCGTCGGGCGGCACGGACATCGTCGCTGCCATGGTCAGCAAGGTCAGCAATGTCAGCATCGGACGCACAATGATGTTCACGGACATGACCATCGTCGCCTGTTCGATATTCCTGCCTTACGGCCACACCCTCGCCGAGCGCATGGAATACCGCATACCGCTCATCATCTACGGCCTTGCCGTGACATACATAATCGCTTTCGTGACCGACATGATCATCAATACCAACCGGCAGGCCACGCAGTTTGTCATATTCTCCAACAAGTGGAAGGAGATAGCAGACCGCATCAACCGCGAGGCGCACCGAGGCGTGACAGTAATGGACGGCATGGGGTGGTATACCAAGAAGGAGGTCAAGGTGCTGATGGTGTGGTGCCGCAAGATTGAGTCGGTGACGATATTCCGTATCGTCAAGAGCATAGACGACCATGCCTTCATCACGCAGTGCAACGTAAACGGCGTGTACGGCCAGGGCTTCGACACCATGCGTGTCAAGATGAAGAAGCACCCGTCAAAGGACGAGACAGTGCCGCTGCACGAGGCAAAGGCCGTGGGTGCAGCTGACGAGGCTGCAGCTGCAGAACCGGCCAAGGAGAAGTAAGCGGGCATGAACAGCACGCTGCGCATACTTTGCATTGTCTTCACAGCAGTCTGTGCCGCCGTCTGCAGTGACGCTGCTGGGCAGGCTGCCGGCAAATACCGTTTCCACTGCGACCGCGACACGGTCGAGGTGGGGGAGATGCTCGATGCGCTGATGTCCCGCCGCGACGAGCCGGTCGGCAGCCTTGTGCTTGCCGCAGCGCGTCTGCTGGAGGGTCGTCCGTATGTGGCGGGCTCTCTCGAGGGCGCCGAGGAGAAAGTGGTGATTGACGTTGACGGGTTGGACTGCGTGACATTTGTCGAGAATTGCTACGCGCTCGCCCTGACAGTGCGCAGCGGCGGCCGGTCGTGGCGCGAGTTTGCCCGTAACATCGAGTCGCTGCGCTACCGCCACGGCACTGCCGGGGGGTATGACACGCGGCTGCATTACACCACCGAGTGGATAAACGACAATGTCTACCGTGGCAACATCACGGATGTGACCCCGGCACTGCCGGACGCACGTGCCCTCACCCGAAGCCTGTATTTCATGACGCATAACCGTGGCTTGTACCCCGCGCTTGCCGACGACAGCGTCTACAACCGCTGCCGGGACATCGAGATGGGGCTGCGCTCGATGCGCCTGCCGTACATCACCAAGGAGATGACCAAAAACAAGGGCGTTGTGGCGATGCTGCGCGACGGCGACATGGTCAGCTTCCTGTCGCCGCGTGACGGCCTCGACTCTGACCACGTAGCCCTGCTGCGCATCGAGGACGGGCGTGTCTACATAGTCCATGCCTCGTCGAGCGAGGGGAAGGTGACGTTTGACAAGACCACGCTCTACGACTACCTGAAATACCGCAAGCGCGACTGCCCCGGGGTGCGCGTGGTGCGGCTGCAATGACCATAACGCTCTCGCCATGACACTGGTGCTCTCCCTGATACTTGCAATAGGCGCCAACGACACGTTGTTGCGCCGCTGTGTCAACGCGCTGTCTGCGCAGACATTTGCCGATGCCGAGCTTGTGGTGGCAGACTGCAGCTTCTTTGGCTATGCCGAGGCGTTGCGCCGCAAGTTGCCCAAGGGAGAGGGGAGCATTGCGGTGAAGTTTATCGAGGGGTCGCCGCAGACCCTGCGCTGGGAACAGCTGCGCAGTGCCGTGGCTGAAGCGTCAGGCACATACGTCATCTTTGCCGACCCTGGGCAATGGCTTGAGCCGGATGCTGCTGCCAGACTTGTGGAGTGTATGCAGCGCACCGGGGCTGACCTCGCGGAGATGCGTTCTGTGGGGAGGTTTAAGGGCACTCCTGTGAAAAACGGCAACAGCGTGCCTGACGAGATAGACAGCGACGCGCTCATCGATGGCGGACGGTTGCGAAAATACGCCCGCTTCATCGGCGACGGCAGCCTCATAACCTCCTCAATAAATGACAAGATATACCGACGCGAACTGCTCGCAGAGGCTCTTTCAGTGGATTACTCCGGCGATAAGAGTGCCGCCGAAATGGTCAATGTGCAGTATATGCGTCATGCCATGAGCATGGTCTTCCTGTCTTACGCAGGTCTGAACTACAACTCGGGCGAGAGCGTCGGCCGTTGCGACTGTTCTGTCCTTGCAGAGGCCAAAACGGCATATACTCACAAGGTGCTGTGCGGTCAGGACAAGGATTGCTGCCGTGATGAACTGGAGGCACGCCTGCGACACTACGTCCGCAGCCTCATCATCGACGGCGGCTGGACGCCGGAGGCTGCTCAATTCTTCATGCAGCGTGAACTTGCCGATCCTTTCTGGCGCAGTGCCGGCGTCGATGTAAACGCCGCCGAACTGACAGACAGCGTTGACCGGCGTGAGCGGTGGCTGGACTTCCGCCGCATCCTCTCTCGCTTGTTCCATTGACAGAGCCGCACAGGGCTATATTTCATCGTTTTTGGGTATTGCCGCAACCAGCGTGTTTGCGTAATTTTACGGTATGAAATTTAAGTGCCGCATCATAGCCGCTTTGCTTTCCCTGTTTTGCAGCCTCGTCTCATACAGTGAGGAGGCGGCTGTCGATACTGTCGCACTCAATGAGTTGGTAGTCACGGCGATAAAGCAGTCAGAGGATTTGCAGTCACTGCCGATGTCGTCGTCGCTGGTGACAGCGGTGCAGACAGAGCGGCTGAATGTAGCGGCGGTCAAGGGGATTTCTGACCTTGTGCCTAACCTGTTCATTCCCGACTATGGTTCGCGCATGACATCATCAATTTATGTGAGGGGTCTGGGCGCACGCATCGACCAGCCGGCAGTAGGCTTGAGCATCGACAACGTGCCGGTGCTTAGCAAGGACGCATACGACCTTGACATCGCCGACATCTCGCGTGTCGAGATGCTTCGCGGCCCGCAGTCCACGCTTTACGGCCGCAACACCATGGGAGGGCAGATAAACATCAGCACGCTCTCGCCGCTGGCGTATCAGGGTGTGCGCGTGGCGGCTGCCGTCGGCAACGGTTTTGCAGGCAAGGTGTCGGCTGGGTGGTACGGCCGCATCGGCGACGACATGGGCATTTCCGTTACAGCTGGTTATTCGTACAGCGACGGGTGGTTTCGCAACGAGTACACCGGAGAGAAGGCTGACAGGGAGCGTCTGTGGAACGCCCGGCTGAAATACGAATGGCGGCCTTCGGACAGCATGAGCCTCTCCAATACTTTTGCTGCGAGCGGCCTGCATCAGGGCGGCTATCCATACGAATATCTCGGCACAGGTCGCATAGAGTACAATGACACGTGCTTCTACCGCCGTTTCTGCCTCAGCGACGGATTGACTGTCCGCTGGCTGCTCCCCGGCGTTTCGCTGACATCAATGACCTCGGTGCAGTACCTGGACGACAACATGACCCTTGACCAGGATTTCCTGCCGCTGTCCTATTTCACGCTCACGCAGAAGAAGCGTGAAACGGGAGTGACAGAGGAGGTCGTGGCACGCAGCAATGCTGGCTTCTACAGCTGGACGGCGGGCGTGTTCGGCTTTTACAAGCATCTCGACATGGATGCCCCGGTAATGTTTCTTGATTACGGCATAAGCCAGCTGATAGAGAAATACCGCAACGCAGCCAACCCGCAGTACCCTATAGCGTGGGATACGCGCTCGTTTCCGCTCAACAGCTCGTTCACGATACCGACAGCAGGCGCGGCAGCATACCATGAATCCAACTTCACGGTTGGCCGGTGGCGGTTTACTGCGGGGTTGCGTCTGGACTATGAGCATGTGCGCATGCGCTACCGCAGCGGCTGCCGCAGCGGCTATACAGTGATGCAGGCGGGCGCGGACGGCGGCTTGGCTCCGTATGCGCATATAGATGTGAACATCGACGAGAACGGGTGCCTGTCGCGTAGCTTTGTGGAGCTGCTGCCGAAATTCGCGGTCATGTATTCGCTCGACGGCTCTGCGGACAATAATGTATACGCCACGGTGTCGAAGGGGTACAAAGCCGGCGGCTTCAACACACAGATGTTCAGCGACATCCTTCAGCAAGACCTCATGGGGCTTATGGGCATCAATGCCACTTATGATGTGGACGAAGTAGTGGGCTACCGCCCCGAGAAAAGCTGGAATTACGAGGTGGGCGCACACCTGCAGACGGCAGACGGACGGCTGCGCGGCGACGCGGCTCTGTTCTACATAGACTGCCGTGACCAGCAGCTGACGGTGTTCCCCAACGGCAACACTACAGGACGCATGATGACCAACGCCGGCAGGACGCGCAGCTTCGGCGCGGAAGTGCAGCTGTCTGTTGACAGGGTAGGGCCGTTCTCGTTCTGCTTCAGCTACGGATATACCGACGCCCGTTTCCGCAAGTTCAACAACGGCATCGCCGACTACCGTGGCAAGCGCGTGCCGTATGCGCCGCAGAACACTGTTTTTGCGCAGGCTGTTTACCGCCGCGACTGCGGTGGTGCGTTGCTTGACGACATTACGGCAGATGTGAACGTGCGTGCAGCAGGCGATATATATTGGAATGAGGCAAACACCCTCTCCCAGCCGCTGTATGCGCAGCTCGGCGCGTCGGTGACTCTACGCCGGGGATGCGCCTCACTGCAACTGTGGGGCGAGAACCTGACTGACACGCGCTTCTCGACGTTTTACTTCGTCTCTATAGGCAACGAGTTTGTGCAACGGGGGAGGCCGCTGCGCTTCGGGGCGACGCTGCGACTCTCGTTCTGATGGATGAAAAAACCAACATACATACACTCATATAAATATGTACAACATGAACAAAACAGTAATTGCTTCTATGGCAGTGGCAGCGTTGCTCGCCGGCACTTCATGCGATAATGACAAGGGCAACAACATGGAGCAGACATTCGGTGTGCAGATGCTGAACCTCGTGACCGACATGAACGTCAATGGCTCGGAGAACAGCGAAATAGCCGAAACCACATACCGCATCCACATAGACTATACCGACACGAAGATAGGCGTGGCTGGCGTGGATGTGCCTGTTGGCAATGAGGAAATCACCTTCACTGTCCCCGACACTCGGTACAGTTTCGACAAATTCATGTTTCACGCCTCCGCGCTTTCCGCCCCAACGAATGGCGGAGGCGAAATCAAGGGCTTCGATGTGCGCCTGACCCAGGCCTTCAACACGCCTCCTGTGACAGCTCCCCATGGCAGCCCGGCGTTCAAAACCACGATGGCAATGATGGCATATTACACATACGGCCACTACATGGTGCGCACATTCCCTGACGATGCCGTTTACACCGGCTACACGACTACAACAATATCCAAGGAGGGGGATGCTGACAACCACCAGTTCTCCACAGACAAGCCTATGTACCGCTTCATTATCGATGCCACGACGATGACCGCCTCGCTATACATCTACAATGCCAAGTTCACCGACGCGCCGGCTGCGCCCGAGCTGAACCTGCGCCTTGACGGGCTGAAAGTGCAGCCGACCAACCTCGGCTATGAAATCGTAGGCACTGATGTCGTTCCGTGCACCATGGCAGAGGGCACTCCCTATCCGAGCTTCACCTTCGCCTCGTTCCGCATGAGCAACATCAGCAACGACCTCACCTCGGCCAAGGTCGAGTTTTCGATACCCACTGCACGCGGTACTTATGCAGCATCGTTCCAGGGCAAATATCTAATTGACACCTCTCTGCTTCAATAAAGGGGAATTGTCTGCATTTCCCGTGTGAGATTGCAATTAATATTGCAATCGGGCTTCTCGGGCTTCCCCGTTTCGTTGTCATCTGACGAGGCGGGGAAGTTTTTTAGCAATTATATACGCGGTTGGGCTTTGTGAATTTGCAAAAATTAGGTAACTTTGCACGCATAAAAACTGGAAATTCGCGTCAGACGATGATGTGGGTTTTGTAACTAACTAATATATAAACGATTATATGAATCTACTGTTGGAAATAAGCAACGGAGCGCTCGCCATTACAGCTGCCATCACGGGCATCTTTCTGGTGTTTGCCGCGCTTTTGATTGCCAAACTGATTTCCCCGAGGTCGTTCTCAGTGAAAAAGTCCGAGCCTTACGAGTGCGGTATCCCCACACGCGGCAAGAGCATGATTCAGTTCAAGGCCGGATATTATATTTTCGCTATCCTCTTCCTCATTTTCGATGTCGAGACAGTTTTCCTCTATCCCTGGGCAGTGGTGACACGCAATCTGGGCATGCAGGGGCTGTTGTGCATCGGGGTCTTCCTTTTCATTCTCGTTTTAGGTTTAGCATACGCATGGCGCAAAGGAGCGCTTAAATGGTCATGAAAAATCCCAAGATTAAAAGCATCCCCTTTGAGGACTTCAAAGACAACGAGTACATCACGAAGCTCGTAGAGGAACTGAACGCCACCGGTGCCAACGTAGTGGTAGGTACATTTGACCGTCTTATCAACTGGGGGCGGGCAAACTCGTTGTGGCCCTTCTGCTTCGGCACGAGCTGCTGCGCCATTGAGTTCATGTGCCTCGGCGCGGCCCGTTACGACATGGCCCGCTTCGGTTTCGAGGTTGCCCGCAACTCCCCGCGTCAGGCTGACTTCATCATGGTTCAGGGCACTATCGTGAAGCGCATGGCCCCGGTATTGCGCCGTCTCTATGAGCAGCTCGCCGAGCCCAAATATGTTATCGCTGCCGGCAGCTGCGCCGTTTCCGGAGGCCCGTTCAAAGGCTCATACGCTGTGCTCGACGGCGTGGACAAAATCCTCCCAGTCGATGTATATATGCCCGGCTGTCCTCCGCGTCCCGAGGCTATGTTCTACGGCCTGATGCAGCTCCAGCGCAAAATCAAGGTGCAGAAATTCTTCGGCGGGGCAAACCGCAAGGAAAAAATCGAGGACTTTTTCCGCGAACATCCCGAGGAGAGAGACCAAATCTAACCCTATATTACAAGGATTTATCAACCACGTCATCTATCACACATCATGAGCGATATACAATCCATAATCGGTAAAATCTGCCCCGATGCCACTTTCGCCGACGGCGAGGTGCTCGAGGTGACTGTCCCCGATAAATCATGGCACACCCTCGCCCTCGCCCTGCGCGATGACAAGGAGCTGAAGTTTGACCTCCTCTCCGCCGTTGTCGGCATGGACTGGAAGGACGCTTTCGGTGTCGTTTACTACCTCACTTCCACCACTCGCGACTGGCAGATGCTCACTGTCAAGGTGCTTGCCGCCGATCGCGAGGACCCGATGGTCCACTCCGTCTCTGACATCTGGGCTGTCGCCAACTTCCAGGAACGCGAGGTGTATGACTTCTACGGCATAAAATTCATCAACCACCCGGACATGCGCCGCTTCTTCCTGCGCAACGACTGGGTCGGCTACCCCCTCCGCAAGGACTATGACGCAAATCCCGAACTCAACCCCATCCGCCTCAACGACGAGGAGAACGAGGACGACACTTGCGCATACATAGAGCAGCCAGACGGCTCTGTAGTCCGCGAGGAACGCAAGGTGTTCGGCCCTGACGAGTATGTCATCAACGTCGGCCCGCAGCACCCCTCCACTCACGGCGTGATGCGTTTCCGCTGCTCGCTCGATGGCGAAATCATCAGGAAGGTGGACATCGTCTCCGGCTACATCCACCGTGGCATCGAGAAGCTCTGCGAGGGGCTCGGCTATCCGCAGATGCTCCACTTCACTGACCGCATGGACTATATGGCAGCCCACATGAACCGCCATTGCCTATGCCTATGCATCGAGAAGGCTTTGGGAATTGAGGTGCCTGAACGTGCAGTGGTCATCCGCACGATGATGGACGAGCTGATGCGCATATCCTCCCACCTGCTCTCATTCGGCTGCGCCAGCATGGACCTCGGAGCGACCACAGCGTTCTTCTACGGTTTCCGCGAGCGCGAGCAGGTGCTCGACATCTTCGACAAGACTTGCGGCGCACGCATGTCGATGAACTACAATGTCATCGGCGGCGTTATGGCTGACGTTCACCCTGATTTCGTCAAGGATGTGAAGGCTCTGCTGGCTATCATGCCAGAGCGTCTGAAAGAATACCACAGACTGTTCACCGGCAATATCATCGCCCAGAACCGCATGAAGGGCGTGGGTATCCTGTCACGCGAGAATGCAATCAACTATGCCATTACCGGTCCTTCAGGACGCGGTTCCGGCTTCAGCTGCGACTGCCGCCTCAAGCATCCGTATGCCGCTTACGGCAAGGTCAAGTTTGACGAAGTCCTCGAGGACGGCTGCGACTCATTCGCCCGCTATATGGTGCGTATGCGCGAGATAGAGCAGTCTTGCCAGATACTCGAGCAGCTCGTGGACAACATCCCCGAGGGCCCAGTACGCGCACAGGTGCCCAAACTCATCAAGCTGCCTGTGGGTCACTGGTATCAGCAGGTGGAGGCAAGCCGTGGCACATTCGGCGTGTACATCGAGTCCGACGGCGCCAAGACTCCGTACCGCGTTCACTTCCAGAGCCCGTGCTTCAACCTGACAGGTGTCGTAGACCTCTGCACACGCGGACACATGATAGCCGACCTCATCACCATTGAGGCGATACTCGACTTCGTTATCCCCGACATCGACAGATAATCCCCATTTACATCACCTTATAAGACTCATATAACCCATGTTTGATTTTGGTGTAGTCACCTCTTGGTTCAATGATCTATTGACGGGTTTCCTGCCCGGCTGGGCCGCTACCGTCATAGAGTGTGTCGTGATAGGAGTGCTTGTCCTTTTGGTTTACGCACTTCTCGCGCTCTTCTATATCCTCTACGAGCGCAAGCTCTGCGCATGGTTCCAGTGCCGCCTCGGCCCGATGCGTGTAGGCAAGTGGGGTGTATGTCAGGTGTTTGCCGACATGTTTAAAATCCTCATAAAGGAGCTTATCCCCCTCAAGGGAACAGATAAATTCCTCTTCAAGCTCGCTCCGTACATCATCATCACCTCCTCAGTAGTGATGCTGGCGTGTCTCCCCTGGAGCAAGGGCTTGCAGATCATCGACTATAACATCGGTATATTCTTCGTGTCTGCCGTTTCGTCGGTCGGCATCCTCGGTATACTGCTGGCCGGATGGTCTTCCAACAACAAGTATTCGCTCATAGGCGCGATGCGAAGCGGTGCGCAGATGGTCAGCTACGAGCTATCCATGGGTCTTGCGCTGCTCTCTATCATCGTTTTTGCCGGCACAATGAACATTACCGAACTTGTTGACGGACAGGAGAAAGCCTGGTTCATATTCCGTGGCCACATCCCCGCAGTCATAGCGTTTATCGTTTACCTGATTGCCGCTACTGCCGAGACCAACCGCGGCCCGTTTGACCTTCCCGAGGCAGAGCACGAGCTTACCGCCGGTTATCACACAGAGTATTCCGGTATCCACTTCGGTTTCTTCTACCTGGCTGAATACCTGAACCTGTTCATCGTCTCCGGCATAGCCACGCTGATGTTCCTCGGCGGCTGGATGCCTCTGCACATCCCCGGCCTTGAGGCGTTCAACAATGCCATGGACTACATACCTGGCATCGTATGGTTCCTCGCCAAGGCGTTCTTCATCTCGTACATCATCATCTGGTTCAAGTGGACTTTCCCGCGTATCCGTATCGACCAGATGCTTTCATTCGAATGGAAGTACCTCATGCCCATCTCGCTTGTCAACCTCGTGGTGATGGCAGTCCTCGTGGCTCTCGGCTGGCACTTCTAAACACACATAAGTAAATAACAATACCCCTATAAAATATCAAACAACAAGATGAGTGCTAATTTCGGAACAGTAACTCAAGTGATAGGCCCGGTGATCGACGTCTCGTTTGACTGTGGCAAAGAATCCATTCCCCCTATCTACACGTCGTTGAAGGTCGAGCGCGACAATGGCGAGGCCCTCATACTGGAGGTAGAGCAGCACATCGGCGAGGACACAGTGCGGTGTGTCGCTATGGACAGTACTGACGGTGTACGCCGTGGTGTCAAAGTCGAGAACCTCGGCAGACCAATTTCTGTCCCGACTGGTTCACAGGTCAAAGGCCGTCTCCTCAATGTGGTCGGCGAGCCTATTGACCACTTGGCAAATCTTCAGGATACACAGGTGCGTGCCATTCACCAGCCAGCCCCCGCATTTGACGACCTGGCCATTTCTACCGAAATCCTCTTTACCGGCATCAAGGTCATCGACCTGCTCGAGCCTTACTCAAAGGGCGGCAAGATCGGTCTGTTCGGCGGCGCCGGTGTGGGCAAGACTGTCCTCATCATGGAGCTCATCAACAATATCGCTAAGGGGCACAACGGTTTCTCGGTGTTCACCGGTGTGGGAGAGCGTACCCGCGAGGGCAACGACCTGCTGCGTGAGATGATTGAGAGCGGTGTCATCAAGTATGGCGACAAGTTCAAGGAGGGTATGGAAAAGGGCGAATGGAATCTGCATGACGTTGACATGAAGCAGGTCAACGAGTCGCAGTCCACGCTCGTGTTTGGCCAGATGAACGAGCCGCCGGGCGCACGTCTCCGCGTTGCGCTCTCCGGCCTGACAGTGGCAGAGCAGTTCCGTGACCAGGACGGCGGCGGCAAGGAGATCCTTCTCTTTATCGACAACATATTCCGTTTCACACAGGCTGGTTCAGAGGTGTCGGCACTTCTCGGCCGTATGCCTTCAGCCGTGGGTTATCAGCCTACTCTGGCATCGGAAATGGGTATCCTGCAGGAGCGTATCACCTCTACCAAGCAGGGCAGCATCACTTCAGTCCAGGCTATCTACGTGCCTGCTGACGACTTGACCGACCCCGCTCCGGCGACTACCTTCAACTTCCTCGACGCGACCACCGTGCTTAGCCGTAAGATTGCCGAGCTCGGTATTTACCCCGCTGTTGACCCCCTCGAGTCCACGTCACGTATCCTCGACCCGAACATCATCGGCGAGGAGCACTACAATGTGGCACAGCAGGTCAAGCAGCTTCTCCAGAAGTACAACGAGCTTCAGGACATCATCGCCATCCTCGGTGTTGACGAGTTGAGCGACGAGGACAAGCTGGTCGTAGCGCGCGCACGCCGTGCACAGCGTTACCTATCGCAGCCGTTCCACGTGGCAGAGCAGTTCACCGGTCTTCCCGGTGTGATGGTCCCCCTGTCGGAGACCATACGTGGCTTCAAGATGATTCTCAGCGGCGAAATGGACGAATATCCCGAACAGGCGTTCCTCAACGTCGGCACAATCGACGAGGCTATCGCCAAGGGTAAGAAGATGCTCGAGGAGGTCAAGTAATTTTCATTTCAATTGTCCTGACCATGACACTCGAGATCATTTCATCACATGAGGTAGTCTTCCACGGCGAGGTGGAGGCCGTTACCCTTCCCGGGGAACTCGGCTCGTTCACCGTGCTAAACAACCACGCCTCGCTCATTTCCGTGCTCGTGAAGGGCAAAGTCGCCTACCGCACCCCGCAGGGCGACGAACACACCTACGCGATTGCCGGGGGACTGGCTGATGTTGACAATAACATCATCTCCGTCTGCATATTCTAACAGCATAAACGATGTCAAGAAAAATAACCATATTGTTCTCCCTGATGCTCGCATTCCTCGTGTCATGCCCGGCATACGCCAGCGGCGGCAGCGAGGGGGGCCAGGTCAACGTCAAGGAGATCATTTTCCACCACCTCGGCGATGGCTACGGCTGGGAAGTGCCTTTCAGCCATACCAGCAGGATACCACTTCCCGTAATTGTCAGGACCGAGGACGGCAACTGGTTCTGCTTCTCTTCGTCACGCCTCACCGAACTGAAATCAGTTGCTGGTGAGGACGGCAAGGAGAAAGAGGAAGTTGTGCCGGTGATGTACTCCGAGGAACGCGACGGCAAGACATACAATTTCGTCATCGCCCATGCCAGCAGCAACAAGAACAAGGTAGTCCAGTGCTTCCCCCTCGATGCCGCAGAGCAGTCGGACGTTGAGGCCAAGGCTGCAGAAATCGGCGATGCCGGCGAGGGCGAGCACGCTGTCGTGGACGGATATGTCTTTTTCGACGGACAGTATTACCGCGAGTCAAAACCTTTCGACATCTCCATTACCAAGAATGTCCTTGCCCTCATACTGACCGTGATTTTCGTGTCGATATGGGTGATTTCAGTTGCACGCTATTATCGCCGCAAGGGCTTCAAGGCTCCCCGCAAGGGTATGGGCTTCATGGAGATGCTCATTGATTTCGTCTATACCGGCGTCATCAAAAGCACGCTCGGCAGCAAGGCCAAGAGGTTCGGCCCGTTCCTCCTCACATGCTTCTTCTTCATACTGACCATGAACCTTCTGGGACTGATAGTCATCTTCCCCGGCGGTGCCAACCTGACCGGCAACATAGCCGTTACACTCGTGCTGGCGTTGCTCACGTTCATTGTCACCAATATCCGAGGCAGCAAGCACTACTGGAAGGAAATCTTCTGGCCCGATGTGCCGATGTTCCTCAAGTTCCCTATTCCTATCATGCAGCTCATCGAGGTGTTTGGCGTGTTCACCAAGCCCGCTGCGCTCTGTGTGCGTCTTTTCGCCAACATGATGGGCGGCCATATCATCGTCATCACACTGGTGTCGCTGATATTCATCTTCACCGCATTCGGAGCTGCCGCTACCGGCGGTTCGCTCGTGGTGTCGATACTCTTCACAGTCTTCATGCTGTTGCTCGACGTCCTTGTCAGCTTCATTCAGGCGTATGTATTCACGATGCTTTCTACCATGTTCATCGGCATGTCACACGAGAACCCGCATGAGCATGAACATGAAGCACAGGAAGCCGCAATAGCAAAGGCATAACCCAACACAAGGAAAAATATCAATAACAAATAACACAAAAACAAGGAATTACTATGTTATCAATGATTTTAGCGGTGGAATCACTTGCCGCACTTGGTGCAGCTCTCGGAGCAAGTATAGCAGCAATCGGAGCCGGTCTGGGTATCGGCAAAATCGGTTCATCTGCCATGGAGGCTATCGCACGCCAGCCTGAGGCTGCCGGCGACATCCGCAGCTCGATGATCGTAATCGCGGCTCTCGTCGAGGGTGTTGCCCTCTTCGCAGTCATCGTTTCTGCTCTGGCACTCTTCCTCTAATCTCATAAACCATCAGGATTAATGGAATTGTTCACGCCTGACAGCGGATTGGTAATATGGATGTTCGTTGCATTCGTAGTGCTGTTCGTTATCCTTTTGAAATGGGGTTGGCCTGTGATTATCAGTCAAATGGAATCACGCGCCGACACCATAGACAAGGGTGTCGAATATGCCCGCGAGGCAAAGGAGCAGCTTGACAATGCGCGTGCTGAAGCTGAGAAGTATATCAGCGAGGCACAGAAACAGCAGGCGGAAATCTTGCGTGAGGCAGCCAAGATGAAGACGCAAATCATCGAGGACGCCCGCAACGAGGCTTCGCAGGAAGCCCAGAAGGTCATGGATGCCGCCAAGGTGGCAATCGACCAGTCACGCAAAGAAGCCGAACTGCAGTTCAAGAACGAAGTGAGCAAGTTCGCTATTGAAATTGCTGAAAAGATGGTGCGCCGCCAGATGAAGTCTGACGAGGCACAGAGCGAGCTTGTCAATAAATTGTTAGACGAAATCGAGAATAACTAACCTCATGTACGACGGTCTTATCCCACAGAGATATGCCATGGCATTGTTCAAGCATGCCGAGGACACTAAGAAGACTAAGCAGGTTTATGACGTGATGAAGTCTGTCATAGCCTCCTTTGAGAGTAACCCGAGCCTTAGCAAGGTCTTGGCTAATCCATTTGTCGGCCGCGATGACAAGCGCCGTTTGCTCATCGCCGCTGCCGACGGGGCTGATGAGGTCTACAAGTCGTTCATTGACCTTATTCTCAATCACAACCGGGAGGAGTTCGCTTTCCAGATGGCTCTCGAGTTCCGCAAGATTTATCGCCGCGTCAACAAAATTTCAAGCGTCGATATCGTCACTGCCTCGCAGCTCGGCGAGGAGGCGCGTAACCGAATTGATTCACTGGTGCGCAAGGCCTATCCCGGCCGCGAACTGGAGATACGTCACAGGGTGGATGCTGACATCATCGGCGGCTTTGTCATCGATGTTGACAACAACCGCCTCGATGCCTCCATTAGCAATGAAATCGAACAATTACGTCATACCTTAATATCCAGCAACTAAGATGCTTAACCCAAGCGAAATATCTGATATACTGAAACAAGAGCTCGAAAGCGTCAGCTCCAAGGCAAAGTTCGACGAAGTCGGTACTGTCCTCGATGTCGGCGACGGTGTGGCTCACGTTTACGGCCTCGACAATGTCCGGGCAAATGAGCTTGTAGAGTTTGAGAATGGTGTCAAGGGCGTCGCTCTCAACCTGGAAGAAAGCAATGTTGGTGTAGTGTTGCTCAACAACGTTAACTCTGTCACCGAGAATATGTCGGTGCGTCGCACGGGTGAAATCGCATCTATCCCCGTAGGCGAGGGTCTGTTGGGTCGTGTCATCAACATCCTCGGCGAGCCCGTGGACGGCAAAGGGCCGATTTCTGGCGACCGCATCAACCTGCCGTTGGAACGCAAGGCTCCGGGTGTCATCTTCCGCCAGCCTGTGACCCAGCCGCTGCAGACCGGTCTTAAGGCCGTTGACTCGATGATCCCTATTGGCCGCGGCCAGCGCGAGCTTATCATCGGCGACCGCCAGATCGGCAAGACTGCTATCGCCGTTGATACTATCATCAACCAGCGTCAGAACTACCTCGACGGCAAGCCTGTCTACTGTATTTATGTGGCTATCGGACAGAAAGCCTCCTCTATTGCCGCTCTCGTGCATACGCTCGAGAAGCACGGAGCAATGGAGTATACAGTCGTCGTTGCCGCTTCCGCTTCCGACTCCTCTTCGATGCGCTACCTCGCGCCGTTTGCGGGTGTAGCAATCGGCGAGTTCTTCCGCGATACTGGCCGTGATGCCCTCATCGTTTACGATGACCTGTCTAAGCAGGCTGTCGCATACCGTGAGGTATCGCTCGTGCTGAAGCGTCCTTCCGGCCGTGAGGCTTATCCCGGTGACATCTTCTACCTGCACTCGCGTCTGTTGGAGCGTGCTGCAAAGATTATCGACAACCAGGAGGTGGCTTCCTCTATGAATGACCTGCCTGAGGCTCTCAAGCCGATGGTCAAGGGCGGCGGTTCGCTGACTGCACTTCCTATCATTGAGACTCAGGCCGGTGACGTGTCGGCATATATCCCGACCAACGTGATTTCGATTACTGATGGTCAGATCTTCCTCGAGTCTGCACTCTTCAACCAGGGTATCCGCCCTGCTATCAACGTGGGTATCTCCGTATCGCGTGTCGGCGGTAACGCCCAGATCAAGTGTATGAAGAAGGTCGCAGGTACGCTGAAGATTGCACAGGCTCAGTTCCGCGAGCTCGAGTCGTTCACCAAGTTCGGCGGCGACATCGACCCCGTTACCGCCAAGGTCATCGACCGTGGCCGCAAGAACCAGAAGCTCCTCATCCAGCCGCAGTACAAGCCCTGGGCTGTCGAGAACGAGGTGGCTGTGATATATTGCGGCGTTAACGGTCTGCTCGAGAACGTACCCCTCGACAAGGTGCCCGAGTTTGAGGAGATGTTCCTCCAGCTTGTCAAGTCACGCTATGACGAGGAAGTGCTCAAGCAACTGCGTGCCGGCAAGCTGACCCCCGAAATCGAGGAGAAGCTCCGCAAGTGCGCTGAAGAAGTAGCTGCAAAGTACAAAGACTGATTCCAAACCTAACTATCCTATATCCGGCGGGGTGCCGCCAATGACACCCCGCCGGCAACAACCCCAAACAACTTAAACTTAATCTACCAACACATTCAATGGCAACATTACGAGAACTTAAAACCAGGATTGGTTCCGTTTCCTCGTCAGAGAAGATTACGGGTGCGATGAAGATGATTTCGTCGGCCAAGGTTCATAAGTTTGAACAGTCGCTGCGTCAGCTTCTCCCGTACAAGAACCAGATACAGTCCATCATGGGTCACATTCTGGAGTCGGGTGAAACGTTCAACTCCCCGCTCATAGAGACCCGTGAGGTCAAGACAATATGCCTGGTGGCATACGGCAGCGACGACGGTCTCTGCGGTGCCTACAATATGAATGTGTTCAAGCATACGCTCTCGGTCATCAACGAGATGCGAGACAAGTACGGCAACGCCGCCAAGTTTGTCATCTATCCCGTCGGACGCAAGATAGCCAAGGCTGTCTCGAAACTTCAGGACGGCGACATATCGGTGGTGCGTGAGGTTGGCGTCGACTCCAAAATGGACGGCGCTGCTGTCAATGCCTTCACCATGAAGCTCCAAGAGGGCTTCCTCAACCATGACTTCGACGTGGTGTATTCGGTTTACACCAACTTCATATCGATGGCGCGTCAGCGTCTCAAATACGAGCAGATGCTCCCCGTGGACAGCGCGGCTATTGCCAAGGAGGCGACTATGCCTGTCAAAGACGAAAACAAGATGTACATATTCGAGCCGGGCGCTGACAGCATTTTCCGTCAGGTACTGCCGATGTTTGTGCTTTCGGCAATGCAGGAGATCACGCTCGAGAACCGCGCCTCTGAACAGGCAGCCCGCGTGATGGCAATGCAGAGCGCGAATGACAACGCCCGCAAGCTGCTTGAAGAGCTTCAGCTCGAATACAACAAGCTGCGCCAGCAGAGCATCACCACCGAGCTGCTTGACATCCTCGGCGGCCAGGTACAACATTGACATTAATTCTCGACTAATCTTTTCGAACTATTTTTTATGAGTAGCATCAAAGAATATTTCACCTCGGTCGGCAAGGGCATTACCTCTCTGGTAACAGGCATGACTGTTACCGGCAAGGAGCTTGTCACCAAGAAAATCACCGAATGTTATCCTGAGAACCGGGAGACACTCGAGATACCCGAGCGTTTCCGCGCTTGCCTGACATTGAAAAATGTGGACGGGCATCACAAGTGCATCGCTTGCGGCATCTGCCAGATGAACTGCCCCAACGGCACAATCAAGCTTGACAACAAGATGATCGACCTGCCCGACGGCAAGAAGAAGAGAGTGCTCGACAAGTACCACTACGACCTGGGCAGCTGCACATTCTGCATGCTGTGCGTGACTACTTGCCCGCAGGGTGCACTCGAGTTTTCCAATGACTTCGAGCAGGCTGTTTTCACACGCGATAAATTGGTTAAGGAGCTGAACGCCGGCCTTGAGAACCCGCCGCTGCCCGCTCCCAAGCCAGCACCTGCCGCTGCACCCAAGGCTGATGCCGCTAAACCTGCGGACAAGCCCGCGACACCTAACGAAGAAAATAAATAATATTACATAATGGACTCTGTAGGAAATATTATCTTGTACTGCGTGACGGCTATCGTCATCGCCGTATTTTCGGTGATGACTGTCAGGTCTCGCAAGATCTTACGTTCCGCCACCTATCTGCTGTTTGTCCTGCTCGCGACTGCCGTGATGTATTTCCAGCTCGGCTACCAGTTTCTCGGTGCAGTGCAGATTGCGGTCTACGCTGGCGGCATTATGGTGCTGTTTGTGTTCTCGATATTGTTGACTCATCGTCCTGATGACAAGACCTCCCTGCTCACATCGCACAAGCGCATCATCGGTATCAGTTGCTCCGTCATCGGCGCAGTTCTGCTCCTTGCAGCCCTGTTTACCATGCCTGTTGCACAGGACATCACCCTCACCGATGCCCTGTCGCGCAGTGATGTGAACATGGAGCAGATAGGCACGGCTCTGCTCGGTACAGGCAAGTTCCAGTACCTGCTCCCGTTTGAGGCAGTCAGCGTGCTGCTGTTGGCATGTATAATCGGCGGCATCGTAGTCGCCCGCAAAAAATAACGCCCCATGGACTTAAGCATATTATGGTATCTTGTGCCCAGCGTAATAATGTTCGTCTGCGGCGTCTTCGGGTTCGTAACCCGCAAAAACCTTATCGCGATTCTCATCTCGCTTGAATTGATGCTTAATTCTGCCGACCTGAATTTCGTGATATTCAACCGTTTCCTGTTCCCCGAGCAAATGGAGGGCATGTTCTTCACGCTCTTCTCCATCGGCATCGCCGCCGCCGAGACGGCTATCGCAATCGCGATAATCATCAACATCTATCGTGCGGTAGGAAACACTGATGTAAATGAAATCAAGCAAATGAAATTCTAAGATATGGACATTACATTACCTATTCTGATTCTGGCGATACCTATCACGATGTTCCTTGTCTTAGGTATCTTGGGTGTCAAGATGTCGCACAAGTGTGCTGGTATCCTTGGCATACTCGGTATGGGTGTCACCCTTGTGCTGGCGTATACTGTCGCCTACACCTACTTCTTCTCGGGAGATCCCAGTTTCATAGCTGACGGCGTGCGTCAGCAGGTCGCCGTATTTGACTATACCTGGCTCGCGTTCACGCAGACGCTTGTCGTTAAGCTCGGCTTCCTGCTCGACCCGATTTCGGCAATGATGCTCGTAGTCATCACGACAATCTCCTTCATGGTGCACCTGTACAGCTGGGGATATATGCACGGCGAGAAAGGCTTCCAGCGTTTCTACGCATTCCTCCAGCTCTTCACGTTCTCGATGCTCGGTCTGGTAGTTGCCACCAACATTTTCCAGATGTACATATTCTGGGAGCTTGTGGGTGTCTCCTCATACCTGCTCATCGGTTTCTACTACAAGCTGCCGTCAGCAGTCTCGGCCTGCAAGAAGGCGTTTATCGTCACACGTTTTGCAGACCTTGGCTTCCTCATCGGTATCCTCGTGCTGTCGTTCTATACCAACACGTTTGACTTTATCCCGATGACCAGCGACCCGCAGAATGTGCTGGCGTCAACTGGCGGAGCGACATTCCTCGGCGGCTCTGCGCTGACTTGGGCGTTGATACTCATCTTTGTCGGCGGTATGGGCAAGTCTGCAATGATGCCGCTGCATATCTGGCTGCCTGACGCAATGGAAGGCCCGACCCCGGTGTCTGCGCTTATCCATGCTGCAACAATGGTTGTCGCCGGTGTTTACCTGGTGGCTCGTATGTTCCCGATTTACCTGCTCGAGGAGGTCGCCCTGACATTCATCACCGTCATCGGCGCGATTACGGCATTCTACGCTGCAGTCGTGGCTTGCTGCCAGATTGACATCAAGCGAGTGCTGGCGTTCTCGACTATTTCTCAGATTGCGTTCATGATGGTGTCGCTCGGCGTGGCGCGTCCTGAACTGCATGAGGGCCTCGGATACATGTCCTCGATGTTCCACCTGTTCACGCACGCTATGTTCAAGGCGTTGCTGTTCCTCGGTGCCGGCGCGTTGATTCATGCAGTTCACTCCAACGACTACACTGCCATGGGCGGTCTGCGCAAGTATATGCCTATCACTCACTGGACGTTCCTCATCGGCTGTCTCGCCATTGCGGGCATCTGGCCTTTCGCCGGCTTCTTCTCCAAGGATGAGATGCTGAGCGCGATGTTCTCCAACCACTGGTTCTGGGGCGCATGGATGACTATGGTAGCCGGTCTGACCGCCTTCTATATGTTCCGTCTCTATTACCTCATCTTCTGGTGGGAGGACAATCCTCACCACAAGGAGCACCGTCCGCATGATGCTCCGTGGCAGATGTCGCTGCCGCTCATCATCCTCGCAGTCGTTTCCTGCGTGGCTGGTTTCATACCCTTCGGCGAGTTCGTGACCTGGAACCGCGAGGCTTACGAAATTCACATTGACCCGACAGTCGCCTCGGTTTCGCTCGTTGTCGCTATTGCGGCTATCGCACTCGCGACGGTGATGTACCGCAAGAAGAACTCTATCCCGAGCAAGCTCAAGAACGCCATGCCCGGCCTGTGGCAGGCAGCTCACCGCCGCTTCTACTGGGACGAGATTTATATGTTCATTACCCACAAGTTCATCTTCAACGTGATCTGCCGCAGCATCGCATGGTTTGACCGTCATGTCATCGACGCTACCATGGACGGCTTCGCCAAAATCACCAACCGCGCCTCTGTCGCTATCAAGGGCATGCAGAGCGGTGCTATACAGACCTACGTCGTATGGTACTTCATCGGCGCTGCGCTGCTTGCGGGTATCACCTGGATTTGTCTACTCTAACCTCATATTGCTTAGCAGAAAAATCTTCGATTATGTTTTCAAATATCTTAATCTGGTTTGTAATAGTTCCTGTCCTCATGCTGATAGGATTAGGCCTGTGCCGCAACAGCAGTATGAAGGCTATCCGCACGGTGATGGTGATAGGCAGCACGATACTGATGGCGCTGGCCATCTGGCTCTGTGTTGACTTCCTGGGACAGCGTGCGGCAGGTGTGACCGACGAAATGCTCTATACCGGCTCTTGGTGCTGGTACAAGCCTCTCAATATCAACCTTGCTGTGGGTGTTGACGGCATTTCTGTGCTGATGCTGATGCTGTCGGCGGTAATCGTGTTTGCCGGCACATTCGCCTCATGGAAAATCAACCCGCTCCCCAAGAACTTCTTCCTCTGGTTTACGCTCCTGTCAACCGGCGTGTTCGGTTTCTTCATCTCGATAGACATCTTCACCATGTTCATGTTCTACGAGGTGGCCCTTATCCCGATGTACCTGCTGATAGGCTTCTGGGGTACCGGCCGCAAGGAGTATTCCGCGATGAAGCTGACGCTGATGCTTATGGGCGGCTCAGCCTTCCTGATGCTCGGCTTGTTCGGCATCTACTGGCATTCAAGCGCCGACGCATCGCAGCTGACATGGAACATCCTCGAAATCTCGCATAACGGCGCGATACCTGCCGGGTGGCAGAACTACCTGTTTGTGCTGACATTCGTCGGCTTCGGTGTGCTGGGCGCGATGTTCCCCTTCCACACATGGAGCCCTGACGGTCACGCTTGCGCACCGACAGCGGTGTCGATGCTTCACGCTGGCGTGCTTATGAAACTCGGTGGCTACGGCTGCTTCCGCATTGCCATTTTCCTGCTTCCGCAGGCTGCCAACGAGCTGTCGTGGATATTCATCATCCTGACCGGCATAAGCATCGTCTACGGTGCGTTCTCCGCTTGCGTTCAGACTGACCTGAAGTACATCAACGCTTACTCGTCAGTTTCGCACTGCGGCATGGTGCTTTTTGCCATCCTCATGCTCAACACCACGGCAATGACCGGCGCTATCATGCAGATGCTCTCACACGGTCTGATGACAGCCCTCTTCTTTGCCCTTATCGGTATGATATACGGACGCACGCACACTCGTGACATCCGCCAGATGGGCGGCCTGATGAAGATAATGCCTTACCTCGGTGTCTGCTACATGATAGCTGGTTTCGCATCGCTCGGTCTGCCGGGTCTCAGCGGCTTCGTAGCCGAGATGACAATCTTCTTCGGCAGCTTCGAGCATACGGACATGTTCCACCGTTGCTTCGTGATAGCAGCTACCTGCTCTATCGTAATAACAGCGGTCTACATCCTGCGTGTAGTCGGCAAGCTCCTCCACGGTCCTGTTCATGACGAGCATCACCTCGCCCTGACCGACGCTACATGGTTCGAGCGTGTGGCAACCGTCGTGCTGATACTCTGCATCGCCGGCATCGGCTGCTTCCCCAACTGGATCAACGACACGATACAGCACAGCTTTGAGCCTATCATCAATGCTCTCGCAGTGGCACAGTAAAACCTAATGTATTGAATATATAAAATCGATTGAAAATGGATTACTCACAATTCGGAACAATGTTTCCCGAGCTAATAGTACTCGGTGTATTCCTGATAGTGTTCTTGTTCGATACATTCTCAGGTAGCCGTGCGAAAGCCGCAGTCACTCCGCTTGCCGTCATCCTGTTTGGCGTCGCTACGGTGGCCATGTGGTTCATCCCGCGCTGCGGCGTAGATGCCTTTGAGGGCATGTATGTCAACGACAGCGCGACAATGGCGATAAAGAATATCCTGAACCTCGGCGTATTCATCGTCCTGCTGCAGGCCATACGCTGGTCAGACACCGAATCCGGAAAACTGCGCAAGGCGGAGTTCTTCGAGCTGCTGTTTGTGACGCTCTTCGGCATGTACCTCATGATAAGCGCACGCCACTTCCTGCTCTTCATCATCGGTCTCGAGTCTGCATCGCTTCCCCTCGCGGCAATGGTGGCTTTCGACAAGAAACGCTACGAGAGCAACGAGGCGGCTATCAAATATGTGATGACGGCTGTGTTCTCCTCGGCAGTCCTCATGATGGGTCTCTCATTCGTGTATGCTTGCTCCGGCACTGGCTCGCTCTATTTCGCGGACATCGCTGATGCTGTGATGAACGGCTCTCATTCAGGCATGCTGATAACAGCATTGGCATTCGTGATGGCTGGCATTGGCTTCAAGCTCTCGCTCGTGCCGTTCCACCTCTGGACTGCCGACGTTTACCAAGGTGCTCCGACAGCTGTCACCAGCTACCTCTCGGTCATCTCCAAAGGTTCAGCCGCGTTTGCATTCTTCATCATCTTCGTTCAGGTGTTCGGCACTGTTTACAGCCAGGTATGGGAATGGATGCTCTATGCAATCATTATCCTGACTATCACGGTCGGCAACCTGTTCGCAATACGCCAGCGCAACATGAAACGCTTCATGGCGTTCTCCTCTGTTTCGCAGGCCGGTTACATCATGCTCGGCATAATCGCCGCAAGCACTCTCGGACTGACCTCCATGATGTTCTACATCCTGGTGTATGTGTTCAGCAACCTCGGCGTTTTTGCTGTGATAGCAGCCATAGAGAACAAGACCGGCAAAGTCGGCATGGACGACTACAACGGACTGCACAAGACTAACCCGTGGCTGTCATTCGCAATGACACTCGCAGTGTTCTCGCTCGCCGGCATCCCGCCCTTCGCCGGCTTCTTCAGCAAGTTCCTGATATTCACGTCAGCCACTCAGTCTGGTTCTGTAGCACTCTACGTGCTTGTGCTGATAGCGTTGATCAACACCATCGTTTCACTCTACTACTACCTCCTCGTGGTCAAGGCTATGTGGGTATCGCCTGAAGAGCCGACTATCGAGAAGTTCCGCTCAACGCTTTCAGAGCGTGCCGGAATGTGGATTTGCGTTGCAGGTATCGTCTTCATCGGTCTTGTAAGCTGCATCTACCAGTGGATTGAGACATCGGTCGCTGACGTGCCGAACCTGATAAGCCAGTGCATCTGACATAGCACTTCGGTTACACTATAACGGGAAGTCCGGGGACAGTAGCTCCTCGGGCTTCTTGCATTTTCTGGCCTTAATATTCCGTAAATGGAGAGGCTCGGCTTAAACTAAGCCGCTGTCTGGACATCAGATATGTAAACGTGAAACCAAAAACTCATCAGAATATGAAAAGAACAATTCTTTCGATAGCTGCAGCCCTCATCTGTCTGGGCGGTGCAACAGCAATTGCGTCAAACTGCGGCGCTGAAAAGAAGACGAAGACAGAGCAGTCATGCTGCGGCAAGGACAAGAAGCAGGGCAAGCGTGCACGCAAAGACACCTGCGGCGAGAAGAAATCTTGCCGTCCCACGCATTGCGGCAAGGGCGACGCAGCGCGTACGATCATGAACACAATGCTCGATGGCATCGAGCTGACCGACTTGCAGCGTCAGCAGGTGCAGCGGATTGAGCAGCAGACACGTGAGGAACTGAACGGCATGACCGACATAACGAGCAAGCAGTACAAGAAGGCGTTGAAGAACAGCCGCAAGAGACTCGAGAAGATACTGACCAAGGAGCAGAAGGCTGTCCTCGACGCAAACTGCCGCATTACGGAACGACGCGCCGAAATGCGCAAGGAGAACAAAGCCATAAGAGCAAATGTCAAGGCTGCCAAGGAGGATATCCGCGAGATGAAGAAGGATCTGCGCAAGGCCAAGGTCGAACTCAAGAACGCCACCAAGACTGACAAGAAGTGACAGCTATAGTTTTCTCCGAGAACTCCGGGAGAACATCCTCAAGTAAAGGTAGCGGTGTTTTTGACTGAGAAAATTTTTTCGGGGAAAGTGGGGCGGGGGTTAAACCTTTTCGCGGCTCGCGTGTCTACAAGATATAAGGTGATTGTCGCAGACATTGCCTGAATAATAAAACAATGCTATCGCGACAAAACGGTGATCGGGTCGAGGCCTGGTTGCCGTTTTCTTTTTATCCGCTTGTCGTCTTGACACGCTCGCTCTTATCCTGGAATCGCGTTGTTAGCCTGTCCGCTCCGTTGTTTTTGCTCTATTTCAACAGATGCATGCGCGATTATATGAAGCCAGAGCGGACGGGCCGTCAAGGCTGTGGGCTGAGAATTTCGATATTCGGCGGATTTTGCCTAACTTTGCATAGCAAAAGGGATTGCTCCCGACGTTATCAAACATACCGAAAGTGAGAACGATAGCAGCGCATCATATTACGGACACAGGGCAGTGGCGGCTGACCGTTGACATCTCCGAGGAGGCGATGGGAGCGTGGCTGCGCCGCAACGACATTGCCGATGATCCGATGTACACCCTCGCCTCGGCACGCCTCGAGGGCGACGACAGTCTGCGTGCCATAGAGAACGCGGTCTATGACCACCCGGCAGTGCTTGACGATTTCGAGGCTGACATCGTGGTGACGACAGCCCGCTATATGTTTGTCCCCGCAGAATTGGCCGATGATGCAGATCTCTGTGTCAAGGCGTTCTCAACGGTGTTCGGCGATACGTCGGCAGAGGACACCATGACTGACACCGTGGGCGAGTATGCCGTGCTGTATATGGCAGTCCCCGGTCTGCGCCAGTTCCTTGCCCGCACGTTTGCCGGCTCGCGAGTGGCATGCCATGCCACGACGCTGCTGTCTCACTGGCAGCGTGTCGCCAAGGCCGGGCTGTGTCTGTTTGCCGACATTCGCGGCGGATATGCCGACATGGCATTGTTCCGCGACGGTCACCTCATTGCCTCGTCGCGCCGCCGTTGCCAGGACACTGCCGATGCAGTCTATTATATGCTTAACACCTGCCGTGCCGCAGGTGAGGACATCACTCCTCAGCAGGTGGCAGTCTACGTTACCGGCGCGGCGGAGGGGGTAGAGGCTGTGCGCGGCATGATAGGGGAGTATGTAGGCGAAATGGCGGCAGTCCCGATGCCCGCCGAGGAGGATGCTCCGCCGGCAGACGTGATTTGTTCATACCGCAACAACCGGCAGCCATGAGGATAATACGCGGAAAATACGGGCGGCGGCGTTTTGACGTGCCGCGCAACATCACGGCGAGGCCAACTACGGACTTCGCTCGTGAGAACATATTCAACGTGCTGGAGAATATGCGCGACATGGAGGATACTGATGCCCTCGACTTGTTTGCCGGCACGGGCGCGGTTAGCTTCGAGTTCCTGTCACGCGGCTGCCGCTCGGTGACGTGTGTGGAGAATGCTCATACGCAGGTCAACTTCATCCGCTCTGTGCGCGAAAAGCTGCATGACGACAACCTGACGGTGGTCAAAGGAGATGTGTTCAAGTACATTCAGACGTGCAGCCGCAAGTTTGACTTCATCTTTGCCGACCCGCCGTATGAGCATCCGCGTTTCGATGATGTTGCAGCCATGGTGCTCGACTCGCAGATGCTGCGCTCCGGGACGATAGTGGTGATAGAGCATAACCGCGACCACGACTATTCGTCGCACCCGGCCTTTTGCGACCACCGGCGTTACGGCTCGGTCAACTTCTCGATATTCCGCATCGGCGGCGAGGAGGGGGAGGAAGCTGCGGCTGAAGACGAAAACACAAAATCTGATACTCAAGAAATCAATTCATAATACCGCCGCAAGGCGATTACTACCGATACAATATATGGACCGTAAAATCAAACTCGATACGATAGAGGAGGCTATCCGGGATTTCAAGGACGGCAAATTCATCATCGTCGTTGACGACGAAGACCGCGAGAATGAGGGAGACCTCATCGTTGCTGCCGAGAGAATCACCCCCGAACAGGTCAATTTCATGCTGAAAAACGCACGCGGAGTGCTGTGTGCGCCGATCACCATGCGCCGCTGCGACGAGTTGCAGCTTCCGCGCCAGGTCGAGGACAACACGTCGGTGCTCGGCACGCCGTTCACCGTGACAGTTGACAAGCTGGAGGGCTGCTCCACCGGCGTTTCCATTCAGGACCGCGCTGCCACTATCCGTGCGCTTGCAGACCCGGCTTCCACGCCCGAGACTTTCGGCCGTCCCGGACACGTCAATCCCCTGTATGCGCAGGAGCGCGGCGTGCTGCAGCGTTGCGGGCACACCGAGGCAGCCATCGACTTCGCTCGCCTCGCCGGTATGCAGCCTGTCGCCGCGCTTATGGAAATCATGAGCGACGACGGCTCTATGGCTCGACTGCCCGAACTGCGCCGCCGGGCAGACGAGTGGGGGCTGAAGCTCGTGTCGATAGCCGACCTGATAAAGTACCGCCTTGCCAACGACTCGCTGGTAGAAATGGGCGAGGAGGTGGACATGCCGACAGCCTACGGCCATTTCCGCCTCATCCCGTTCCACCAGAAGGACAACGGGCTGGAACACATCGCGCTCATCAAGGGCGACCTGCGCGATGGCCAGCCGGCATTGGTGCGTGTGCACAGCAGCTGTGCCACCGGCGACATTTTTGGCTCGCTGCGCTGCGAGTGCGGCGAGCAGCTCCACCGTGCCATGCGCATGATTGAGCAGGAGGGGAGAGGCGCGGTCATCTACCTCAACCAGGAGGGACGCGGCATCGGGCTGATGGACAAGATCAAGGCGTACAAGCTCCAGGAGGGGGGCATGGACACTGTCGAGGCCAACCTGCACCTGGGCCACAAGGCCGACGAGCGCGACTACGGCGTGGGGGCGAACATACTCCATGCGCTGGGCATAACGAAGATGCGCCTGATGACCAACAACCCGATGAAGCGTGTGGCACTTGAGGGATACGGCCTTGAGATAACGGAGAACGTGCCTCTCGAGATTGAGCCTAACGAGTACAACCGGTTTTATATGCACACCAAGAAGAACCGCATGGGGCATGACCTGCACAATGTGGACTGACAAATGACAAACCATCTGTAAACGATACATATACATGAAGAAAATACTGTTGCCGATACTCGGCATAACCCTCGCTGCCGGCATGGTCAACGCCAAGAAGGTGCTTGACCACTCGTCGTTTGACGACTGGAAGTCGGTGCGCGTGGACCGTCTTTCCAACGACGGCCGGTGGGCTGCTTACGAGGTCAACCCCCAGGAGGGGAACGGCACGCTGACGCTGCGCAATGTCAAGACCGGCAAGACCATAACCATCCCCCGGGGCTACAACCCGAAATTCACCGCTGACTCGCGCAACGCAGTGGCTCTCATCAAGCCGCTGTTTGCCGACACGCGCCAGGCCAAAATTGACAAGAAGAAGGATTTCGACATGCCGCAGGACTCGCTCGCGATAGTTGACCTGGCCAGCGGCAGCGTCACCAAGATAGCCAACGTAATCCGCTACGGCATCGGCAAGGAGGGGGGCGAATGGGTGGCATACATGAGCTGTGACACCGCGCACATCACCCCCAAGGCGTTGAAGGACAAGAAGGCAGGCCGCCCGCTCGTGTTGCGCAACCTGCGCAGTGGCGAGAGCAAAATCGTCAACTGGGTCAAGGAGTTCTCCTTCTCCGATGACGGCATGCGCATAGCTGCATCGCTCGCCACCTGCGGCAAGGACTCCACCGCCACCGACGGCATCGGCATCATCAGCCTCCCCGACACCAACATGTTCCTCATCGACCGCGACAAGGTGTTCTACAGTGCGCCCGTGCTCAACCGTGCCGGCACTGCCGTGTCATACGTCGCCTCGACTGACTCCACCGAGACTGGCACGCGCAAGTCCGTGCTGTACCTCGCCGACCTCGGCAAGGGGGGCGACAGCTTCCCCGAGCCGCGTGCGCTCTGCGACAGCCGAATGTCGGTTGCCGGCGCGGACACGCTCTTCGTCAACCAGTACACAGTGCCGCAGTTCTCCCATGACGGCAAGCGGCTCATAGCCGGCGTGGCCCGCTATGTTGCTCCCGACGACACGACGATAGTCGATTTCGAGCGTGCCGACCTCGACATCTGGCGGTGGGACGCGCCCTACACTCCCCCCAAGGAGCTGAAGATGGCGGAGGAAGCCCGCAAGCAGACATTCCCGATAGTGTTTGACCTCGCGAGCGGACAGCAGCGTTTCATCACCGACAACCCCCTCGTCGCGCTCAAGCCCTCCAACCGCTGGGACGGCGACTATGTGCTGGTAAAAGACCCGTCAGAGGGCATCATCTCGCAGCAGTGGGACTATGCTGCCCCGGAACACCTCGCCGTCTACGACCTGCGCTCCGGCAAGCAGACAGACATTACGGACGCTCCGCAGGAGATGTCTGACATTTCCCCCTGCGGCAACTATGTGGCTTGGTACAATGACATGGCTTACCACATCTACAACAACGCCACCGGCGAGACTGTCGAAATTTCAGACGCGATACCCTATCCGACTTGGGACGAGGACCAGGACATACCGATGATGCGCCAGCCCTACGGCGTTGCCGGGTGGCTCGACGGCGACAAGGCCCTGCTCGTATATGACCGCTACGACATCTGGAGCGTTGACCCGACAGGCAAGACCAAGCCCGTATGCCTCACCGCCGGCGAGGGACGCAAGACCAACCGCCGGTTCCGCTACATCAAGACCGACAGCGAGGAGATTTCCATCACCCCGGGACGCGAGATGCTCCTATCGGTGTTTGACTATACCGACAAGCGCAACGGTTATGCCACCATGACCGCCGGCAAGGCTGCTGCCCCGGACATCAAGGTGCTCGACACATACACGTTCTCGCAGCTGCGCAAGGCCAAGAACGCCAACGTGTACGCATACCAGCGTGCCAACTTCAACACTTCGCCTGATGTGTGGATAGCGCAGAACAACAATTTCCGCAACGCTGCCAAAGTCACCGACGCAAACCCGCAGATGAAGGACTACAACTGGGGCGACGCGCAGCTCGTGAAATGGTACTCGTATTCCGGCGACCTGACCGAGGGCGTGCTTTACACCCCCGAGGACCTCGACAAGAGCAAGAAATACCCGATGCTCGTGGTCTTCTACGAGCGCAACAGCGAGGAACTGTACCGCCACTACACCATGGAGCCCTCATGGAGCTGGGTCAACTACCCGTTCTACGTCAGCCGTGGATATGTGGTGTTCGTTCCCGACGTGAAATACGCCCCTGGCATACCGGGCGAAAGCGCATACAACTATATTTGCTCCGGCGTGGAAGACCTCTGCAAGAAATACCCGTGGATAGACCGTGACCGCATTGGCATCGACGGACAGAGCTGGGGCGGCTACCAGACATCGTTCCTCGTTACGCGCACCGACATGTTCGCTTGCGCCGGCTCGGGCGCGCCTGTGGCAAACATGACCTCCGCTTTCGGCGGCATACGCTGGGGTTCGGGAGAATCCCGCCAGGCGCAGTATGAGTGCGGTCAGTCGCGCATAGGCCGCAACCTGTGGGAAGCACCGCAGCTCTACATCGCCAACTCCCCGCTGTTCTACGCTGACCGCGTCAACACGCCGCTGCTCATCATGCACAACGACCAGGACGGCGCAGTGCCTTGGTATCAGGGCATCGAGATGTTCATGGCGTTGCGCCGCTTGCAGAAGCCCGTATGGATGCTGCAGTACAACGGCGAGGCGCACAACATACGCGCACGCAAGAACCGCAAGGACATCACCATCCGCCTGCAGCAGTTCTTCGACCACTACCTGAAAGGCGCGCCGATGCCCGTGTGGATGAAAGACGGCATCCCCGCCACCCGCAAAGGCCAGGAGATGGGAACGGAATTGACCGCAGAGTGACGAAATAGCCACATAATCAGATATGCAAACAGGGACGTGCCTGACGGCATGCCCCTGTTTTGTGTGTTTAAGGTTGGTCGGATTGTGTTATACGCCGAGGACGATTGCCGGGTCAATGTTCAGCTCGCGGCTTATCTTGCGTGCTTGCTTCAGTGTCGGTTCTTTCTTGCCTGAAAGGTATTCGCAGATGCGCGACGGATTTATGCCGAGCAATTTGGACAGGGCTACCTGAGTAAGCCCCATTTCATACATTCTCAACTTTATAGTTTCTACCAGAGAGGGTTTGCCTATAGGGTAATGCTCCTCATCGTAGTCCGCAACAAGGTTGCCGAGCAATGTGAGTTCGACCATTTGCGGGTCGTCAGCCGGGATGTCTTCAGGGAGTCCGAGCATCAGTTCTTCTACGCGCTTCAGAGCCGCTTGATACTGCATTTCATTCTCTATCTTGGTCATTTCTGCGGAGTTTATATGGTTGAACAATCTATTTTGTCATATTCGCTGTGTGTCCCGATAAAACGGATCAGCACAAATTGAGGAATGAATTTAATTACGACCACCAGTCTGAAATCGTTCCCCTTTATATTGAACACGTAGTGCTGGTTGCCAACGTAGTCAGCTGAATTGTATGTTGCTCGTATGTCGGCAAAACATTTCCACTGGGCTTTTTTGACAACCGAAACCCAATCTTCCAATGCTGTTTTTGCTTTTGGGTTGCGCTCGTAATACTGGCGGATTGTGCGTTCTGCGATTATCCTCATGTTGATATAGGCTCGAGAGTTTGTTGCAAAATTACGAATAATATTTCAATTCGGCAAATTATCAGAACTGCAGTCTATGAAAAGAAGGACTTACTGTATTAAATCGCTGACGTTAATGCAGTTGAGTTATAGCGAGTTGTAGACGTTATTGGATATGCAAACAAGGACGTGCCGCTGGGCACGCCCCTGTTTTGTGTGAGAGGAGGATCGGTCATTCTCCGATTTCCTTGATGTTGTCGAAATCTGACCAGTACTCGGCGTTGCGGTATTTCTGCTTGCTTCCTTTGGGGACGTACAGCGTGCCGTACATCAGTGTCATTTCGGAGAATTGCTGGCTGTTCAGCTTTACCGGTTCGGTCGCTTCGCAAGTCACAGTCGCAATGCGGCACAGTCCTCCGAATGCGCTGCCTAAGTAATTTCCAATTTTTGTCACAGAGTTGGGGATTGTAATTGAAACCAACGAAGTGCAGTCATTGAATGCCCAGTAGCCTATCGAGGTCACGCTTGCCGGGATGCTGACGCTTTCGAGCGCGGTGCAGCCACTGAATGCATAATCGTCTATCGTGGTCACGCTTGCCGGGAAGCTGACGCTTTCGAGCGAAGTACAGCCTCTGAATGCATAGGATCCAATCGAGGTCACGCTTGCCGGGAAGCTGACGCTTTCGAGCATTGTGCAACCTTGAAAAGCATCATCGGCTATGCTCGTTACAGACTGCGGTATGTCGAAATTTGTCAGCTCGCTTGCTTTCGGCATTGAGAGCAGCATCGTCTTTGACTTGTTGTACAGCACCCCGTCCTGGCTGCTGTATGACGGGTTGTCGGCAGACACGTTTACTGCTTTCAGTTTTGGAAACAGCGCTTCAGCAGAATAGTTATAAGCATTGAAGCCACTGTACTCGATTTCAACTACCGAAGCGGGGGTGGACAGTGTGGTCAATTCAGAGCTTGATTTTTTCCAATAGTCGAGCTTTACTGCAATTACAGCATAGTTTCTGCCTTTGTACTTCACTGTTTCGGGGATAACCGCCTCCTTCACGCTTCCGCTGAAATCGGTTACGGCTACAGCGTTTGTGCCAAGGTCTGAATATGTTATACCATCAACAACAAACTCGGCAGCGGCGGCAGTGAGGCAGGGGATTGACACTGCTGCGAGCAGCAATGCCCGCAACAGTGCCGGTTTCATGAATTTTCTCATCGTGCTTTTCATATCTCTTACGGCAGTTTGGAGAAATCAGATACGATGTATTGAGCCATTGCCTCGCGGATGCCTTTGGTAGAAGCAAGCGACAGGCTGTACTTGCCTATATTGTCTCCCTTGACGTTGCGTGAGGCTATCTGCACGAAGTCCATGGAGTTGACGAGCCAGAACGTGTTGTGCTGTTCCACATAGAACACGAACCAGTATTCCGGTCTCGGGTTCGGGCACTTGATTGCCGCGAACAGGCCTCCTTCACGCAGTGACTTGATTTGTATTTCCTGGAAGCGAGATGCCGGTTTGTTGCCTGGTGCGTCACAGTCCGGGCAGTTGTCCTCTGTGCAGCCGGTGCATTTGGTGGCGACAATCATGTCGATGCCATGGTCGTCTGATGAAGGGATGTACACGTCGCGGTCTTCGCGCAGGAGCATGGACTCTACGAGTCTCTCGATGGAATGTCCAAATGTGATGTTGTTCTTTATTGCCATCGCAGTATGTTTTGGGTTGCCTCGGTCATCTCCTCGTCGGCAGTTAATATACAAGAAAAGCGTGAGAATCTGTATCCGTTGCCCGTTCATCGAATAGAGGCCTTCGCATTGCCCGGTACAGTGAACGAGCAACTGAGAAGCCCACGCTATATATGCAGCATCATGCCGCCGTGTCTTCTAACGAAGCTGGCGGACGGCCGATGTCGTCATACATCTACATAGGCATTCACCAGTTGCCTCATCCCCGACTGTACCAAAGAAATTTGCGAAGTTTCTATTCGTCAGGAACAAAGCGCGTGATAAACGCTTTATACAAAATGTCTCGTGCGAGCGGCGGGAGTGCCGTCACCCTCACGTTGCAAAGTTACTGCAAAGTTTTCATTCATGCAATTTTTTAACACGCAAATCTGT